>JBBQZG010000001.1:0-74914 GCA_038207945.1 Burkholderiales bacterium
GCAAACACCGGGCCAATGCCCATCTCGTCTGGCTCACAGCCCGCCACGGCAAAGCCCAGAAAGCGGCCCAAGGGTGTTAAGCCCTTGCGCTGGGCTACCACCTCGTCCATCACCACCACGGCACCGGCACCATCCGAGAACTGGCTGGCATTGCCCGCAGTGACCAGGCCACCGGGCACGGCAGAGCGCAAATCCTTGATGCCGTCATAGGTGGTGCCTGGGCGAATGCCCTCGTCCTGGCTCACCGTGACCTGCCGGGTGGTCAGGCCCATGACTTTGTCGGCCACGCCCATGGTGACGGTGATCGGTGCGATTTCAGCAGTGAACAGACCAGCCTCCAGCGCTGCCGTGGCTTTTTGCTGGCTGGCAGCGCCGTATTCGTCCATGGCATGCCTGGAAATGCCGTAGCGCCTGGCCACGTTTTCAGCGGTTTCCAGCATGCTCAGGTAGACCTCGGGCTTCATCTTCATCAGCTCGGGGTCACGCAGCATGTGGGTGTTCATCTCTTGTTGCACGCACGAGATGCTCTCCACCCCACCGGCCACAAAAATATCGCCCTCGCCCGCAATGATGCGTTGTGAGGCCAGCGCAATGGTTTGCAGGCCGGACGAGCAAAACCGGTTGATGGTCATGCCTGGCACAGTCACCGGGCAGCCCGCGCGCAGGGCGATCTGGCGCGCGATGTTGGAACCGGTAGCACCCTCAGGAAAGGCGCAACCCATGAGGACGTCATCCACTTCAGCAGCCTCAATGCCTGCCCTGGCAATCGCATGTTGCACCACATGACCGCCCAGCGTGGCCCCGTGCGTCATGTTGAAGGCGCCCTTCCAGCTTTTGGCCAGGGGCGTGCGGGCGGTGGAAATGATGATG
This sequence comes from Burkholderiales bacterium, assembly GCA_038207945.1. Classification (GTDB taxonomy): domain Bacteria; phylum Pseudomonadota; class Gammaproteobacteria; order Burkholderiales; family Burkholderiaceae_C; genus Rhodoferax. The sequence goes on from JBBQZG010000001.1 coordinate 871, forward strand.
GCGGATGTCATGATGTGCTCCAAAAGGGTTGGGGGCAAGGTTGGTCCATGTCAGGTGCCTGTGGTCTGCCCCGCAAAATTTTAAAATTGATAGCTGCTAGCTCTTTATTTATATGGGCTACATGCCAATTTAGCTAAATGCTTTGCCTTCAGCGGCCAGCTTGACCAACAGCGGCGCGGGTTGCCAGAACTGGGCATCATCCAGCGGGTTCTGGGCAAAGCGGTGCATGGCCTGCACCACGTTGAACAGGCCGACCTCGTTGGCATAGTTCATTGGGCCGCCGCGCCAGATGGGAAAGCCGTAGCCCATCAAATACACCATGTCGATGTCGCTGGCTTTGCTGGCGATGCCTTCTTCGAGAATGCGCGCAGCTTCGTTGACCAGTGAATACACCAGACGCTGCACAATTTCTTCGTCTGAAATTTGGCGTGGTGTGAACCCCAAACTGGCGCGGTGGTCTTCAATCATTTTGACAACGTCGGTGTTCGGTACCGCATCACGCTTGCCCGGCACGTAGTCATACCAGCCGGCGCCGGTCTTCTGGCCAAAGCGACCTTTTTCACACAGCAAATCCGCGGTTTTGCTGTACTTCATGTCAGATTTTTCAACAGCGCGGCGCTTGCGGATAGCCCAACCAATGTCGTTGCCTGCCAAATCCCCCATGCGGAACGGCCCCATGGCAAAGCCGAATTTTTCAACCGCCTTGTCCACTTGCGCGGGTGTGCAGCCTTCATCAAGCAAAAATCCAGCCTGGCGGCCATATTGCTCGATCATGCGGTTGCCAATAAAACCATCACACACCCCTGACACCACGGCGGTCTTTTTGATCTTCTTGGCCAAAGCCATCAGCGTGGCCAGCACGTCTTTGGCGGTCTTTTCACCGCGCACCACTTCCAGCAACTTCATCACATTGGCCGGGCTGAAGAAATGCGTGCCCAACACGTCTTGCGGGCGTTGGGTGAAGGCGGCGATTTTGTTGATGTCCAGCGTGGAGGTGTTGCTGGCCAGAATCGCACCAGGTTTCATGACTCGGTCAAGCGCCTTGAACACGGCTTCTTTGACGCCAAGCTCTTCAAACACCGCCTCGATCACCATGTCGGCATCTGAGAGGTCGTCGTAGCTGAGCGTGGTGCTGAGTAAGGCCATGCGCTGCGCGTATTTGTCTGGCTTGAGTTTGCCTTTGCTGACCTGAGCCTGGTAGTTTTTGCGGATGATGGCAAGGCCACGGTCCAGTGCGTCAGGCGTCATTTCCAGCATCTTCACCGGGATGCCCGCGTTCAAAAAGTTCATCGCAATGCCGCCACCCATGGTGCCTGCACCGATGATGGCCACGGAATTGATCACACGTTGTGGCGTATCCGCAGGCACGTCAGGTATTTTGGAAGCGGCCCGCTCGGCCATGAAGATGTGCCGCAGTGCACGACTCTCGGGGGTCCACATCAGGTTGATGAAGGTGTCGCGCTCAAAGCGCATGCCATCCTCAAATTTGCGCTGGGTGGCAGCTTCGACCGCGTCCACGCACTTCAGCGGCGCGGGAAAGTTCTTGGCCATGCCGCCCACCATGTTGCGGACAAACTGAAAATAGGCATCGCCTTGCGGATGTTTGCATGGCAGGTTGCGCACCAGTGGCAGGGGACGAACATCGGCGACGTCCAAGGCAAACGCCAGAGCTTGTGCCATCAAGGTGTCTGCTGATTCGGCCAGCGTGTGGAACAGCTTTTGTCCCGGCACCGAGAAAAGCAGTTCGCTCTTGACCGGCTCACCGCTCACAATCATGTTCAGTGCGGGTTCCACACCCAAGGCGCGTGGCAGGCGTTGTGTGCCACCGGCACCAGGCAACAGGCCCAGCTTGACTTCAGGCAGCGCCACGTTGCAGCCCGGTGCGGCAATGCGGTAATGGCAGCCCAGTGCCAACTCCAGCCCGCCACCCATGCACACGTTGTGTACCGCAGCAATCACCGGCTTGGTGGCGGCTTCAATGGCCAGAATGACGCTAAGCAAATTGGGTTCCTGAAAGGCTTTGGGTGAGCCAAACTCCTTGATGTCGGCCCCACCAGAAAATGCCTTGCCTGCACCGGTGATGACGATGGCTTTGATGAGGGCATCAGCATGCGCTTTTGCCAGCGCATCGGTGAGCGCCAACCGGGTGATCAAACCCAGCCCGTTGACGGGTGGGTTGTTGAGCGTGATCACGGCAACGGTGCCTTGCACGGTGTATTCAGCAGTCATCGCACTTTCCTTTTAAAAATAGAACGGTCGTTCTTTTTATTTTAGAGTCTGACATCGCGACGCACGTGACGAAGCGAACAGGGTTTACCCTCAACTGCTGGGAAACTTGTCGCCTGTGCGACTTACACCTCCAGCCACTCCTTGCGCATGTAGCTGTTTTGTCGCAATTCGTCTGGTGTGCCATCAAACACCACACTGCCGTGCCCCATGACGTAGCAGCGGTCGGACACGTCCATGGCAATGGTCAGTTTTTGCTCGATCAGCAGCACTGAAATGCCACGGCTTTTAAGTGTTTTCAGGTATTGCCCAACCAGTTCGACAATTTTTGGCGCCAGTCCTTCGGTGGGCTCGTCAATGATGACCAGGTCAGGATCACCCATCAGGGTACGGCACAAGGTGAGCATTTGCTGCTCCCCGCCCGACATGACACCAGCCTCGGTGTGCTGGCGTTCTTTGAGTCGGGGAAACAGCGTGTACATGTCATCCAGTGACCAACGACCAGGCTTGTGACTGTGCTTCTGGCCCAGGATCAGGTTCTGCTCGACCGTGAGTTTGGGAAACACATCGCGACTCTCGGGCACGTAACCCAGGCCCAACTGGGCAATCTCAAAAGTCTTCTTGCCAAGAATCTCCTGGCCCCTTAAAAGCAGCGACCCTTTGGCGTCCACCATGCCCATGATGGCCTTGGCGGTGGTGGAGCGACCCGAGCCATTGCGCCCCAGCAAGGCCACAATTTCGCCTTCGCCCACGTTCAGTGATACGCCGTGCAACACATGGCTTTTGCCGTAAAAGGCGTGAAGTTTGTCGAGTTTCAGCATGGTTAGTGTCCAGCGCCGGCTTGAGCCACGACCGAGCCCAAATAGGCTTCCTGCACCCGGGCGTCCGAGCGCACCGCATCTGGCGTGTCAAAAGCCAACAATTCACCATACACCACCACCGCGATTTTGTCGGCCAGGCCAAACACCACACCCATGTCGTGCTCCACCGTCAACAGCGTCTTGCCTACGGTGACCTCCCTGATCAGGCGAATAAACCGGCTGGTCTCGGACTTGCTCATGCCCGCAGTGGGCTCGTCAAGCAGAATGACATTGGAGCCGCCCGCAATGGTGATGCCAATCTCAAGCGCGCGCTGCTCGGCATAGGTCAGGTTCATGGCCAGGGTGTCACGCTTTTTATCCAGCCGCACCATTTCCATGAGCTCTTCGGCACGGTCATTGGCATCGTCCAGATTCACCAAAAATTTGAGAAACGTGTACTTGTACCCCAGGCTCCAGAGCACGCCGCAGCGCAGGTTCTCAAACACGCTGAGCTTGGGGAAAATGTTGGTGATCTGAAAGCTGCGCGAGAGGCCCATGCGGTTGATCTCAAACGGTTTTTTACCGTCAATGCGGTAACCGTTGAGCAAAATCTCCCCTGCACTGGGCTCAAACCGGCCGCTGATCAAATTGAACAGCGTGGACTTGCCCGCGCCATTGGGGCCGATGATGCCAACACGCTCCCCCGGCTTCACCACCATGTCGATGCCCCGAATGATCTCCGTCTTGCCAAAGCTCTTGCGCACGGCTTTCAACTCTAGGGCAAAAGGATGAACCGTCTGCGTCATAGCGCCTCCCGGCGTTTAATTTCTTTCTCGATGTCTTCCTGAATCTCGCCCCAGTCTTGCACGAACTGGCGGCGGCAGAGTTCAAACAGCCCCAATCCTGTCAGCATGACAAACACGGCACCAAACCAGCTGTTGAACCCTTTGGCGTCAAGCCTTGCGCCCATGAAAGGCAGCTCAGGACCAAGCGCGGCGTTAAGTTGCAGGTGATACATCATCTCGACCATGGCAGCCGCACCCAGTAGCGCGACCAGCGCCGTGACGCCAAGTGCCAGATAACTCACCCACAACCTGCGCAGAAAACCATACATGGCAAGGCGCAGGTTCATCATGATGAGCGAGGCCACACCGCCCGGGGCGTACATCACCATGAACAAGAAGATCAAGCCCAAATACAGGAGCCAGGCTTTGGTGAACTCCGACAGCAGCACAAAGGCCAGCACCATCAAGATGGCACCAATGATGGGGCCAAAAAAGAAGGTGGCACCGCCCAGAAACGTGAACAGCAAGTAAGCGCCTGATCGGTAACCACTGACCACCTCGGATGTCACGATCTCAAAGTTCAGCGCCGCCAAACCGCCTGAGATACCGGCAAAAAATGCCGCTATGACAAACGCCATGTAGCGCACCATCTGGGTGTTATAGCCCACAAATTCGACACGTTCGGGGTTGTCACGTACCGCGTTCAACATGCGCCCCAACGGCGTGCGGGTAAAGGCATACATCAGCACGGTGCAAACAAAGGTGTAGATGGCAATCAGGTAGTACAACTGGATTTGCGGGCCATAGGTGATGCCAAACGGCTTGCCGCCTGCCACGCGGTTGCCCGACACGCCCCCTTCTCCGCCAAAAAACTCGGGAAACATCAGTGCCATGGCCCACACCAGTTCGCCAATGCCCAGAGTGATCATGGCAAAGGGCGTGGCGGCTTTTTTGGTGGTGACCCAGCCCAGCACGACAGCGACCGCCATGCTGGCCATCCCACCCACGATGGGAATCAGACTCACTGGCAGCGCCAGACCACCAGTAACCAGGTTAAGCGTATGAATGGCCAAAAAAGCCCCCATGCCGGAGTACACCGCATGGCCGAAACTGAGCATGCCGCCCTGACCCAGCAGCATGTTGTAGCTCAGGCACACAATGATGGCGATGCCCATCTGGCTCAGCAATGTCTGGCTCAGGCTGCTGGTAAATACCAGCGGCACAACGGCCAGCAGCAGCGCGTACAGGCCCCACAGAATAATGCGACCCACATTGATGGGGCGAAATTCGTACACGTCAGCGCGTTTGGAGCTCAGTGCCATCAGTCCTCCCGCGTGCCCAGCAGGCCCTTGGGCCTGAAAATCAACATCAGCACCAGAAACAAATACGGCAGGATGGGTGCCACCTGGCTGACCTTGAGCTTCCACAATGCGTGACCAGGCGTTTGTTCGGTGAGCATGACCCCCACGTTTTGAAGGGCAGACATCACGGACACATCCATGGCCACGGCAAAGGTCTGAATCAGGCCGATCAGGATGGACGCCAAAAACGCCCCGCCCAGTGAGCCCATGCCGCCCACCACCACCACCACAAAAATAATGCCGCCCACCGACACGGCCATGCTGGGCTCGGTGACAAACGCGTTGCCACCAATGACACCCGCCAAGCCAGCCAAGGCGCAGCCGCCACCAAACACCAGCATGAAGACACGTGGCACGTTATGCCCCAGCGCTTCCGTCATCTCGGGGTGACTCAACGCAGCCTGAATCACCAGCCCGATACGGGTGCGCGTGAGCAGCAGCCACAAAGAGACCAACATCAGCAGCGCCACACCCATCATGAAAGCTCGGTACATCGGAAACTGGGTGCCGAAAAGTGTGAACAGCGGACCGTCCAGCGCCTGGGGCACCCGGTAATCCACCGAGCTGCGGCCCCATACCAGTTGCACGAGCTCCAGAATGATGTAGCTCATGCCGAAGGTAATGAGCAGCTCGGGCACATGGCCAAACTTATGCACCCGGCGCAGCACAAAGCGCTCAAACAGCGCCCCCAAGCCGCCCACGATCAGTGGCGCCAAAAACAGTGCGGGCCAAAAACCCAGCCACTCGGTCACTTGATAGCCAAAGTAAGCGCCCAGCATGTAAAACGAGGCATGGGCAAAGTTGAGCACGCCCATCATGCTGAAAATCAGCGTCAAGCCCGAGCTGAGCATGAACAGCAGCAGCCCGTAGCTGATGCCGTTTAGCAGTGAAATGGTGAAAAACTCCATGCGGACTCAGTCAATGGACAAAATAAACGCCGGGTAAACGCAGCGCTTACCCGGCGCAGTTAACACAGTGGTTCAGCCAGGCCGCTTCATCTGGCAGCTGGTTGGCGTGCTGGCCACGTACGGATCCATCTGCTTGACCGGTGCGAAGGTGTAGCCGGTGTTCTCGACGCTGTAAGGGTTTTGCTTGTCCACTTTTTGCCACTTGGTGACAAACATGGATTGCTGCAACTGGTGGTCGGACTTGCGCATTTGCACTTCACCGGCAAAACTCTTCACGCTCAGACCCTCCATGGCGGCAGCCACTTTGACAGGGTCCGTGGACTTGGCCTTGGCCATGGCTGCGCTCACCAGGTTGATGCCGTTGTACGTGGTGTAGGTGTAATAGTCGTCGTTGAACTTGGCTTTGAACTCATTGGCCAAGGCGCCAATCTCACCTGTATGGTTGGCGTGACCAAAGGCAATCACATAGACCTCACTCTCGCCGCCCGCTGCCAGTGCCTTGGGTGTGCCGGTGACCTGCGCGTAGTAGGTGTACATGGGCAGTTTCAGGCCCGCATCGTTGAGCGCCTTGACGAACAGCGTCAGGTCCGCCCCCCAATTGCCGGTGACGATGGTGTCGGCGCCCGACTGCTTGATCTTGGCCACATAAGGCGCAAAGTCTTTCACCTGGCCAATGGGGTGCAAGTCTTCACCCACAATCTTCACGTCAGGGCGCTTGCGCGCAATCCCGTCCTTAAAATACTTGGCCACTTGCTGACCATGTGAATAGTTCTGGTTAAGCAGGTAAACGTTTTTGACCTTGAGCTGGTCTTTCATGAACGTCGTCAACGCTTCCATCTTCATGGAGGTGTCGGCGTCCAGGCGGAAGTGCCAGTAGTCACACTTCTCGTTTGTCAGCGCCGGGTCGACGGCGGCGTAGTTCAAAAAAATCACCTCCTTGCCGGGGTTACGTTCGTTATGTTTGGCAATGGCACCAGAAATCGCCAGCGCCGCGCCTGAGCCGTTGCCCTGCGTCACATAACGAAAACCCTGGTCAATAGCGGCTTTGAGCGAATTCAGACTTTCCTGAGGCGAGCCTTTGTTGTCAAAGCCCGTTACCTCAAACTTCACGCCCGCCGGGTTTTTTGCACCGCTCAACTTCTCCGCCACAAACTGCCAGCTTTTGAGCTGGTTTTGCCCCACGTTGGCAAACGGGCCCGAAAGCGGGTCAATGAAGGCGATCTTGACCGTTTCACCACTTTGAGCAAATAGGCCTGTATACCCCGTCATTAATGCGCATGCAGCTAGTGTTTTAATAGCATATTTCATGTAGTCTCCTCGTTGTGTTAGCTCAGCTCTGAGCGCTGAACCCCATCAAGGTTAGCTGCTGGAGCCAACAAAAGCCCGAGGGATATCCCTAGGACGAATCACCAAAGTGACAGCACGTGGGTCAGCGCAGATCGGGTAACAGGTAGTCTTTAAGGACCTCGCGCAGCTTGCTTTTTTGCATCTTTCCTGTGGCGCCCATCGGAATGTTGTCCAGAAACACGACATCATCAGGAATTTGCCACTTGGCCGCCTGCCCCTCGTAAAACTTCAGCAACTCCTCGCGGGTCACCTCGGCGCCCGGCTTTTTCACCACTGCCACAATCGGGCGCTCGTCCCACTTGGGGTGCTTCATGCCGATACACGCTGCCATGGCAATCGCCGGATGCGCCACCGCAATGTTCTCAATGTCAATGGAGCTGATCCACTCACCGCCAGACTTGATCACATCCTTGCTTCGGTCGGTGATCTGCATGTAGCCGTCCGCATCAATGGTGGCCACATCACCGGTAGGAAACCAGCCGTCCACCAGCGGGCGCACGGGCGCGGCATCGCCCACACCCTGAAAATATTCGCGCACCACCCATGGGCCTTTGACCAGCAGGTCACCATAGGTTTTGCCGTCCCAGGGCAACTCTGCGCCCTCGCCATTGACAATCTTCATGTCCACACCATAGATGGCCCGCCCCTGTTTGAGGCGCACCTTCATCTTCTCTTCATCAGACAGGGTGAGGTGCTTGTTCTTGAGCGTGCACAGCGTCCCCAGAGGGCTCATTTCAGTCATGCCCCAAGCATGCAGCACTTCCACACCATATTTATCGTTGAATGCGGTGATCATGGCTGGCGGGCAGGCCGAGCCACCAATCACCGTGCGCTTGAGGGTAGAAAACCGCAGCCCGTTGGGCTCCATGTGGCTCAGCAACATTTGCCACACTGTGGGCACGCCCGCAGCGTAGGTCACATGCTCGAGTTCGATCAGCTCGTAGACTGATTTGCCGTCCATGCCCGGGCCGGGAAACACCAGCTTGGCACCCGTCAGAGCGGCAGAATACGGAATACCCCAGGCGTTGACGTGAAACATCGGCACCACCGGCAAGATGGAATCACGCGCAGACAGGCACATCACATCGGGCAACGCCGCCGCATACGCATGCAGCACGGTCGAGCGGTGACTGTACAGCGCCGCTTTGGGGTTGCCGGTGGTGCCGCTGGTGTAACACATGCTGGATGCGGTGTTTTCGTCGAACTCGGGCCAGACGTAGGCGCCGGACTGGGTGGCCAGCAAAGTCTCATAACTCAACAGATTCGGAATGCCTGAGTCGGCTGGCAATTTGTCAGCATCACACAGCGCCACCCAATGTCTGACGTTGGGGCACTTGCTGTGAATGGCTTTGACAATGGGTAAAAACGTCATGTCAAAACACACCGCCTGGTCTTGCGCGTGGTTCATCACCCAGGCGATTTGCTCAGGGTGCATGCGCGGGTTGATGGTGTGCAACACCCGGCCCGAGCCGCTGACACCAAAATACATCTCCAGATGCCGGTAGCCGTTCCAGGCAATCGAGGCCACGCGCTCACCCATCTTCAGGTCAAACATGTCAAGTACCCCGGCCAGTTGGCGGGAACGTTGCGCAGCCTGCTTGTAGGTGTACCGATGAATGTCGCCTTCGACGCGGCGCGACACAATTTCGCCTTCGGCATGGTGGCGCTCGGCAAATTCGATCAATGACGAAATTGACAGTGGTTGGTTCTGCATCAATCCCAGCATGGGTGTCTCCTCTTTGGGTTTAAAAAAATGGCATCAAGTCTCATTGGCCAACGCCGCAAAAAACGTGCGGTCGGTTCGCAGCATATGCCCTGCCACCAGGTCATTCAACAGGAATTTGATCAACTCGCCCTGCGCGGCAGGCGGTGCGCCCTCGGCCTGCGCCGCCAAAAACAGGGCCTCTGCCTGCCCGATGAGCGCCTGATGCTGCCGTGCATGGTCTGCCAGCTGCGCATAACCCTGTGCCAAAAGTATGGCTTCCTCGTGCGTAAAATGCGTCTTCACGTGGTTCAGCAGTGTGTGACACGCCGCGTCGAATACCTGTGGCTGCTGCGCGCGCAGTGGCACTTGATCAACCAGCACGTTGGCCAATTGGAACAACGCCCGATGCTCCTTGTCGATGAGCGGATTACCACTGACGAAAGCGGCCTGCCAGCGCAGGTGCACCGTTGACCCTTGTGCCATGGTGCTTGGGTCGGGCATGCCACCGGGTGCCAACGGCGCGTACAAGGTGACGGCATTGCGTCCGCCCCTTTTGGCCTGGTACATGGCTTCGTCACCCATACGCAACAGGTCTTCGTCGGTGTCGCCATGGTCGGGGTACAGCGCCACACCAATGCTTGTTGAAATGCTCAGGGTCACGCCCTGCTGGGTCACAAATTTCTGCGCCAGCGCGCTGCGAATTTTTTCGGCTACTGCCATGGCTTCGTCGTTGCTCTGAAGGTCAGGTAACAGCACCACAAATTCATCACCCCCCATGCGCGCGGCGGTGTCTGATGCGCGCACACAGCTCAGCATGCGTTTCGCCACAGCCTGCAACAGCCAATCCCCAACCTCATGCCCGAGCTCGTCGTTGATCGGCTTGAACTCGTCAAGGTCAATGAACAACAACGCCAACCGTGTATTTGCGCGGCGCGCCCGCGCGAGTTGCTGCGTCAGCCGCTCCATCGCCAGACGGCGGTTGGGTAATTGCGTGAGCGGGTCATAGAAAGCCAGTTCACGCACCTGGCGCTGCATCAGCATGCGCTCAGTGATGTCCTCCAGCGAGACCACCGCACCGTGCAGCGCCTCACCCTGCAGGGGCGTCACGCTGATGCTGAACCAGCGGGGTTGCGGCAAGGTTTTGTCCAGGCATTCGTGATAAAAACGTGGCGAGTGGCCATCCAGCACCGCCTGAATGCCATCGGGCACCGATTTGGCATCACCCGCCTCGGTGTCAGAGCCGAAGCCCCGACAGGCCGTCAGAAAATTGGCGCCCAAGGCAGCGCCCGAACTTGCATCGGGCCGCAGGGCCCCAGGCCGCGCCGCATCTTCCAGCGCATAGCGCCGCCAGCCGTCATTGGTCGCCAAAATCACGCCATCATGGTTCAGCACGGCGATTTCGGCAGTCACTGAATTGAGCACGGCCTGCTTGAGCATTTCGCTGTCTTGCAGTGCTTTTTGCTGTTGCAACAAGGTGTCAAGCAGGCGGTTAAAGCCACCAACCAATTGGCCAATCTCGTCTTGCCTCACCACCGGCAAGGCCTTGGGTGGCTGGTTTTGGCGCACAAAACCGTCCAGGGTGTCGAGCGCCGCATTCATAGGGGCAAGTTGCCGCCGCACGGTCCACCAGATCACGATCAGGCTGAACAATGCCAGCATCAGGGCTGCCAATCGGGCGCGTGGCTTGATCGCCTCAATCAAAGCAAAGGATTCCTCAGGTGGGAGCGTGACCGAGGCGTACCAGTGGGCAATGGGGATCTGTTTGATACTGACCAGCACCTCGACCCCGTGTGGGTTAAGCACCCGCGCGGTGCCCTCAAAGCCGGCTACAAAACGGTCAATCCACGGACTGATGCCGGCGCCAGGCAACACCTCCATCAGGCGCGGCGTGTCAGACGTGGCAAAAATCAGCCTTTGGCTGGCATCAATAATGAAAAAATTGCCCGTTTTACCATACCGGTTGGATGTCAATTGCCTCAGAAAATTGGGTTGATCGAGCCGAATTACACCCGCCAAAGCCCCCATGACGGCACCACTTGGGTCATGAATGGGCACCGCCATCGTGACCAGCGGTGCGTTGAGTGTGGGGTGGGTCTGAATGCGCCCCACCACCGATTCGCCTTTTTGAAGCACCAGGGTGAACTCTTGCGGCGTCAAGCCACCGCCGCCCATCCCATCTGGCAAAAACTGCACCTCTGCTAGTACCACGCCTTGCGGGTCCCAAATCATCACACCGCTGTTGAACAGCCCGGCCAAAAACGGTCTTTCACGCAAAAAAGCCTTGGAGGCAGTCAGGTCTGGCAGTTGCGCCGGAGCAAGCCGTGATGCCGTGGTCTTGAGGGCTGCCAACCGGTCTTGCACACCTTGGGTGGCTTGGGTTGTGAGCAAATTCAGGGCTGAGCGTTGTTGCTCACCGGTGTAGAGCAACAACTCTTCGCGAAGCAATCCTTTGCTCAGAAGCGCCAGCGAGAAGACGCAAAGCACCACCACCAGCAACATCAACAGGGTGAGTCGGCTTTTGAGTGACTGCAGATGGAAGCGATCAAGGAACATGAGGCCAGGCCAACGAATTTCAAAATAACGAACACCCCGGATGGTAAGAGCTAAAGCCGCAACTTACCCCTGCCCGCACTGAGTTTGAGGTCGACAAGACACAATTCGGGCATGAATGCAGATGCAGAAATTTCTCAAATTGTCCACACCGGCCTGGCGTGGCACAACCGGTTTCACCAACTAGGGCGTGATTTTTACACCCCGTTGGCGCCACAACCCTTGGCCGCGCCCTATTGGGTCGGTCGCTCTGAGGCAGTAGCGGACATGCTGGGGCTGGACCGCAGCCAATTACAGTCTGACGCCCTGCTGCAGGCGCTCTCCGGTAACTTGCCAATCAGCGGCACACAGCCGCTGGCCAGCGTTTACAGTGGCTACCAGTTCGGCAACTGGGCTGGGCAACTGGGCGACGGACGCGCCATTTTGCTGGGTGAGGCCAACGGGTTGGAGGTGCAGCTTAAAGGTTCCGGCCTGACGCCGTATTCGCGCATGGGTGATGGTCGTGCCGTGTTGCGCAGCAGCATTCGGGAATTTTTGTGTAGTGAGGCGATGCACGGCCTGGGCATTCCCAGCACGCGCGCCCTGTGTGTGACCGGGTCTGACGACGAGGTCTGGCGTGAGTCCCCAGAAACCTCGGCCGTGGTGACCCGCGTGGCCCCAAGCTTCATCCGTTTTGGACACTTTGAGCACTTTGCGGCACGCAACCAGATGACCCAGTTGCGAACGCTGGCTGATTACGTGATTGAGCGCTACTACCCGGCCTGCCGCAGCACCAAGACATTGGCGGGTAACGCCTACGCGAATTTGCTGCACTGTGTGACCGAGCGCACCGCGGTGATGGTGGCGCACTGGCAGTCGGTGGGTTTTTGCCACGGCGTGATGAACACCGACAACATGAGCATTTTGGGTTTGACCATGGACTACGGGCCGTTCCAGTTTCTGGATGCCTATGACCCCGGCCACATCTGCAACCACACCGACCGGGGTGGCCGCTACGCCTTTGAACGTCAGCCTGCCATTGCCCACTGGAACCTGCATGCGCTGGCGCAGGCGCTGATGCCCTTGATTGAAGACCAGCCACTGGCACTGCAGGCACTGGCGTCATTCAAGCCCGTTTTTGAGGCCAAATGGCACCTGTTGATGTGTGCCAAGCTGGGCCTGGCGGATGTCATGGCAATGGCAGATAACCTGAAGCCTGTGTCTGAATCTGAATCTGCTGAAACACACCTTGAAGCCAATCCCTCTGCCGACTTCGCAAACCATCTGGTGCAAGACCAAGCCCTGATTACAGATCTGCTCAGGTTGCTGGCGCAAGACCGGGTTGACTACACCATTTTCTGGCGGCGTCTGAGCCAGGGTGCCACGGACAACCGCTTTGAACCGGTGCGCGACCTGTTTTTGAATCGCCCTGGATTTGATGCCTGGATGCTACGTTATTTAGAGCGCGTAGCGCATTTAAATAAAGGGCTACAGGTTGATTTGATGTATAAAACGAATCCCAGGTATGTGTTGCGAAACTATTTGGGCGAAGAAGCCATCCGAGCCGCCAACGCCAAAAACTTCACCGTGGTGGCCGATTTACTGAAGGTGCTGGCGCACCCCTGCGACACGCACCCGGCGTTTGAGGTGTGGGCCGGCTTTCCTCCCGATTGGGCTGCCGACATCGCCATCAGCTGCAGCTCGTAGGCCCCCCTTTTTTTGATCAACGCCTTCATTTAAAACCACCATGACTTACCCCATCACCAAAACCGACGCCGAATGGCAAGCCTTGCTGGTCGAAAAAAAGGCTGAGCCAGGCGCTTTTTCCGTCACACGCAAGGCATCCACCGAACGCCCGTTCAGTGGCAAGTATTCGGCCCATTGGGAAGATGGCAGCTACCACTGCATCTGTTGCGGCACTAAGCTGTTTAACGCAGAAACCAAGTTTGACGCACACTGCGGCTGGCCAAGTTTTTCGCTGGCCGTACCGGGCGCCATCAAGGAGATCACCGACCACAGCCATGGCATGGCACGGGTAGAAACCGTCTGCGCCCAATGCGGTGCCCACCTGGGCCATGTGTTCGACGATGGCCCGACCCCGACCGGCTTGCGCTACTGCATGAACTCGGCTTCGTTAAACTTCACCCCAACATGAAAATACTGATCGACTTCTTCCCCATCCTGCTGTTTTTTGGTGCGTACAAGATGTACGACATTTACATTGGCACCGGTGTGCTGATGGCAGCCACCGTGCTACAAATGACGCTGATCTATGGCATCGACCGCAAATTGCAGGCCATGCACAAGATCACGCTGGCATTGATTCTTGTGTTTGGCACGCTCACGCTGGTGTTGCATGATGACCGCTTCATCAAATGGAAACCCACTGTGCTCTACGCCGCCATGGCAGTAGCGCTGGCGATTGCGGTCTGGGTCTATAAAAAGAATTTTCTGAAAATGCTGCTGGGCAGCCAGCTGACCCTGCCTGAGCCGGTTTGGATGCGCTTGAACGTGGTGTGGGTGGTCTACAGTGCATTCATGGCACTGATCAACGCCTACGTGGCGGCGTACTACAGCACCGAAGCCTGGGTGAACTTCAAGCTCTGGGGTTACGCCTTTCCGCTGGTGTTCATCGTCGGCCAAGGTTTCTACATTTCGCGTTACCTGACAGATGAAGAAACCAAGGCCCCCACACCATGACCACCCATGCCCCCACCGCCGAGCAACTCGAAAAACGCCTGCAAGAGGTGCTGCAACCCACTCACCTTGAAGTGATTGACGAAAGCGCCCAGCACCATGGCCACGCAGGTGCCAACGGCACCGGCTTTGGCACCCATTTCAGAGTGCGCATCCGTGCCGGAGCCTTTGCTGGCAAGTCGCCCGTGGCGCGGCATCGGCTTGTGTATGATGCGCTCCAAGATTTCATGGATCAAGGCCTGCACGCGCTGGCCATTGAAGCCCAAACACCTGCCACCTGACGGTGGCTGGCCGAAACCCAACCCCTCTTTTTTTAATTTGAACCGCAGGAAATTTGCATGAAATTTAAACTTGTGTCTAGCATTGCTTTTGTTGCCCTGATGGGTAGCTTGTCCACCGTGGCGCAAGCCCAGAACGTGGCTATCGTGAACGGCAAAGCCGTGCCTTTGGCGCGTGTTGAGGCCCTGAGCCAGCAGGTCGCTCGCTCTGGCCGCCAGGTCACGCCAGAGATGCAACAGCAAATCAAGGACGAAGTGATCGCCCGCGAAATCTTCATCCAGGAAGCCCAAAAAATGGGTCTGGACACCTCTGAAGACTTCAAATCTCAAATGGAACTGGCTCGCCAGACCATCCTCATTCGCGAATTGTTCACCAATTACCAAAAGACCAATCCGGTGACTGATGCCGACATCCGGGCCGAATACGACAAGTTTGCAGCTGCCAACAGTGGCAAGGAATACCGTGCACGCCACATTCTGGTGGACAAAGAGGCGGATGCCAAAGCCATCATTGCACAGCTCAAAAAAGGCGGCAAGTTTGAAGACATCGCCAAAAAATCCAGCAAGGACCCAGGCTCTGGTACCAAGGGTGGCGACCTGGATTGGGCACCTGCAGGCAATTACGTGGCTGAGTTCGCCACGGCACTCACTGCTTTGACCAAGGGCAAAATGACTGAAACGCCAGTCAAATCACAGTTTGGTTACCACGTCATTCGTCTCGATGATGTGCGCGATGCCCAACTGCCTAAACTGGAAGATGTCAAGCCACAAGTTGCACAACAGCTTCAACAACAAAAACTGGCCAAATACCAGGATGAATTGCGAGCCAAGGCCAAGATTGAATAAGGCTTCGGACGCATAGAAAAAGCGGCCGGTGTGCCGCTTTTTTATTGTCTCAGCCGCGCTGAAAGTCAGTGCGGGTTTTCAAAAAAAAGGTAGTTTGAGCCGAAATCACTGATCTCGAAATAGACCTTTTTCTCATTCGAATCAGCGATGAAGTTGAGGTTTTCATCCATCACGCCGTAGCCGTAGCGGTAGGGTCGCGGCATGTTGTCTTGGGTACCCATGGCGGTTGAGAGCTTGTCAATTTTCATAAAGCGGCGCACTACTTTGTCGCCCGCGTAAAACTCCAGCACACCATTGGTGCCAGTCCAGTTCTGAATGTCGCGGCTGAGTTTGTTTTGCTGCTCCTGGGTGCAGCTTGTGAGCATAAAAACGGCTGTAACGCCCGTCAATATTGCGCTAGCTGCTCTTAATACAGGACTATTCATGAAGACCTTTCAAATGGATTGAACACGATACCGAACCAGCATGTCAGGCGCACGCTGCCAGATCAGGCAAGCTCAACAAGCCGCCTTGGCGACGCTGCGCTGGCGCACGGCCTCGTACATGCACACACCACTGGCCACTGACACGTTCAGACTCTCAACAGCGCCGCACATTGGAATGCTCACCAGTTGGTCACAGGTTTTGGCTGTGAGCGCACGCATGCCGTCACCTTCAGCACCCAGCACCAAGGCCACTGGCCCTTTCAGGTCAGCCTGATAGAGCGTTTGTGTCGCCTGGTCGCTGGTGCCAATGACCCAGATGTTGCGCTCCTTAAGTTCATTCAAGGTACGCGCCAGGTTGGTCACCATGAAATACGGCACGGTTTCAGCCGCGCCGCTGGCGACCTTGGCCACCGTGGCGTTGATGCCGGCGGCGTGGTCTTTGGGGGCAATCACGGCGTGCACGCCCGCGCCATCAGCCACCCGCAAACAGGCACCCAGGTTGTGCGGGTCGGTCACGCCATCAAGCACCAGAATCAGCGGCATCGTGCGTTCTTCTGCAGACAATTCGGCATTGGATGCTTCCAGGTTTTCCAGTAACTCGTCAAGAGAATGCACTTGGGTGACTTCCTGCACCCTGGCAGCCACGCCTTGGTGACCGTGGCTGCCGCACATTCGCGCCAGGCGTACGCCATCCGCTTCGAGCAGGCGAACACCAGCTTCTTGTACACGCTCCGTAAACTGACGCATCCGCGCATCACGACGCGTGGGGTCAACAAATATTTCAATGATCGATTTGGGCGCGGTTTTTAAACGCACACCCACGGCATGAAAGCCGAACAGAGTTTTGGGGGTAGACATGCCCTGATTATCGGGCTTGGCACCCGGGATTTAGACGATGCGCCCGGCCTCAATGGTGATGGCCCGCTGACAGCGTGCAGCAATGGCACGGTCATGCGTCACCAGCGCCAGGGTGGTGCCAAGCTCGCGGTTCAGGTCAAACATCAGTTCCATGACTTTTTCCCCAGTAGCGAAGTCCAGACTGCCAGTGGGCTCATCAGCCAAAAGCAAAGCCGGCTGGACCACAAAGGCCCGAGCTAACGCCACACGCTGCTGCTCACCCCCTGAGAGCACCTTGGGGTAAGCCCGCAGGCGCTGCGAGAGGCCAACACGGGCCAACATCTCGGTGGCGGCTTGGCGAGCGTCTCGCCTGGCGGCTAATTCCAATGGCAACATCACATTCTCAAGCGCCGTCAAGTTGCCTAGTAACTGAAAGCTCTGAAACACAAACCCGACTTTTTCTGCCCGCAGGGCGGCGCGGGCGTCTTCGTTGATCGCAAACATGTCCTGGCCGGCCAAGCGAACCGTGCCACTGCTAGGTGTGTCAAGCCCCGCAATGATCGACAGCAACGTGCTTTTGCCAGAACCAGAGGCACCGACAATGGCAACTGTTTCCTTGGGCGCCAAGGAGAAATCAATATCGCGCAAAATATCCAGTGTGCCGGTGGAGTCGGTCACACTTTTGAACACATGCTCTACCGAAATAATGCAATCAGACATGAACTTCTTTTCAAAACAACGTTGGATGAATCGACGCCACTGTATCGCGCTGGCGATTGGGCTGGCAGTCATGGGGTTGAACCCCGCAACGGCAGCAGGTGCGGGGTTCAAAAAACCAAATACACACATTTTGGTTTTGGGTGACTCGCTGAGTGCCGAGTATGGACTCAAGCGCGGCAGTGGCTGGGTGGCACTGCTGGAGAAAAAATTCGCCACCGAGAAAGTATCTGCCACGGTCACCAATGCCAGCATCAGCGGCGACACCACTTCTGGTGGGCGGGCCCGCTTGCCCGCCCTGCTTACCAAACACCGCCCGACCCTGGTTGTGATTGAACTGGGTGCCAACGATGCGTTGCGGGGGTTACCCATTGCCCTGACGCATGATAATCTGTTGACCATGGCCCTGATGGCGCAAAAAACGGGAGCCAAAGTGTTGCTGCTGGGTATGCAGATGCCACCGAATTACGGGCGTGACTACGGTCTGCGTTTTGCAGACATGTACGTGGAAGTAGCCAAAGCCACGCGTGCTGCACTGGTGCCGTTCATGCTCAAGGGCATTGCTGACGCGCCCGACAGCCTGAAATGGTTTCAGGCCGACCGCATTCATCCCAAGGAAGAAGCTCACCCGCTGATCTTGGCCAACGTCTGGCCCGAACTAAACAAAGAACTGAAATGAGCCTGACCCCCATGAGCGCCGCCGAAGTTGTTGCGCGGCTGACTGACTTTGACACGGTCATTGATGCCCGCAGTGAAGATGAGTATGCCGAAGACCACCTGCCGGGTGCGGTGAACTGGCCCTCCCTGAACAATGCTGAGCGCATCGACATTGGCACGCTTTACAAACAGGTCAATCCGTTTGAAGCACGTAAGCGCGGTGCTGCCATCGCAGCGCGCAACATTGCGGCACACATCGACCGCGAAGTCATCAACAAACCCAAAGAATGGAAGCCGCTGGCCTACTGCTGGCGCGGCGGTCAGCGTAGCGGATCGTTGTCGCTGATCCTGAGCCAGATCGGCTTTCGCGTTACTCTGGTTGAGGGTGGCTATAAGGCGTTTCGCGCGGCTGTCGTGCAAGATATTGCGAGACTGGCGCCATCGCTGCAATTTCAGGTAATTTGCGGCCCGACTGGCAGCGGCAAAACCCGACTGCTCCAGGCGCTGAAAGCCGAAGGCGCGCAAGTGATTGACCTGGAAGACCTGGCAAACCACCGCAGTTCAGTTTTGGGGGCTTTGCCTGGATTGGCGCAGCCTACGCAAAAACGCTTTGACACCCTGATTTGGAATCAATTGCGCGGCTTTGACGCATCCAAGCCAGTGTTTTTGGAGAGCGAGAGCAAAAAAGTCGGAAACCTTGCCGTACCTGATGCACTGATGGAGGCCATGCGAAATAGCCCATGCCTGAATTTGAAACTCTCAGACGACGAACGCGTGGCCCTCCTGATGGAAGACTACGTTTACCTGATGCAAGACGTAACGTACTTCTGTAGTCGTTTGGCGGCCCTGATACCTTTGAAGGGCCATGCCGTTGTTGACGCTTGGCAAACCCAGGCGCACGCAGGAGATTTTGCGCCCGTGGTGCTGGATCTTCTGAAAAATCATTACGACCCAGCCTACCTGCAGTCAATACAACGAAATTTTTCGCAGTTTGGTGATGCGAAACAGATTGAAGCAACCGATCGATCAATGGCTGCCATGGCGCAATTGGCCAAACAAATCTTGAGTTCAGCCCGGAACTCGGCCCCGGCCTGACAGCACAAGCAGGTCCGGGTTTGGTTCAAACCTGGCGTGATTCAGAAGTTGTCGGTCTTCAGGCTGTGGCGTCAGGCTGCGCATCGTTTGGGGAATTGGTCTCGCCTGAATCTGGCGCGCCGTCCTCCACCTTGCGCTGGGCTTTTTCTTTGAGTTTCTCTTCTTTTTTCTTCTTTTTCGCCAGTTCTTTCTGACGTTTTTCGTAGCCGTAATTAGGTGTTGCCAATGTGTGCTTTCAAGTTAAGGCCACGATTTTACCCGTCTGCATGGTCATCACACAAAACCTCTCGGATTCTTCCACTCAGACCAAATACTGCAACGCCTGAGCCAGGTCGACCTGCAAATCTGCGGCGCCCTCCAGGCCAACTGAAAAGCGCACCAAGGTGCCTTGCTCGAGGTGTTTGGGCCAACTCTGGCGCATGCCGGCCAGTTCATACGGCACCACCAGGCTGGCCGGACCACCCCAGCTATAGCCAATCTCAAACAGCTTGAGGGCATCACAAAAAGCATCCACCTGGGACTGGCTGTAAGCGGGTTTGAAGATCACGCTGAACAACCCCGCAGCGCCACCTGCACGATTTCCGCACATAGCCCGCCATTGGTCGTGGCCAGGTGACTGTCCCAACGCAGGGTGCAAGACTTGGGCGAACTCATTGCGCTGCAAGCACCACTGGGCCAGTACGCGGGTGGTGTCATCGTGTGCGCGGTAGCGCAGCAGCAGACTGGACAAGCCTCGCAGCACGGCCTCGGCATCGTTGGCGCCTACACCCAGACCCAGGCGCATGTGACACAGCTTGAGCATCATGTGCAGCCTGTCGTCTAGCGTGATCACACTGCCCATCAGCACGTCGCCGCCGCCGCTGGGGTATTTAGTCAGCGCGTGGATGGAAATGTCCACTGAAAGTGCAGGCTGTACACCGGGCATCAAGTCAAAAGGCCTGAAAGCCAAACCGGCCCCCCAGGTGTTGTCCAGCGCACACCAAACGCCGGCCGTCTTGCAAATGCGCACTTGCTCACACAGGTCAGGAAACTCCAGCGTGACCGAACCGGCAGCTTCCAGCCACACCAGCCGTGTTTTCGGAGAGATTTTGGCGGCCAGATCAGCCGGCTCCATAGGGTCAAAGTACCGGTGGGTGATACCCCAGTGTTCAAGTTCACCCTCTGCCAGTGCTTTGGAGGGTCCGTAGGCGTTGTCGGGAATCAACAGCTCATCTCCAGACTTCAGCAGCGCCAAGGCCACCGTGGCAATGGCTGCCAAGCCACTGGGCACCAGCAAACACTGTGCGCCGCCTTCCAGCGTGCACAGACGTTCCTCCAGCGTGTAGGTGGTGGGTGTCCCGTGCAGTCCGTAGGTGTAAGCGGTTTTGTCTTTCCACTCAAACTGGCGCATGGCCGCGACGGTGGGGAAATACACCGTGGAAGCCTTGAACACACCGGGTTGCGGCGCAGCAAACCCGGCCGGCGGTTGGTAAGCGTGGTGAATCAGCGTGGTGGTCAGGTCAGCCATGGTGCAGACGCTTGAGCTTAAACGCTCCACTTGGCGATCAGTTGCTCGGGACGCGTGCTGTCGTAGCTCTCAAAAGGCTGATGAATCCACGGATTGGTGGGCAAAAAATCGACGCAATAGTCAGGCACAAATGTTGACACGGCCTTGGTCCAGATGACTGCGCTGCGAAGTTCGGTGATGGGTTGGTAGTTGTTTTTCAACTGTCGCATCACCGCATTCAGGGTGTGACCGGTGTCTGCCAAGTCATCAACCAGCAACACCTTGCCAGCAATTTCACCCTTGGGTGTGGTGATGTAGTGCGCGATGTCGAGGTTGCCCTGCAAGGTGCCGGCCTCAGATCGGTAGGAACTTGTCGACATGATGGCCAAGGGCTTGTCAAACACCCGTGAAAGGATATCCCCCGGGCGCATGCCACCTCTTGCAAGGCAGAGTATGGTGTCGAATTCCCAACCCGACTGGAAGACCTTGATGGCCAATTTTTCGATCAGGTTGTGGTATTCGTCATAACTTACGTACAAGTGCTTGCCGTCTTCTGTCAACATGATGATGCTCCTAAATTTATATCTAACTACGTAATAAAATAAGGGGCTAGAGGCTATTTACGCCAATAATCCATGAGGTTCAGTCGGCCAGAAAGGGGTGGCGCATCATGATGGTGTGGTCACGGTCCGGGCTGGTTGACACGACATGGATCGGCACACCGGTGACTTGTTCAATGCGCTGCAGGTACAGGCGTGCCGCCGTGGGCAGCTTGTCATACTGGGTGACGCCTACCGTGCAATCGCTCCAGCCTTCCAGGGTTTCGTAAATCGGGGTACAGCGGGCAATGTCGTCCGCACCCATAGGCAAAATGTCAGTGATTTCACCATCAAGCTCGTAGCCAGTGCACACCTTGAGTTCTTTCAAGCCATCAAGTACATCGAGCTTGGTGATGCACAAACCGGTCAAGCCGTTGACCTGGGCTGAGCGCTTGAGCAGGGCGGCATCAAACCAGCCACAGCGTCGGCTGCGCCCGGTGGTGACGCCTTTTTCGGCGCCCACGGTGCTCATGTGCCAGCCGGGTGTGCCTTCCACTTCCCAGTCAAGCTCAGTCGGGAACGGTCCGCCGCCGACACGCGTGCAATAGGCTTTGGTGATGCCCAGTATGTAGTGCAACAAGTTGGGGCCGACCCCTGCCCCTGCTGCGGCGTTGCCGGCCACGCAGTTGCTGGAAGTGACGAATGGGTAAGTGCCATGGTCAACATCCAGCAAAGTCCCTTGCGCACCTTCAAACAGCAGGTTTTCACCCTTGAGATGGGCATCGTTCAACTCACGTGACACATCGGCCATCATGGGCTTGAGTAACTCGGCGTGGCGCATGGCCTCGTCATAAACGGCATCGAACTGCACTTCACCGTCATTCATATAGGGCGACAGGCCCGGGCCAAAGTCAAACGCTTTGGATTTCAAAAATGTGGTCAATACATGGTTGTGCAAGCTCAACAACACGCGCAGCTTGCTCGCAAAGCGTTCGGGAAACTTGAGATCCTGAACACGCAACGCGCGGCGCGCAATTTTGTCCTCGTACGCTGGGCCAATACCGCGTCCGGTGGTACCGATTTTTTCACTTCCACCCTGTTCCCGGGCGGCTTCACGGGCCACATCCAGCGCTGCATGGAACGGCAAGATAAGCGGGCAAGCTTCGCTGATGCGCAAGCGGGAGCGAACGTCCACTCCCACTTTTTCCAGTCCGGCGATTTCCTCAAACAACTTTGCAGCCGACAGCACCACACCGTTACCGATGTAGCACTTGACTCCTGGGCGCATGATGCCGCTTGGGATCAAATGCAAAGCCGTCTTGACGCCATTGATCACCAACGTGTGTCCCGCGTTATGGCCACCTTGAAAACGAACCACACCTTGTGCACTCTCGGTGAGCCAGTCGACCAATTTGCCCTTGCCCTCGTCACCCCATTGGGTTCCTACGACAACCACGTTACGTCCTTTGATAGCAGTCATTTTTAGCTTCGCTTTTTGTTTCAATAAATGGATTGCACAACCCACTGGCCGGCGACTTCAATGAGTTCACGGTCGCAGAGGAATTCATCGACTTCACTTTCATGCCCCGGCAGCACGCACATCACAATATCGCCACGCGAACGTAACGATGCGATGGCTGAGCTTAGACTGGAATCTTCGCGCCATGGTGCGCGAATGGCTGCTTGCAACGGTCGCTGATTCACAACCCCAACCAACGCTTTCAAATCAAGGCTAAAACCCGCCGCCGGCCGATTGCGCCCAAACACCGCGCCCACCTCGTCATACCGACCACCACGCACCAGCGCATCGCTGGCACCCGGTGCATAAATGGCAAAGCGGGCACCCGTGTAGTAGGCGTAACCACGCAAATCAGCCAGATCAAAGGTTACGTTGACACCTTGCAGGTGATCTGCCAAATGCTTCAAATTTTGTAGTGCCTCACGCACGCCGGGAAGATGTGGCAGAGATTTTTCAGCCTCAATCAGCACGCTCTTGTCACCATACAGGCCAACCAGGGCTAACAAACCCTGACGTACTTGCAAGGGCAAATCGACGGTGAGCGACTGCAATTCGGGACTGTCTTTGGCGGCCAATGCCGCGTGCAGCTGTCCCAATTTAAGCGGGCTTACGGGCACACCAGACAGCAGCGCTTTGACCAAACGGGCATCCGCCAAATCAATGCTGGGATCAACCAGGCGAGCTGCCCGCAGACAAGCCTGTGCCAAGGTCAACACTTCAATATCGGCCTCAAGCCCGGCATGACCATAAATTTCTGCACCAAACTGCAGCGGCTCACGGGTGGCATGCGGTGCACTTGGGCGAGTGTGCAGTACCGGGCCGCAATAACACAGCCGTGTCACGCCGGCGCGGTTGAGCAAGTGCGCATCTATGCGCGCCACTTGGGGCGTGCTGTCCGCTCGCAGACCCATCATGCGACCTGAGAGTTGATCAACCAGTTTGAAAGTTTGCAGATCGAGTGCTTCACCCGAGCCCGACAAAAGGGATTCAAGGTGCTCAAGCAGCGGCGGCATCACCAACTCATAGCCATAGCAGCGCGCCATGTCCAGCAAATCTCGGCGAAGTTCTTCGATGTGTCGCGCTTCAGAAGGCAAGACATCGGCAATGTGATCCGGCAGGACCCAAGCAGACATGTGATTTTAGGAGGCTGTTAAAACCGTGATTTTACCGGGCTAAAGTGCCGGATTGACTCACGCTAACCACCAAATCAACGCCAATCCGGACAACAGGCTGGCTAAACCAAAGAAACGCAGTTGTCCATCCGAGAGTTGCAAAATTTGCAAAAAAGTTTTTCGCCAAGTTGCTGGGGATACGAAAGGCATAAAGCCTTCGACCACCAGCACCAGCGCCATGGCAAGCCAGAACGTCGTGCTGTCCAAACAGGCTCCAAACGTTATTTCTTGGGAGTGGTCACCACGCCACCACGCATGGTCTTGAAGAATTCAGAGCTCGAAGGATCAAGCACCATCACATCGCCCTTTTTAGAGAAAGACGACTTGTAGGCATCCAGGCTACGATAAAACTGGGCAAACTGAGCGTCACGACCAAAGGCGTCTGCGTACAAGCGCGCAGCTTCTGCATCGCCCTCACCCTTGAACTTCTGGGCATCACGGTAGGCGTTGGCCACCGTGATTTCGCGTTGCCGGTCAGCATCCGCACGGATTTTTTCGCCTTCAGCAAAGCCGGTGGAGCGCAGTTCATTGGCAACACGCTTGCGCTCAGCCTCCATACGGCGATAC
Organism: Burkholderiales bacterium; assembly: GCA_038207945.1. Classification (GTDB taxonomy): domain Bacteria; phylum Pseudomonadota; class Gammaproteobacteria; order Burkholderiales; family Burkholderiaceae_C; genus Rhodoferax. The sequence continues at coordinate 25,367 of JBBQZG010000001.1, forward strand.
ACCGACTCGGTGATGGCGTCCACGTAGTCCACCCGAGTGATGCGAACGTCAATCACATCAACACCCCAGGGTTTGGCACCGCGCACTTGATTCAACACCTCAGCCTTGACATCTTCCATCAAAGCCTCACGTTTGGCTGACAGCAGCTCCTTCACAGTGCGTTTGTTGATTTCTTCCTGAAACGCGTTACGTACCACACGGTTGAGTTGGCTGGCTCCTGCAGCTTCCGTGGTTCCCACATTACGGATGTACTCGGTAGGCTCAGAAATACGCCAGCGCACATACCAGTCAATCACCACGCGCTGCTTTTCTGCCGTCAGAACAGGCTCGTTGTCGGTGCTGTCCAAGGTGAGCAAGCGCTTGTCAATATATGACACGTTTTGGAAAGGCGGCGGCAACTTGAAGTTCAACCCTGGTTCGGTGATCACCTCCTTGATCTGCCCCAAGGCAAATACCACGCCAAACTGACGCTGATCAACCACAAAAAGAGTGGAACTGACGATTGCCAGAGCAAAAAGAATACTTGAAAAAATAAATCCCAGCCGGTTCATGTGTGGCTCCTATCGGGTTTCACGGGTGCGGGCGCGGGCCGCGTCACGGGTGCGTGCATCCGTGATCGCAGACGCGGCGTTGGTCGAATTGGCGGGGTTGGACGACGGCACCGCAGCAGGTACCGCAACATCTTCAGCCACCTGGCCGGTCATTTGAATGAGCTTGTCAAGCGGCAGATACAAAAGGTTCGAGCCCTGCTTGGAATCCACCATGATCTTGGTCACGTTGCTGTAAATTTGTTGCATGGCATCGATGTACATGCGATCACGTGTGACTTGCGGTGCCTTTTGATACTCAGCCAGCACCGATTTGAACCGCTGGGAATCACCCTCTGCCTGCGCCACTATTCGGGCTTTGTAGGCGTCGGCTTCTTCCTTCAAGCGCGAAGCAGCACCAACCGCACGAGGAATCACGTCGTTGGCGTAAGCCTGTGCCTCATTTTTTGCTCGCTCTCGCTCTTGACCTGCCTTGAGCACATCATCAAATGCGGCTTGAACTTGCTCAGGCGGTCGAACACCACCTTGTTGCAAATTGATACCCACCACCTCGATACCCACCTTGTAGCGATCCAGAATCTTTTGCATTAAGGCCCGGACCCGCGGCGCAATCTGATCACGCTCGTCGGACAAGGCACTGTCCATTCTCATCTTGCCAACCACCTCTCGGACCGCTGTTTCAGCAGCCTGCACCACGGCATCAGCCGGGTTTTTGCTCTCAAAAAGAAAAGCCCTGGCGTCGTTCAGGCGGTACTGGACAGCAAACTTGATCTCAACAATGTTTTCGTCTTCAGTCAACATGGCTGATTCACGCAAACCAGTGGCCTTGATGACCGTATCACGACCCACATCAACAGACCGGATTTGGGTCACAAAAATCAGCTCGTGACGTTGGATCGGGTATGGCAAGCGCCAATTAAAGCCTGCACCAACGGTGGAGTGGTATTTACCAAACTGTGTGATGACCGCCTGCTGGCCCTCTTGCACAATGAAGAATCCCGTACCGAGCCAAATCAGCAGTGCCACGGCAGCAACCAAACCTGCACCGATGCCGGCACTTTTCATATCTGGTTGAAAGCCACCGCCACCTGAACCGTTACCACCGCTTGGCGGATTTCCTCGCCCGCCCGCTTTGACGTTACCGAACAATCCTCCCAGCTTACGATTGAAGTCTCGCCAAAGTTCATCTAAATCGGGCGGACCTTGATTGGGACCTCGGCGCGGACCGCGATCCTCTGGCGCAGGCGCAGGGCCCTCAGGTGGTTTGACCTCTGGTCGATCTGTCGCCGCCGGGTCTGTTGGCTTGTCGTCGCTACGCCCCCAGCGCGGGTCGTTGAGATTGAACATACCCCGCAGTCGCTGCGGCAGCCGTGCAAGGCTAAGGGTGGAAATTAGAAGGTTCATCGGTTCAGCTCTTATGTTTTCAATCTGGATTGTGCCGAATCAGGGGGCGGCCTCACGGCTTAAAGGGAAATGCTCATCGGGCACTGATGTTGGTCTTGTGGTCTTGACTTGATCCACGAGCAGCTGGCGCAGCGCTGCCAGGCCCAAGCCTTGCTGCGCGCTGATGAACACGCGTGGCGTTGGTAACCCATCAAGTTCGTAAATATCTTGAAGCACTGCCGGCTGCCCTTCAGCAGCTACCGCATCAAGTTTATTAAACACCAGTACTTGCGGAATATCCAATGCGCCAATTTCAGCAAGCACCCGCTGCACTTGCGTTATTTGCTCCAAATAGTTGGGGCTTGAAAAGTCGACCACATGCAACAACAAATCGGCGTCCACTGCCTCTTGAAGGGTCGCTTGAAACGCATCAATCAAACCGTGTGGCAGATCCCGAATGAAACCCACCGTGTCTGACAAGGAAACCACACGCCCGACCTCACCCAGATAAAGTTGGCGCGTAGTGGTGTCGAGCGTCGCAAACAATTGGTCAGCGGCATAGGCGCGGGCTTTGACAAGCGCATTGAACAGCGTTGATTTCCCCGAATTGGTGTAACCCACTAACGAGATAGTGAATGCATCGCGGCGTTCACGCTGCCGGCGCTGGGTTTGTCGTTGACGTTTGACCTTGCTCAAACGTTCCTTGATACGCTTGATGTTGTCGCCAATCATGCGACGGTCGAGCTCAATCTGGGTTTCACCAGGGCCACCTCGCATGCCAATGCCACCGCTTTGCCGCTCCAAGTGCGACCATCGTCGAACCAAGCGCGTACTCAGGTACTGCAAACGCGCAAGCTCGACTTGCAACTTACCCTCGTGGCTGCGAGCCCGTTGCCCAAAAATTTCCAGAATCAACAAGGTACGATCATTCACCGGGAGTTCCAAATGACGCTCAAGATTTCGCTGTTGCGCTGGACTCAGACTCTGATCAAACAAAATCTCTTGCACACCCATCTGACGCGCGAGTTCCTTGACCTCGTCAGCTTTACCGCTGCCAATGAACAGTGCAGCATCGGGGGCGCGACGCTTACAGGTGACCCTGGCTACTGGATTCAGGCCAGCGGTCTGGGCCAGTAAGCCGAGCTCTTCTAGATTGCCGTCAAAGTGGGGATGTCCAAAATCAACACCCACCAGCAAGGTGGGGATGCCCTTGACATCAAGCGGCGGCAGGTTCGTCACCCTCAGCGGCTGAAAAGTTCACGGCGCGACCTGGGACAATGGTCGAAATGGCATGTTTGTAAACCATTTGTGTCACTGTGTTGCGAAGCAAAACGACATATTGATCGAAGGATTCGATCTGCCCCTGAAGTTTGATGCCATTGACCAGATATATAGAAACTGGCACGTGCTCCCGACGCAATGCGTTCAGAAAGGGGTCTTGAAGTAGTTGGCCTTTATTACTCACGATATTCTCCGTGTTCTGGAAATTTAACAAGCGGCCACGATAACACAGCCCCAATGAAAAACGCCCGCTCCTCGTCTTAATTCCACAATAAAGTTGAACAGAGTCAACCTACAAATTCCAGCTTTTAGTCTGCTTTGTCCGCAAATGGATTGGCAGAAGTCTTCATCTCGATACGAAGCGGCGTGCCCACTAAATCAAATTCCTTTCGAAAACGCCCTTCCAGGAACCGCTTGTAAGCGTCAGTCACGTGTTCCAGCGAATTACCGTGAATGACAATCACAGGTGGGTTCATACCACCTTGGTGGGCGTAACGCAATTTGGGGCGATACATGCCCGCTCGCTTGGGGCTTTGGAATTGCACAGCCTCAAGCAGCAAGCGTGTCAGCACTGGGGTGGACATTTTGCAATTTGCTGCCCTGTAAGCTTGCGCAATCGACGCCCACAATGGCCCGAGTCCCTGGCGTTTTTGCGCAGAGATCAGATGCATATTGGCGAACTTCAAAAAAGGCAGCCGCGTTTCAATGGAACGCTTGACCAACTCGCGCTGGTATTCATCAACTGCATCCCACTTGTTCACAGCCAACACAACCGCTCTACCATTTTCCAGAATATAACCTGCTATATGCGCATCCTGATCTGTAACTCCTTGGGTCGCATCGATCAACAGCAATACCACGTGTGCGGACTCAATCGCTTGCAAGGTTTTAACGACAGAAAACTTTTCAACCGCTTCAAACACCTTGCCACGACGCCGCAGACCGGCCGTGTCAATCAGCTCAAACTTTTGACCGTTGCGCTCAAACGGCACCGAAATTGCATCCCGCGTGGTCCCAGGCAAATCAAAAGCCACCAAGCGCTCCTCACCCAACCAGACATTGATCAGCGTCGATTTGCCGACATTTGGACGTCCTGCGACCGCGAGTTTAATGACTCCCGGTTGCTCAGACTCTTCCTCAACGTCATCAGGCAAATTCAAGGTGGCAAGTGCCTGATCAACCAACAGCCGAGTCCCCTGACCGTGAGCTGCAGAAACGGGAATGACTTCGCCCAAACCCAACTCATAAAACTCGACAAGCTGGCTGCCTTCCAGCATGCCTTCAGCTTTGTTGGCAACCAATAGGCAAGGCTTTCCCAAGCGTCTGAGGTAGTTGGCAATGTCATGATCCTGGGCAGACACCCCGGCTCGAGCATCAACAACAAAAATCACCACATCGGACTCAGCAACTGCCTGACGCGTTTGCTTGGCCATTTCCTTGAAAATACCGCTGGTCGCATCAGGCTCGAAACCGCCTGTGTCAATCACAATGTATTCATGCTTTCCCTGCTTGCCATTGCCGTAATGCCTGTCGCGGGTCAGCCCCGCAAAATCAGCCACAATGGCATCACGCGACTTGGTCAGCCGATTGAACAGTGTTGACTTCCCGACGTTGGGGCGGCCTACCAGGGCCAGTACAGGTTTCATTAAGTGTTATCCATGAGTGTGCGTCGGTGCAAAGGCAAGTGAGATGGCATCACTCGGGCTGGAAGCCAAAAACACCGCCGTTGTGAGTTACCACCACCATGGTTCCGCTGGCTAACACCGGTGTAACCGCGATAGCTGAACCATCGGTAGGCAGACGTGCCAACAGCGAACCGTCCGAACGTGCCAACAAGTGCACCCAGCCAGTTTCATCCCCGACTGCCACCGAGCGCCCAATTACCAGTGGAGCGCTGAGTTGCCGGTAGCGCAAGCGATCCAACGACCAGGCGGCCTCACCGTCAGCCCGCCGCCAAGCCATCAGGCGGCCGTCACCCTCAACCCCGTACACGTTCAGGTCATCTCCCTGTAGACCAACCGCGCCGAAAGCTGGCTTTTTCCAGTTCACCACGCCACGTATCGTGTCGATACAAGCGACTGCTGCCTGAAACGAACGCACGCAAACGACATCACCTTCACGACTGACACCGCCCACCAAATCAACCAAACGCTCAATGTCATTGGTTCCGCGTGGCGTCGCCACTGGCGCATCCCACAGGACATTGCCGTTGAGCGGACTCATGCCAACCAGATGACCAGAAAGCCCGACCACCAAGGTGTTACCTATTGCCATCAGCACTCCAGACTGACGCAACACCAGAGCATCCCCAGGACGTTGGTTTTGCCAAAGCTTTCTTCCTGTTGCGGCATCAAAAGCGGCAAGGCTGCGGTCAGCTCCCAACACAAAGACACGCTCTCCTGCCACCAATGGCGCGGTAAAAACCTGTGAAGTCAGTCGAGCGCGCCAGAGACTTTGCCCACGATCAACCACTACAAGTTCGTTGTCGCGCGTCACCACCGCTGCAAACCGACCATCGCTGCCCACACCCGCAGAAATAGCTGCACCAACATTTATTCGCCAAAGCTCTGCACCAGTGCGCGCATCCAATGACACCATGCCCCCATCTGAGCCCGCAAGGGCAACAGCATTCACAACTGCCTTGGCTTGCAAAGGAAAATCCACCGACCCAATCTTGCTAGACCAAGCCTGGCGCACACCCAATAAAGCGGGATTAGGCCCCAGGTCCACTGGCTTTGGGGTGTCTGGACCACTGGCACAAGCTGACAAGGTCAGAATGACCAAGCCCACTATTAGAAATTTGATAGATCTGGTTGAATATTTTTGTGTCATGACCAATTATTTTCCTATCACTGCGGACATCAGATCATGCCCCTGAACGTCTACACCTTGGGCATTGAGCTTCACTTCGACCAGACGACGGTATTCAGTACGAGCATCAAACAGCCGATATGCTTTTTCATACTCAGCCACAGCCTTTGCTTTATTACCCTGCAAAGCGTAGATATCGCCTTTACGATCAGCGACAAGTGCTTCAAAACTTGGGGCAAAAGTACCATTCAATTGACTGAAAGCCGCATCAAAGTTTTTGGCCTCCATCAAAATTGCGGCCATCCGAAGCTTGGCAACCGACTGGTAACCTGAATCAGACGACTGCTCGGCCACCCAAGTCAACGCGGCAAGCGCAGAATCCTGCTTTCCAAGGACAACATATTGCTTGGCAACAAGCAACCCTGATTGCTGCGCATAGGCTGTTGAAGAAAATCGTCCTTTCATATCGGCAAACACACGATCTATCCGCGTCACATCTGTTGATTGCGCTGCCCGATCAACCTCATCAAACAGTGCAGCAGCCTGAAGCGCCTGATTGCGCTGCCAATACTGGTAAAAATTCCAGCTCGCAAACGCGCCCAGGACGACAATCAATGCCCAAGTGATGGCGTTGCCATACTGCTTCCAAAAATGCTTGAGCTGGTCAAGCTGCTCTTGTTCTTCAAGGTCTAAATGATTGGCCATTTGAGGTATCCAGTTAAGCGGCTGATTGTAGGGCGGTGGCCCATGTGGCAATATCGCTGAGTGACCGTGTTTGTTGTGACGCATTGACATCGCGCAGCGGTTTGACAGTTACTTGGTGAGACGTCACTTCGTCATGTCCAAATATCAGGGCAAAACGCGCGCCACTGCTGTCGGCACGCTTGAATTGGCTTTTCATGCTGCCCATGCCGTCGCCAGTAAAAGCGTGCATTTGAACGCTCACCCCGACTTCACGCAAAGCCTGTAGCGTGGAGAGCACTAACGGAAAAGAACTCGCATCAGTCACGATGGCGTAAGCGTCCAAGTTGGGGCCAACATCCTTCAGGCCGGCACTCTTGGCCAGCTCCAATACCCGGTCAACGCCCAAGGCCCAACCCACCGCGGAAGCAGGCTTGCCACCTAATTGCTCAAACAAATAGTCGTAACGGCCACCTGCACAGACCGTACCCTGGGATCCCAGTCGGTCGGTGGTGAATTCAAAAACAGTGAGGTTGTAGTAATCCATGCCACGTACCAAACGTGGATTTACCGCGTAAACAACACCGTTGGCCTCCAAAATGGAAGTCAGCTTCTGGAAATGTGCAAGTGATGCTTCCCCTAAAAAATCCAGCAATTTGGGCGCTGATTCCACCACCGATTGCATCTGGGGATTTTTAGTATCGAGAATCCTTAACGGGTTGCTATACAAGCGTCTTTTCGCATCTTCATCGAGCACATCTGCATGCTGCTCCAGGTGCGTGATCAGCGCTTTACGGTGCGCCAATCGCTCCTCCGGTTGGCCAAGGCTGTTGAGTTCAAGCCGCACATCGTCAAGACCAATCTCTTTCCACAATGCACAGGCCATCAATATCAATTCCGCATCAACCTCAGCACCACCAAAACCCAATGCCTCTGCACCGATTTGGTCAAATTGCCGATAGCGACCTTTTTGCGGACGCTCATGCCGAAACATTGGACCCATGTAATACAGGCGCTTACCACCGTCGTACAACATGTTGTGCTCAATCGCTGCGCGTACGACACCCGCAGTGGCTTCGGGACGAAGGGTTAAAGGATCCCCGTTGAGGCGATCTTCAAAACAGTACATTTCTTTCTCGACAATGTCTGTCACCTCACCCAAACCACGTATGAACAGAGGTGTGCGTTCGACAATGGGAGTACGAATATTCCGGTAGGCATAACGGGCCATCAGCAACCGCACTTTACCTTCAAGCCACTCAACCATGGCTGAATCTGGCGGTAAGACATCGTTCATGCCTTTTACGCCGGTGAGCTTTTCAATTTTTGGGAGGGTTACTTGTTCAGTCATGAGAATTCAAATCATTGGGTGACGTCAGTCTTGGCGCCAAATCGCTTTTCCACATAGTCTTCCACAATCGCCTGGAAGTCCTGTGCAATCGAGTCCCCTCGCAGCGTCATGCGTTTTTCACCATCAATGAACACTGGCGCTGCTGGTGTTTCACCGGTGCCAGGCAAACTGATTCCAATATCGGCTTGCTTGCTCTCCCCTGGTCCATTCACGATACAGCCCATCACTGCAACCTTCATCTTCTCCACACCGGGGTACCTGGCACGCCATAACGGCATTTGCCCGCGCAAAAAGCCTTCAATTTGCTGCGTCAATTCTTGAAACGTCGTGCTGGTGGTACGACCACATCCTGGGCAGGCTGTGACGCTCGGTACAAAAGACCTGAGTTCCAGTGCCTGCAAGATCTCAGATGCGATCACGACTTCCTGGGTTCGAGATTCGCCAGGTTGAGGTGTCAAAGAGACACGGATCGTGTCCCCGATACCCTCTTGCAACAAAATCGACAAAGCCGCGGTGGATGTTACTGCGCCTTTGGTACCCATGCCAGCTTCAGTGAGTCCAAGGTGTAGGGCGTAGCTGCATCGTTTTGACAATTCACGATAGACAGAAATCAAATCCTGCACACCACTGACTTTGCAAGAAAGAATGATCTGGTTTGGATTCATACCCAACGCAACCGCTTGTGCTGCTGAATCTATTGCGGATGAGATCAACGCCTCGTACATGACCGGCTTGGCACCCCAAGGCACAGCACGGCGACTGTTTTGGTCCATCAGATGGGCTAACAACTCCTGGTCGAGACTGCCCCAGTTCACGCCTATCCGCACCGCTTTGTTCCAACGCATGGCAGCTTCAATCATGACGGCAAATTGGCGGTCATGTTTTTCGCCTTTGCCAACATTGCCCGGATTGATACGGTACTTGGAAAGTGCCTGCGCACATTCCGGAAAATCGGTCAACAGACGGTGGCCGTTGTAATGGAAATCGCCGACCAATGGCACATCAATGCCCATGCGATCCAATTGTTCACGTATCGGGGCGACCGCCTGCGCTGCCTCCGGCGTGTTAACCGTGAGCCGAACCATCTCAGACCCAGCCAAAGCCAACTCTTTGACCTGAATCGCTGTTCCAATCACATCGGCAGTGTCAGTGTTCGTCATGGATTGCACCCTTACTGGCGCACCACCACCCACCGTCACAAGTCGATTTCCCCAAACCACCTGCGCTTGGCGGGTCCGACTGGACAAAGCGACGGCAGAGGCCACTGGCAAGGATGTATCCATTACTTCACCTCAAAACGAGCAACATTGTTTTCGGCCATTGAAGCCACATCAAACGGCTGGCCACGCACTTTCACAGAAACCAAATCTGCCCGACCCAAAACCACAACCAATGGGAGCGCACCAGACACGGAGAGGACTTCGTCCTTCATTAACGTCTTGCGTAATTGCGGTGTTCCTTTGGCATCCATCACTTCAACCCATGACGCACCGCGTGCCTGCAATGTCAAGATCTCACCACTGTTGATGGCAGGTGCCACAATGGCTGCGGATGAGTTAAGCGCCGGTGACAGCGCCTGACTGGATGCCGCAGCTTGCGCGTCCACGCTCAAGGAATTCGACAGGGTCAATGGCACAGCAGAAGCATGCGATGAAGAACTCACTTCATGCGGCAAGTTTGCTTCAGCCACGATTGGAGCAGTCGGCGGCATCTGCGATTTTTCTTCAATCAGCAAGGTTTGCCTATTTAGATCCGGTGATTTGGCGGGTAAAAAAACGATAGCCAAAATACCCATCAACAACACCAAAATTGTGATGCCCAGAGGCTTTCTCAAATGGGGTAACAAGGCGCGGCCAGAATTCCTGGCAGAGTCATTGAAGGTGGCATTCAACCCCGACTCGCTGGTCTTAATCTTGCGCATCTGCGACAACGGTAATGCTGCAAGAATCGGCACCGAATCGATTTTCAGTGCGCGACACACACTGGATGCCAAAGCCCGCATAAATACGGTATCTGGCAACAAATCATAACGATCCGCTTCAAGGGCTTCAAGCTTTGCGACGGGGACTTTCAAGGACACCGCCAACATCGCAATGTGCAAGCCTTGCGCTTCACGAATTGTGCGTAACGTTGCACCTGGCCCTGCCCGAACTGCAACTTCAGGACTCAGAACTTCAGACTCGGCAGACGACACGTCACACTCACTCATCAAATGCCCCGCGGTGGTAAGAAGCTGCTTCACGCGACTGGGGAAATCTTTTCTCCAGTTGAGTGGCCAGCTGTGACATCGCTTCTGTGTTGCCAAGCCGCTTTTCAACCTTCACCCCTAGCCAAAGTGACTCAGCGTTAGCAAGTTCACTGTTGTTGAGCCTGCGTATGTAAAACTGGGCTCGCACAACGTCTTGCTTCTGAAACAGCAGATGAGCCAAGTTATACCCTGTTACAGGATTGCCTGCGTCGTATTCATAAGATTTCAGAAGACTGAGTTCGGCCTCCTGACGCATGCCTGCGCGCACCTGACAAAGCCCCTGTGCCATCAGCGTTTTGGCGCGCTCGCCGTACATAGGATCTGCCAGGGCCTGACCGAAATACTTCATCGCCAGGGGATACAGTGCTTGCTGACACTTCAACCACCCGAGATTATGCAAAACATTGGCATCCTGGGGCTTGATGGACAAGGCTTTGTTAAAACTCTCTTCGGCAAAACCAAAGTCATTAAGCCGCATGTAAACCAAGCCGCGCAGACTGTAGGCATCGGCAAAAGTGGGGTCCGCTGCAATGGCCTGCTTGATCTCATCAAGCGCGATGTTGGTTTTACCCTGTTCAAAATAGCCCAAAGCCAACTCCACCCGAATACGGGCGCGTCGGCGCTCACTCGACTCGTCAGATTCGGTCACAATTTCAGTGCGGTTGGCAGTCACACCACTCTGACCTGATTTTGTTGCACAACCAGACAACCAGAACAGTGAACCAACCACCATGACGAGCAGCCAACGATCAAAACGCATTAATGCGGCAATAGCCATGTATGTTTTCATCGATCAGACCTTCGCGCTTGTGTCGTTGGAACGGTGAATTGGCTGAATACGAATGGTCCTTTGGCGAGCCATTCGCTCGACCACGCGGGTACGATCTTTCACATCACCCGCGAGTTGCCCGCAGGCGGCGTCAATGTCGTCTCCGCGCGTTTTACGTACTGTGGTGGTGATGCCAGCTGCACTCAAAATTCGCGCAAACGCATGCACTCGCTCTGGCTTTGAACGTAACAGGCCAGAGGCTGGAAAGGGGTTGAAGGGAATCAAATTGAATTTACACCACGCACCGGCGTAGGCACGCACCAATTGGATCAGTTCACCGGCATGATCGTCCGAATCATTGACACCATCCAGCATGCAGTATTCAAAGGTGATGAAGTCCCGAGGCGCGTGCAACAAATATCGCTGGCAGGCTGCCATCAACTCGGTCAACGGGTATTTGAGATTCAGCGGCACCAATTGATTGCGCAATGCATCGTTAGGGGCATGCAAAGACACCGCCAGGGCGACCGGACAGTCGAGCGCCAGTCGATCCATCATGGGGACCACACCAGAGGTAGAAACTGTCACCCGTCGCCTCGACAGTCCATAGCCGTGATCATCCAGCATGACACGCAACGCAGGCAACAATTCTGTGTAATTTTGCAGTGGTTCACCCATACCCATCATCACCACATTGGAAATGACACGGTCATCACGCTGCATGTGTTTACGCAAGAAGTGCTCTGCAAACCAGAGTTGAGAAATGATCTCCCCAGTGGTCAGGTTTCGGCTGAAGCCCTGGTGACCAGTAGAACAAAATCGACAGCCTACAGCACAGCCAGCTTGCGAGGATATACACAGGGTGCCACGGTCATCTTCAGGAATAAACACGGTCTCCACCGCATTGCCATCTCCCACATCAAACAGCCACTTGATGGTGCCATCGGTCGACATGTTCTGGGACACCACAGGCATCGGCTTGATGCAAGCCACACTTTTAAGTTTCTCGCGCAAAGATTTGGCAAGATCGCTCATGTCATCGAATTGGCTTGCACCTTTTTGATGAATCCAGCGAAAGAGTTGAACTGCGCGAAAGCGCTTTTCTCCCAGCCGCTCGCAAAAAACGGCCAAGCCCTCGAGATCGAGATCGAGCAGATTGACCGTCATTCTGTGAATTAACGCGAGTAAACGTTCATGCCAGCGAAGAAAAACCCGATTTCAACAGCAGCAGTTTCAGCTGCGTCAGAGCCATGCACAGCATTGGCGTCAATGCTGTCAGCAAAGTCGGCGCGAATCGTGCCGGCTGCGGCCTTCTTAGGGTCTGTCGCACCCATCAGGTCACGGTTTTTTGAAATCGCATTTTCACCTTCCAGCGCCTGAATCATCACTGGGCCAGAGATCATGAAATCAACCAGATCCTTGAAGAAAGGACGCTCTTTGTGCACTGCGTAAAAAGCCTCAGCCTCGCCGCGAGACAGGTGCGCCATCCTGGCGGCCACAACCTTCAGGCCAGCTGCTTCGAAACGGGCGTAGATTTGGCCGATGACATTTTTAGCCACGGCGTCAGGCTTGATGATGGAGAGCGTGCGTTCGATAGTCATATGTTTTCCTAAGCAATAAATGTAAATTTGACCCCTTGGTCAAAGCCCTTGATCTTAACCTGAACCGGTCTGCTTTGAAGGTATGCCGACATTGCAAAACCACACCACGTCAATGCTCTAGACTAATTTCAGCGGCTCCGACCTGACATCGGGCGCCCACCCTTGGAACCCGAACCACCGCCACGCTTCTTGCCTGCCTCCTCACGCTGACGCGAGAAACTGTCAGCACCAATGTAACCAAATGCCGTCTTCATGGGGTCAGGCTGCGCTTGCGATGGCGTAGCCGCCCGGCCAGGCCGCTTTTGCCCAAGGCCCACTGGCTTGGGCGCGCCCGTTGAATCTTCTGATCGCGCACCAGGACCACGGCCACCTGGCCGCCCTGAACGCAGCGGCGCGCCAGGTCCGCGTGCTCTGCGTTCGCTGGTTGCAGGTGCCGCCTTGCCATCCTCAGCATTTCCGTCTTGGACCGGTCGGATAAGTGCAGCGCGGGTAAGTTGCGCAATATCTATCCCATCAAGCTCCATCCAGGCACCGCGCTTCAAGCCTCGTGGCAGCACCATGGCACCGTAACGAATTCGAATCAACCGACTCACCGCATGGCCCACCGCTTCAAACATGCGCCGCACCTCACGGTTGCGACCTTCAGAAATTGTCACACGGTACCAGCAATTAGAGCCTTCGCCGCCACCCTCTTCAATCGATCCAAATTGCGCCATGCCGTCGCCCAATTGCACACCCGACAACAGCCTCTGCTTCTCTTCAGGATTGAGTCCACCCAGTACACGCACGGCATACTCTCGTTCAAGGCCAAACCGGGGATGCATCAAATTATTGGCCAGATCACCGGAACTGGTGAACAACAACAAACCTTCGGTATTCAGATCAAGCCGCCCTACCGACTGCCACTTACCTTGAAACAGTTTGGGTAATTTGCGAAACACAGTAGGACGGTTTTGCGGATCGTCATGCGTCACCACCTCGCCAGCTGGCTTATGGTAAGCAATCACACGGGTTGGCGGCGGTTCGATGCGAAAACGAATGGGTTTTCCATTGAACTTGACATGGTCACCAAACTGCACACGCTGGCCAATGTGCGCAGGTTCGTTATTGACGGTGATCCGTCCTTCCATGATAAGTTGTTCCATCTCCAGCCTTGAGCCCATCCCAGCCTGCGCCAATACCTTGTGCAACTTTGGCGATTCCGGCTGCGGAAGCAACACGCGCTTCAGAGGCGCAACACTCTCCTTGGATTCCTCGGCATCAAACTGCCCAGACACGACATCCTCAAAACGGATGGCATCAGATAGTGGTGCGATTGGAGACAGGTTTGCCAAAAGCTCGTCAGATGGTGTAGTCATGGTTGTTCCCTTGAAAGGGACGCTTGTTGATTGTCAATATCCGTAAAAGTATCCCCGGACCAGTTCAATTCGGCCGTATCAGGTTGCCCTATGCTGGCATCGCCTCGTCGCTCACCGTCGGGAAATTTTCCCAAGCCAACGTCATTTGCCAGCGCATTAAACGCGTCCAAAGCCATCGCGGGAGACTCTAACAGTGGCAGTTGATCCAGTGACGCAAGCCCTAAATCATCCAGAAAAAGCCGCGTGGTTGCAAACAAAGTAGGCCGACCCACCGTGTCGCGATGTCCAATTGCCTCAATCCAGCCCCGGTCTTCGAGTTGCTTAAGTGTCAGCGAATTTACGGTCACACCCCGAATGTCTTCAATATCCCCACGAGTGACCGGTTGCCGGTAGGCAATGATCGCCATCGTCTCCAGCGTTGCCCGGGCATAACGCGGCGGCTTTTCAGGGTGCAAACGGTCCAGAAACACATGCATCTCAGGCCGGCTTTGAAAACGCCACCCGCTTGACAGCGCCACCAATTCCACACCACGTAATGACCAATCTCTCTGCAAATCAGCCAGCAAATGCCGAATAGTGTCTATCGTCACCTCTTCCCCAAACAAGGTGCGCATGTCGCGTACCGACATCGGTTGTTGTGAGCAGATCAGGGCAGTCTCAAGGACGCGCTTGGCATCCAATGTGTTCATGGTTAACCAGTTAAAACACCGTTAGGCGCTTAATAAAAAGATGTGGGTGACGCTTCAGGGCCAACAGGAATATCGGCAGCGTGAACAGAACTAGGTTGAAGTTCAGATTAAATTCACGCCAGATTGTACTGGAGACCCCATTGAGCCGACGCCTGCGAAAAATCTGGCGGCAAATCCGCCTCAAAAGCCAGTGGCTCAGCAGTTATGGGATGCATGAATGCCAACCGATACGCGTGCAGTGCCTGGCGTTGCATCCCCGCCGCCAGTGCACCACCATAAACCACATCCGCGACCAGCGGGTGTGCGATGAACGTCATATGAACCCTGATCTGATGCGTTCGCCCGGTGTGCAGCGTGCACTTTACCAAACAGCCATGCGTGCCATTGGCCAACAACTCAATATCGGTTCTGGCCGTCTTGCCGGCTTGTGTGGCCAAGTCAACCACGGCCATACGAAGGCGATTGGCAGGATCCCGCCCAATCGGTGCAAGCACCTCACGCCGGGCGTCACCTCGCCAAGCCCCATGCGCCATAGCGAGGTACTGACGTTTCACCTCGCGCGCAGCAATTGCGCGAACCAGCGCGTCCATCACCAAGCGGGAACGCGCGACAACCATCAATCCGCTGGTATCTTTGTCCAGGCGATGAACAATGCCCGCACGCGGCAGATTGAATGCCTGGGAATCGAACCCCAACAAACCATTCATCAAAGTCCCACTCCAATTGCCGGGCGCTGGATGCACAACCATGCCCGCAGGTTTGTTGATAACCATCAAATGCTCATCCAGGTACACCATGTCGAGCGCCATCGCCTCGGCTTTGAAGGCCTGGCTTTGCGGTGTGGGCCTGAGTTCTATGGCGCCGAGATCATAGGCTTTGACTTTTTGAGATGCCTTTTGAACAGCCTGGTGGTTGATGCTCACGGAGCCCAGTTCAATCAGCTGCTGGAGATAGCTGCGTGAAAATTCGGGCACCAAATCCACCAATGCACGGTCAAGTCGCATACCATGATGCGTTGCGGAAAAGACAAGCTGGCGAACTTCCACCTCAGCCTGCGCCTCTGCCATTGGGTCGGTGTCCTCACCCTCAAGTGCTCCCGATATAATCGTATTGGTGTTTTTCAAGAAAGCTTTTCCTACATGCCAAGCCACAAATTATCTGTCGTCTCCACCAGTTTGCTGGCATGTTCGTTGTTGTTATTGAGTGCCTGCTCCACCACACCCACCGACGCCACTGCCGGATGGAGCCCAAACAAAATTTATGCCGAGGCCAAAGACGAACTCAACAGCGGGGCATATGACAAAGCCGTGCTCTTGTTTGACAAACTGGAAGGGCGTGCGGCTGGCACGCCGCTGGCACAGCAAGCGCAAATTGACAAAGCCTACGCGCACTATAAAGCGGGTGAGCCCGCGCTGGCAGTGGCCACGCTGGATCGCTTCATGAAGCTGCACCCCGCAAGCCCAGCCATTGATTACGCGCTCTACCTCAAGGGTGTCGTCAACTTCAACGATGACCTGGGTTTATTTTCTGCCCTTACCCGGCAGGACTTGTCCGAGCGTGACCAAAAAGCTGCCAAAGAATCTTTCGAGTCGTTCAAAGAGCTTGTGACACGTTTTCCTGCATCGCGTTACGCGCCCGACGGCGCCGCGCGCATGAACTACATCGTGAACTCATTGGCTCAGTCCGAGGTACATGTGGCTCGGTATTACTATGCGCGTGGCGCTCATCTGGCTGCCATCAATCGGGCACAAACCGCCATCCGTGACTATTCGGGGGTTCCGGCGCTTGAGGAAGCCCTTTTCATCATGGTCAAGTCGTATGACGCACTGGGCATGAACGACCTGCGCGATGACACCCAGCGTGTGCTGGCCAAAAATTACCCGCAAACGCCCTACCTGACCCAAGGCTTCAAGCCCAAGAACGATCCCTGGTGGAAAATTTGGTGAGGGCATGAGCACCACGGGCTACCGGCTGACCGCCGCCACCGGGATCCACAAAGGTGACAGGGATTACCAGCAAGACCAAGTGACACTCCTGAGCCATAGCCGGGTGAAAGGCTGCCTGCTCGCCGTGTTGGCCGATGGCATGGGAGGGCGCAGCGGTGGTCGCAAGGCGTCTGATCAGGTCATGATGACCGCCAAGCAGCTATTTGACCGTTATTCACCGGAAACGGATGACCCAGTGGCCACGCTCAAGCAAATGGTGCTGGAGGCTCATACTGTCATCCGGCTTACCGCGATCTCTTCGGAAGAGGAACCACACAGCACCATCGCAGTCTTTTTGATTAACCCGGATGGTGATTGTTATTGGGCCCATGCCGGTGACTCACGGATCTACCACTACCATGGCAAAGAGTTGATTCATCGCACACTGGACCACTCCTATGTGCAGACCCTGGTCAACCGGGGGGAGCTCACTGCGGATCAAGCTCATTTTCACCCTCAGTCGAATGTTTTAATGGGCTGTCTGGGGACGGACAAAGAACCGCCTGTCACCAGCCATTTCATCCCGCGGCTGAAACCTGGTGACACCTTGCTGGTCTGCAGCGACGGACTATGGCATTATTTCAGCGAAATGGAATTGGGCTCAGTGCTCTCCGGCCTTTCGCCGCGCGAGGCGAGTGAATTTCTCATAGACAAGGCCCGTGCCCGGGCCAAAGGCAGTGGCGACAACCTCTCTCTGGCCATTCTGAAACTAGCGCCACTCACAACCCAGTCTGCCGGCATCGCTGATTAACAATGTGAGCGCAGCTTACTGACCTGCTGGAATCGGCAAAGGAGCTGCCGAACCCGTGCCCTTTTCAATCAAACTCTTGATTTTGCCGGCTTTCCTCTGCTGAGCCTCCTGCAATTTTTCTAAGTAACTCTGCTGTTGGCTCGCGGCGTTCTCTCGCACTGGCGCTATCACAGGCATCGCCGTATTCGCTACAGATGAGGCAGGCGCCGCCGGTCTAGCAGCACCTGCCTTTTTTTCTTCACTGCGCAACAGTCGCTCCTGGGCATTCTGCAGCGCCTGCTGGCGTTGTATTTCCAGTTCTTTCCGGCGCTCAGGTGAAAAGTTGCTTTGAATCTGGTCCAACTCGGCCTGTGCCTTGGCTTGGCGCTCAAGGCTGTTGAGTTGAATTTCTTGACTGCGCAGTTCGTCCAGGACGGCACGCCGCTCACCCTTGACTTTGCCCAAGCAATCAGACACCGCAAAGCGTTGGTAACAATACTGTTGCTTTTGAACAAAGGTCGCCTCAGACTCCGCACGTTGCTGGGTGATCCTGGCCCGCTCAACTGATAAATTTAACGGTATGGAAGGGTTGCCTTGAGCATGACACAGCAGACTCATAGCGACCAAAACAAAAAAGGACGTGCAACGAGAGGTGTTCATGTCAAGTGGGTGTCCACATTGCGGCGATCCAGGGCCAAAAATTCAGCAGACTGCATTTCCTGAAGACGAGACACAGTGCGCACAAACTCATTGACCATCTGCCCTTCCGTGTACAACTCAGGTGCCGGAACTTCAGCCGACATGATCAGCTTGACACGCCGGTCATACAACACGTCAACCAACCAAGTAAAGCGCCTGGCTTCAGCCGACATGCGAGGCGGCATGTGCGGCACATCGCTCAGTAGCACGGTATGAAACTGGGATGCAATTTCAAGGTAGTCATTCTGCGAGCGAGGTCCACCGCACAAGGTCTTAAAATCAAACCACACCAGCCCCCCTGCCTTGCGACGCGCGAAAATCTTGCGCGCCTCGATTTGCAACACAGGGCTTTCATCCTGAGTTTCAGCCAGGCGCTCAAACGCATCCTTCATCGCAAGCTCTGCTGCCTCACCCAGCGGCATATGGTAGAGCTCGAGTTGTTCCATGGTGAGGCCACGGTAGTCAGTGCCGTTATCCACATTGACCACATTGAGACGCGAATTGAGCAAGGCAATGGCCGGCAAAATCCGGTCACGGTGCAAGCCGTTGGGGTACAAATCATCCGGCTTGAAATTGGACGTGGTCACAAAACCCACGCCGTGCTCAAACAAGGCAGCAAGCAAGCGGTGAAGAATCATCGCGTCCGTGACATCCGACACATGAAACTCGTCGAAACAAATCAGCCGGTATTTTTCAGCCATGCGCTTGGCCAGCAAATTCAGCGGGTTGACCGTGCCATGCATCGCCGCCAGCTCCCGGTGCACCTCGCGCATGAATTCATGGAAATGCAGGCGGGTTTTACGCTTCAAGGGGACGGCACTGTAAAAGCAGTCCATCAAAAAACTCTTGCCCCGCCCTACCCCACCATACATGTAGACGCCCCGCGGTATGACTGGGCGGTTGATCAGTTTCTTAAACGCATTGGAACGCTGCTCGCGGTATTTCGTCCACTCACGCGCGCAAACCTCCAACGCCTGCACCGCCCGCAATTGCGCCGGGTCAGCGCTGTAGCCACGCGCAAGCAACTCGGCTTGGTAAACTTTTTTTACCGTCATTGGCATGACTAATGCTACTTAAATTAGAGCTAATATCCCTTTAAAATTAAGGGCTAGAAGCTTTTTTTATATAAATTAGAAATTCAGCGTACGTTTGTCCACTGCCAGCGCAGCCTCTTTGGTGGACTCGCTCAAGGACGGGTGAGCGTGGCAAATGCGTGCAATGTCCTCGCTGCTGGCACGGAAAGCCATCGCTACCACGCACTCGGCAATCAGCTCACTGGCCATGGGACCCACGATGTGCACGCCCAAAATTTCATCGGTGACTGCGTCGGCCAGCATCTTGACCATGCCCGTGGTGTCACCCAAGGCGCGGGCACGACCATTGGCCAAGAACGGGAAAGTACCCGACCGGTAGGCCACACCATCGGTCTTGAGTTGCTGTTCGTTGCGACCCACCCAGGCGATCTCTGGGCTGGTATAAATCACCCAGGGAATAATGTTGAAGTCAACATGTCCGTGCTGACCGGCAATGCGCTCAGCCACCGCCACGCCTTCTTCTTCCGCCTTGTGTGCCAGCATTGGGCCTCGCACCACGTCGCCCACAGCCCACACACCAGCCAAATTGGTTTTGCAGTCTGCATCCACCACGATCGCGCCACGCTCATCAAGCTTCAGGCCAACGGCTTCGGCATTCAAGCCAACGGTGTTGGGCACGCGACCGATCGACACGATCAGCTTGTCCACATCCAGCGTCTGGGCTTCGCCCTTGGCGTTGGTCCAAGCCACACTGACGCCCTTTTTACCAACCTTGACTTCGCCAACCTTCACGCCCAGTTCAATTTTCAAGCCCTGCTTGACAAACGCCTTGTGCGACTCTTTGGCAATCTGTTCATCAACCGCACCCAGGAAGGTTGGCAAGCCTTCGAGGATAGTCACGTCTGAACCCAAACGACGCCAGACCGAACCCATTTCCAGACCAATAACGCCCGAGCCAATCAAGCCCAGTTTTTTTGGCACAGTCGTCATGGCCAAGGCGCCCTCGTTGGACAACACCATGTTTTCATCAAAGGGTGTGCCTGGCAACGCGCGGGCCGTGGAACCCGTTGCCACAATGATTTGCTGTCCAATGAGGGTTTCTTCGGCTGCGCCGGCAACCTTGATTGCATAGCCACCATCCACCGCTTGCACAAACGACGCGCGGCCATGGAAAAAACTGACCTTGTTCTTCTTGAGCAGGTACAAAATACCGTCATTATTTTGTTTGACCACGGCATCTTTGCGAGCCACCATTTTGACCGCGTCCATGCTCAGCCCTTTGACCTCGATGCCATGGTCGGCAAAGTGGTGACCGGCTTGCTCAAAATGTTCGCTCGATTGCAGCAACGCCTTGGACGGAATGCATCCCACATTGGTACACGTGCCCCCTGGTGCAGGACCTCCCTTGCTGTTTTTCCACTCATCCACACAAGCCACGTTCTTGCCGAGTTGGGCCGCACGAATGGCCGCGATATAGCCACCAGGGCCGCCGCCTATCACGATCACGTCAAATTGCTTGCTCATTTTTTTCACTTTCCAAGTTGTTGAGGGCAGAGGTGGCTGGGTTAGCCTGGCCAGGTCTGTCCTGAATGAAGACTTTAAATTTAAAAAACCCACCGGTCACGGGCACAGTCAGTGCACCGCTCTGGGTGGGTCGAACCAGATTGATCAAATGTCAAACAAAAGACGAGCGGGATCTTCCAGCGCTTCCTTCATCGCGACCACACCCAAAACGGCTTCGCGACCGTCGATGATGCGGTGGTCATAACTCATGGCAAAGTAGTTCATCGGGCGAACCACAACTTGGCCGTTCTCGACCATCGCACGATCTTTGGTCGCGTGAACGCCCAAAATCGCGCTTTGCGGTGGGTTGATGATGGGGGTCGACATCATGGAGCCAAAGGTTCCGCCATTGCTGATAGAGAAGGTACCACCCGTCATCTCTTCCATGCCCAGCTTGCCGTCCTTGGCTTTTTGACCAAATTCTGCAATCTTTTTCTCAATGTCGGCAAAACTCATCTGGTCGGCGTTGCGCAAAATCGGCACAACCAGGCCACGCGGTGACCCTACCGCAATGCCAATGTCAAAGTAACCGTGGTAAACGATGTCGTTGCCATCCACCGACGCGTTAAGCACCGGGAATTTTTTCAGAGCGTGTACTGCAGCCTTGACGAAGAAGCTCATGAAACCCAGCTTGACGCCATGCTCTTTCTCAAAACGGTCTTGCATGCGCTTGCGCATGTCCATCACCGGGGCCATGTTGATTTCGTTGAACGTGGTCAGGATGGCGTTGGTTGATTGCGATTGCAGCAAGCGCTCAGCGACTCGGGCACGCAGTCGACTCATTGGCACACGTTGCTCAGGGCGGCCACTCAGCTGTTCAGCAAGGCTGCTAGCCGGTGCTGCCACTTGGGGCAGCAAAGGCGCTGCAGCCTTTGCCGGCATTGCGGGAGCCGCTACAACTTTAGGTGCAGCCACCGCGGCCAGCACATCACCCTTGGTGACGCGACCATCTTTGCCTGTGCCAGCCACAGAGCCAGCAGCAAGCTGGTTGTCAGCCATCAACTTGGAAGCCGCTGGCATGGCGACACCCGCCATTGAGCCACCAGTGGCCGCTGGTGTTGCGGCAGTTGCTGCCACAGGCGCAGCAGCAGCAGCCATAGCCGCCATCACCGGGGTGACCGCTGCCACTGCACCAGCAACGCCTTCGGTGTCGATACGCGCAATAAGTTGATCTGCAGCCACGGTGCTTCCATCCGGTTGCACGATTTCAACGATGACACCAGCGGAAGGGGCCGGTACTTCAAGCACCACTTTATCGGTCTCGACATCAATCAGGATTTCATCTACGGCGACTGCGTCGCCCACTTTTTTCTTCCACTGCAACAGGGTGGCTTCAGCCACTGATTCAGACAGTTGGGGGACTTTGACTTCTACGATTGCCATAACTATTCTTTCAAAAATATTCTTGAGGGTTTGCACGACGGGTGAGGTGTCCGCCGCAAACAGTTTTTAGTGGACGCTCTGCCTTATTTGCTCAGAATGAAGCCCTTGAGCTTGCCAAATGCACCTTCAACCAGCGCCTTTTGCTGCTCCTGGTGCAGGTGTGAATAGCCCACAGCAGGTGATGCAGAAGCAGCCCGGCCGGAGTACCCGAGCTTTTGCCCCTCAAGCATGTTTTCGTGAATATAGTGCTGCACAAAGAACCAGGCGCCCTGGTTTTGCGGCTCGTCCTGCGCCCATACCACCTCAGTGGCATTGGGGTACTTCTTGAGCTCGGCACCAAAAGCCTTATGCGGGAACGGATAGAGTTGCTCCACCCGAATGATGGCCACGTCATCAGCGCCCTTTTCTTCGCGCTTCTTGGACAGGTCGTAATAGACCTTACCTGAGCAAGCGATCACGCGCTTAACCTTATCGCCTTTCAGCAGCTTGTTGTCAGGAATGATGGTCTGGAAGGTGCCTTTGGTGAACTCAGACAGTGGCGATGCGGCATCCTTGTGGCGCAACAACGACTTGGGCGTAAAAATCACCAGCGGCTTGCGCAGGTTGCGCACCATCTGGCGGCGCAACACATGAAAGATCTGGCTGGCCGTGGTCGGTTGCACCAATTGCATGTTGGTATCGGCCGCAAGCTGCATGAAACGCTCCACGCGGGCTGATGAATGCTCCGGGCCCTGGCCTTCATAGCCGTGTGGCAGCATCAGAGTGATGCCGTTGACACGGCCCCACTTGACTTCGCCAGAGGCGATGAACTGGTCAATCACCACCTGGGCGCCATTGGCAAAGTCGCCAAACTGGGCTTCCCAGATCACCAGCGTGTTAGGGTCGTTGGAGGCGTAGCCGTATTCAAAGCCCAACACCGCTTCTTCTGACAGGATGGAGTCGATCACCACAAAAGGTGACTGGTTCTCCGCCACGTTCTGCAGCGGCACATAGGTGCCCACGTCCCATTTTTCGCGGTTTTGGTCATGAATGACCGCATGACGGTGGGTGAATGTGCCACGGCCGCAGTCCTCACCAGACAGGCGGACCGGGTAACCACTGGCCACCAGGGACGCAAAAGCCATGTGCTCGCCCATGCCCCAGTCCACTGGAATGTCGCCTCGACCCATCGCCGCACGGTCGTCGTACACCTTCTTCACCAGCGGATGGGCTGTCAAGCTGGCTGGCAGCGTGGTGATTTTTTCGGCCAGGCGCTTCCATTCCGCCATGGGAATGGCTGTGTCGCCCGCATCCGTCCACTTCTTGCCCAGAAACGGTGTCCAGTCGACCGCGTACTTGCTCTTGAAATTGGTAAGCACTGGGTCAACCGTGTGCTTGCCCGCATCCATGGCAGAGCGGTAGGCCTTGAACATGTCATCGCCCAAGGTGGCGCCCATTCCTTGCGCTGTCAGCTTATCAGCGTAGAGCCTGCGGGTGCCTGGGTGCTGGGCAATCTTCTTATACATCAGCGGCTGTGTCAAGGCCGGGGTATCCTGCTCGTTGTGACCAAGTTTGCGGAAACAAATGATATCCAGCACCACGTCTTTGCGGAACTCCATGCGGTATTCGAGTGCCCACTGCATCGCCATGACCACGGCTTCAGGATCATCGCCATTGACGTGCATCACAGGTGCCTCAACACCCTTGACGATGTCGGTGCAATACAACGTGGAGCGGTAGTCACGCGGGTCAGAGGTGGTGAAACCAATCTGGTTGTTGATGATGATGTGCACTGTGCCCGCCGTGGTGTAGCCACGGGTTTGCGCCAGCGCCAGGGTTTCCTGATTGACGCCTTGGCCAGCAAAAGCGGCATCGCCGTGCACCAGCACCGGCAGCACCTGACGGCCGGTGGGGTCGGCGCGACGGTCCATGCGGGCGCGCACCGAACCCTCCACCACCGGGTTGACAATTTCCAGGTGCGAAGGGTTGAACGCCAGCGTCAAGTGCACCGGTCCGCCGGGAGACGTCACGTCCGAACTGAAACCCTGGTGGTATTTCACGTCACCAGCGGGCAGGTCTTCTGGCGCGGTGTGGTCAAACTCGGCAAACAAATCTGCGGGCATTTTGCCCAGTGTGTTCACCAACACATTCAGACGGCCACGGTGGGCCATACCAATCACGATTTCCTGT
This sequence comes from Burkholderiales bacterium, assembly GCA_038207945.1. Classification (GTDB taxonomy): domain Bacteria; phylum Pseudomonadota; class Gammaproteobacteria; order Burkholderiales; family Burkholderiaceae_C; genus Rhodoferax. The sequence continues at coordinate 49,650 of JBBQZG010000001.1, forward strand.
ACGCCCAGGCCACCGGCTTGCTGGATCAACTGGTCCATGGCAGCAATAAAGCTCTCGCCACCTTCCAGTGAAAAGCGCTTCTGGCCCACGTATTTGGTGTGCAGGAAGCGTTCCAGACCTTCAGCAGCAGTAAGGCGGTCAAGAATGTGTTTCTTTTGGTCAGCGTTGAAATTCGGCTTGCTGCGCACACTTTCCAGCTTTTGCTGCCACCAACGCTTTTGCGTCTGGTCTGTCAGGTACTGGTATTCCGCACCCACGGTGCCGCAATAGGTTTCGCGGAGTGCGTTGAGCAACTCACGCAAGGGCATCTTGTCTTTGCCAAAAAATGTGTTGCTGGTGTCAAAGACCGTCTCAAAGTCAGCATCCTTAAAACCGTAGAAGGCAGGATCCAGGTCAGGAATGTTCGGACGCTCGGTGCGCTTCAAGGGGTCGAGGTCAGCCCAGCTGGCACCGACATTGCGGTAAGCGGCAATGAGCTGCTGCGCAGCAGTGCGCTTACGACCCATCTCGGCATCGACACTGGCCACCACCACTTTGGTGCCACCGGCTTTGGCGCGCTGCGCAAAAGCGTCAATGACAGGCTGATGGGGGACGTCTTTGGCGTTGCTGCCGTCTACTGCGGGAACGTGTTGAAGAGCATCGAAATAGTCGCGCCAGGTGTCCGGCACGCTGCCTGGGTTGGCCAGGTAGTTTTCGTACATCTCTTCGACGTACGGGGCGTTCCCACCGAAAAGGTAGGTGTTCGCCTGATAGGCTTGATAAACCGTGTTTGTCTCACTCATGTTTCGCTGACTTTCATTTCCCTTGGGGAAACTTTAGCTGGTTAAAGCTGTTTGTTGATTAACCTCCCGCGTCACGGCTTGACCGTTTGGCGGATGCGACAGTGGCGATGGAAGGGCCTGATGCAAAAAAGAATTGTGCCATTGAAAGATGGCACAAGACTTACAGTTCAAAATATCCGCGTGATCAGGCTGACACCAGATCCTTGATTTGCTGCAGTGCTGCCGGGTCATCCATGGTGGTCAGATCACCGGGGTCCCGCCCTTCGCAGACCGCAGTAATGGCGCGGCGCAGACACTTGCCACTGCGCGTTTTCGGCAACACAGTCACAAAACGCACGCGGGCCGGGCGCGCCACCGCACCCAGATCGCGGTCCACCAGTTTGAAGATTTCAGCTTCAAGTTTGAGTGCACTGGCCTCATCAGCCACCAAGCTGGCATCCTTGACCACAGCAAACGCCATCGCCACCTGCCCTTTGAGCTGGTCGGCCACGCCCACCACAGCCACCTCGGCAATGTTCGGGTGCGCGGCAATGCTTTCCTCGATCTCGCGGGTGCCCAGCCGGTGCCCGGCCACGTTGATCACATCGTCGGTGCGGCCCAAAATAAAATAGTAGCCATCGGCATCACGCACACCCCAGTCAAAGGTGTTGTAAACCAATTTGCCCGGCACACTCTTCCAGTAGGTGTTGACAAAGCGTTCGTCGTCGCGCCACACAGTTTGCATGCAGCCGGGGGGCAGCGGGCCTTCAATGGCAACCACGCCCTTTTGATTCGGGCCTACCAGCTCTTCACCGGTCTGGTCGTCGAGCAACTTGACGTCGTAGCCATACACGGCTTTGCCTGGCGAGCCAAACTTGCTCACCGCTTTCTCAACGCCATTGCACAGCGACAGGATCGGCCAGCCGGTCTCGGTTTGCCAGTAGTTGTCGATGATCGGCTTGCCCAGTCCGGCGCTGATCCACTGAGCCGTGGGTTCGTCCAGCGGCTCACCTGCCAGAAACAACGCGCGCAAGCTCGACAGGTCGTATTTGGTCAACAAAGCCGGGTCTTGTTTCTTGAGCACGCGCACAGCCGTCGGTGCGCTGAACATCACCGTGACCTTGTATTTTTCAACCAGACTCCACCAAATGCCGCCGTCCGGCCGGGTCGGCAAGCCTTCGTACATGATGGTCGCCATACCGGCAATCAGCGGGCCATAAATGATGTAGCTGTGACCCACCACCCAGCCGATATCGCTGGTAGAAAAATAGGTTTCGCCAGCGTTTCCCGCATAAATGTGTTTCATGCTGGCAGCCAGTGCCACACAGTAACCGCCAGTGTCGCGCTGCACGCCTTTGGGCTTGCCGGTGGTGCCACTGGTATACAGCGTGTAGCTCGGGTGAGTGGCATCGACCCATTCACATTCCACCACCGTGTTCAGATTCTTTTCACGCAAGGCGCCCCACAGGTGGTCGCGACCTGCCACCAAATCCATCGCCACCAGGCCCCGGTCCACCAGCAGCACAGCTTCAGGCTTGTACTTCGACAGGTTGATGGCTTCATCAAGCAACGGCTTGTAAGCCACCGCCTTGCCACCACGGGAGCCTGCGTCTGCGCTGATGACAACCTTAGGCTCGGCATCTTCAATGCGTGAGGCCAGCGAGCCCGAGGCAAAACCACCAAACACCACCGAGTGAATGGCACCAATGCGGGTACACGCCAGCATGGCAAACGCTGCCTCAGCGATCATGGGCATGTAAATCAGCACACGATCGCCTTTGGTCACGCCCAAGTCTTTCAACACCGCGGCCATGCGCTGCACTTCCGCATGCAACTCACGGAAGGAATAAACTTTTTCTTGGTTGGTTTCAGTCGAGACAAAAATCAGCGCGGCCTGGTCTGCCCGGTCTTTCAGATGCCGATCCACCGCGTTGTGGCACAAGTTGGTCACGCCACCGACAAACCACCTGGCAAACGGAGGGTTGCTGTAATCACAAATCTGTGTCGGCTGAACTTTCCAATCCACCAACTGGGCCTGTTCGCCCCAAAAGCCATCGCGGTCGGTGAGAGATCGTTGGTGAAATTCGGCGTACGTGGTCATGGTCTGTCTCCGGTGGTTATTGTTAAACTGAATTCATAATTATGAACCGTGAGCTTGCACGACCCTGACTGACTGAACCCAAAACATCCAGAAACTGCACAAATCTGCGCCAGCACGCCAAGACGCAACGGTTCTGCGCAGGCCCTAAACCCACACAACCGACAGCAGACGGTGGTCAAGCCCACACATCCCAGAATCACCTTGCCGCACAATCTCGGGTATGACATTCAAGCGCACACATTTCTTCTGGGTCGGGGCTTTGCTGGTGATTGCGGCGGGCGTGTATGTATGGATGCAGCGTGGCCAGGCGGTAGAAATGGTGTTGGTCTCGCAGGGTCCGATGCTTCAGTCGGTCGTGACCAGTGGCCGGATTGACAGCGTGGCGCGCATGGACATTGCCAGCCAAACCACCGCCCGCATCGACAGCATTCTGGTGCGTGAAGGTGATGCCGTGCAGGCAGGCCAGGTGCTGGTGCGCCTGCGCGACGACGAGGCCACTGCCAACCTGAGGCTGGCACAAGCGGCTGTGAATGAGGCCCGCGCGCGATTGAGCCAGCTCAACACAGTGCAAGTGCCCGTGAGCGTGCAGCAGCTTGAGCAGGCGCGCACCACCTCAGTGCAGGCCGATCGCGAACTGGTCCGCGCGCAAGATTTGCTCAAACAAGGGTTTATTTCTCAGTCCCGTGTAGACGATGCCATGCGCCAGGCCCAAAGCGCTCAGGCGCAGGTGCTGGCAGCTTCCGCGCAGGCCAAGGGCAACCAGGCCGGTGGGGCTGAAGCCACGGCGGCTCAGGCCCGCCTTGAACAAGCCAAAGCCAACGCAGCCGCTGCGGCCACGCGGCTGGACAGTTTGAGCCTGCGCGCGCCTGTGGCGGCCACCGCCATCAGCCGCAGCGCCGACCCCGGCGACACCGCACAAGCCGGGCGCGTGATCCTGACGCTGGTCAGCGGCACTGAGACCCTGATTCAGACCAGCGTGGACGAGAAAAATCTCAAGCACATCCGCTTGGGCCAAACGGCACGGGCCAATGCCGATGCCTACCAGGATCAGCCTTTTGGGGCCACCCTGACCACCATCGCGCCCGCCGTGGACGCCCTGCGCGGCACCGTCGATCTGAAGCTGCGGGTGGAAAAGCCACCAGAGTTTTTGCGCCCCGACATGACCGTGAGCGTAGAAATCATCACCGCCCAAGTGCCCAACGCGCTGATGCTGAGCACCGACGCCCTGCGCCACGATGCCAGCGGTGCCCCGTTTGTGCTGGTGGAGCGGGATGGGCGGGCGAAGCGCTCAAATGTGACCCTGGGTTTGCAAGGCATCGGCACCACGCAAATCCTCTCCGGCCTGGCCAGTGGCGACCGGGTGGTCTTGCCCACCAGCACGGCAGCTGACGGCGACAAAGTGCGCCAAAAAAGTGAGCCCGTAGCGGGCGGCAATGCGCAACCCATTCCAGGGCTGACACAGTGAAACAGCCACAGTTGAACGGCGTGACACGGCGGCCAAATGAACGCGCCAGCTTGCTTCTGGCAGTGGGTTCATGACATCCCCCGTCTCGCGCCTGCCGTTTGCCCTGATGGTGTGCCTGCGTTACCTGCGCGAGGGGCGCATGCAAACCGTGTTGATCCTGGCCGGCGTCACGGGTGGCGTGGCGGTGATCATCTTTTTGACCACCCTGATCAGCCAGCTACAGGCCTCCATCATTGACAAAACGCTGGGCAGTCAAGCCCACATCGTGCTCAAGGCACCCCAGGCGGTGAACCACACCACCCTGCCGCCCGAGCAGACGGCGGCCATCATCCAGCCACGCGCGCAACGCCTGCAGTCCATTGACCAATGGTCAGCCGTTGCCAAATTGGCCGAACAAACCCCCGGCGTGCTGGCCGTGTCACCCATGCTGTCAGGCGCAGGCTTTGCGACACGGGCCGATGCCCGTCAGGCCATTTCCATGATGGGGGTCGACGCGCAGGCCTACCAGCGTATTGTGCGCATGGAAAAGTACCTCAAGGTAGGCCGCTTTGATGTCAGTGGCACCCATGCCGTGATCGGCGTTGAGCTGGCCAAAGACCTGGGCGTGACCGTGGGTGACAAGATTCGCTTGGTGACCATGGATGGCCGCGACGACCTGTTCAGCATCACCGGTATTTTTGACATTGGCAACCGCGACCTGAATCGGCGCTGGGTCTACACCAGCGTCAAAGTGGCACAAACCCTGCTGGACTTATCTGGCGGTATCACCCAGATTGACCTGCGCGTGGCCAATTTGTTTGATGCGGAAAACATCGCGCGACCCTTGCAGGCACAAACGGGTTTGAGTGTGGACAGCTGGATGCAAACCAACGCCCAATTGCTCTCGGCGCTGAAAAGCCAGAGCGTGTCGAACAACCTGATCCGCGCCTTTGTCACAGTCATTGTGGCGGTGGGCATTGCCAGCGTGCTGGTGGTGTCAGTGGTACAAAAGCAAAAAGAGATCGGCATTTTGCGAGCCATGGGGGCTAGCCCGCGGCGCATCATGTCGGTGTTTTTGCTACAAGGCGGCTTCTATGGGCTGATCGGCTCGGCACTGGGCTCGGCGCTGTCATTGGGGCTGCTGAAATTTTTCTCCAAAATCACGCGCAATGCCGATGGCTCGGCGCTGGTCAGTCCTGATTTGGACATGTCCGTGGTGCTCAGCACCTGTGCCATGGCGCTGGCGGTGGGCCTGCTGGCTGCCGCCCTGCCCGCCCGCCGCGCCGCCCGGCTTGACCCGGTGCAGGCCATTCGCGTTTGATGGCTTGGCCAACCTGCTCTGGCCATCCGCTGCCCCCCGCGTCTCTTCAAAGCCTGATTACCACATGACTGACACAGTTGCGATCGTCGAGTTAAAGCAGATCCGAAAAAGCTACGGCGAAGGCACGCCAGTCGTCACCGAGGTGCTGCACGGCATTGACCTGGCCATTGCGGAAGGCGAATTTGCCGCGCTGACGGGTCCGTCCGGCTCGGGCAAGAGCACGCTGCTCAACCTCATCGGCTTGCTGGAACACGCCAGCAGCGGGCAACTGCTGATCAACGGGCAAGACACATCCGACATGACGGATGCCCAACTCACCGCCTTGCGCGGGCGCACTATTGGCTTCATCTTTCAGTTTCACCACCTGTTGCCGGGGTTTAGTGCGCTGGAAAACGTCATGATGCCGTCGATCATTGACAGCGGCTGGTCCACTGCCCGCGCCCAAGACGAGGCCATGCGCCTGCTGACCCAAGTGGGGCTCAAGGACGCGGCGCACAAGCGCCCTGCGCAACTCTCGGGCGGCATGCAGCAGCGCGTGGCCATTGCCCGGGCGCTGGCCTTGTCACCGCGCCTGATTCTGGCCGACGAGCCCACCGGCAACCTCGACACCCACAGCGCGAATGATATTTTCGAGTTGCTGGAAAGCGTCAACCGCGAACAACAATCCGCCTGTTTGATCGTCACCCATGACCCTGCCTTGGCGGCACGCTGCCAGCGGCAGATTCAGATTGTGGATGGCCAATTAGTATGAATTTGATAGCTGTCTGCGCATTATCCATAAGGGCTAGAGCCTTATTTCATCAAAATAATTTTCAGCCTATGCGGACAGCAACCGAATGCTTCAGTTTTAATAGCTACTCCCGCTTTACCTATAAGGGTTAGCGCCTTATTTGATCAATAAATGCAGCGCCTTGAACTGCTCATGCTCGGCGCTGCGCAACCACTCAAACACCACCATTTCGGTGGTCAGCAACTCTGCCCCGGCGCTGGCCAGACGGTCAAACGCGGCATCTCGGTTGCGCTCGGTGCGTGAACTGCAGGCATCGGTCACCACCCACACCTCAAATTCGTCTTCAAGCAAATGCAGCGCCGTTTGCATTAGGCATACATGCGCTTCGCACCCGGCAATCACGATGCTGCTGCGCTCGGTGGGTGTGTTGGACGGCTTTTGCAAGTGCTTGGGCAGGCTGCGGGCGTTGCCTGCAGGCGCTTTGAGCGGTGGGCGCAGCCATTCGCCCAAACCTTCTTCCACCCCGCTGAACTGCATTTTGGCCAGTGTGTTGTGGCACAAGCTGCGCAACTCAGGTGGATTTGAGCCCAGTTTGGACGGGTTTTGCTCGGTGCCCCAGACCGGCACCTGCAGCAGTCTGGCGGCTTGTGCCAGCACCACGGCGTTAGCCAGCACCAGCGGTGCGTCAAAAATGGCGGGCATCAGGCGCGTTTGGTAATCCACGAGCACCAGTTGGGAGAGTTCGGCATCAAGCAGCATGACAGGCTTTCTAAAGAGAGGTGGCAAATCAAAACCGTGATTAAACCGCAGCTTGTTCACGGCCATGGCACCGATGCCTCAGTAGCTACTATTTATATAGCTACTTAGGCATATAGGAAAAGGGCTAGAGCCAATTTCTTCGTAAAAATCGCTGATGAATACTTTCAGCCGTTGATGCGTACCAGCACACGGCCACGGACCTGGCCGGCCATCAGCGCTTTGGCTTGCGCAATGCAGTCGTCCAGCGCCACCTCGTGCACCATGGTTTCCAGCAGCGCCAGGTCCAGGTCACAGGCCAGTCGATCCCAAGCACGTTGGCGCTTGGCCAGTGGTGCCATGACCGAATCGACACCTGCCAAGGTGACACCGCGCAAAATGAACGGCATCACTGTGGTTGGCAAATCCATGCCCTGAGCCAAACCACACGCGGCCACCACGCCGCCGTAGCGGGTTTGTGCCAGCGCATTGGCCAGCGTGTGCGAGCCCACGGCGTCCACCACACCGGCCCAGCGCTCTTTCTGAAACGGCTTGCCGGGTGTCGACAAGGTGGCACGGTCCAGCAGGCTGCAGGCCCCCAGCGTTTTGAGGTAGGCCTCTTCACTGGCCTTGCCCGTGGCTGCCACCACGGTGTAGCCGAGCTTGGCCAACAGGGCAATCGCCACGCTGCCGACACCGCCGGTGGCCCCTGTCACCAGCACCTCACCCGCGTCCGGCATGACCCCATGGTCTTCCAGCGCCAGCACGCACAACATGGCGGTGTAGCCTGCCGTGCCAATGGCCATCGCCTGGCGCAGCGTGATGCCACTGGGCAAACGCACCAGCCAATCCCCTTTCAGCCGCGCCTTTTCAGCCAGGCAGCCCCAGTGCGTTTCACCCACACCCCAACCGTTGTGCACCACCAGGTCACCCACTTGCCAGGCCGGATGGCTTGACTCAATCACAGTACCAGCGCCATCAATGCCAGCCACCATGGGCCAGTTGCGCACCACCGGGCCAGCGTTGGTGATGGCCAAGCCGTCTTTGTAATTGAGCGTGGAATAGGCCACGGCAATCGTCACATCGCCAGCAGGCAATTGGCCCTCATCCACTTGTGCCAGGCCAGCGTGAAAGCCCGGCGCGTTATCCAAAAGCAAAGCCTTGAACATATCAATCCTTTAATTCAATAAAAATCAACAACTTGAACGGAATTTCTAGAAATCACTTTAAATTAACAAAGCGGGTAAACTCTGCGGATGCTACAACCCCTGCGAACCACCGTCCTCACCTTGTGCCTATTCCTGGCCAACATGGTGCATGCCGCCCCGCACGAGGCACCTGACTCACCCGACGAATTGAGCCGCCTGCTGGCTGGCAAAGGTCTCTTAAACCAAATCGACCAGGTGCGACAGTCAGTGACACACACGGCATCTGATCTGGTGGTGAATGCCATGGGTTTTCTGGGCGTGCCCTACAAGCGGGGCGGTAATTCTGCTGAAACCGGTTTCGATTGCAGCGGCTTTGTCAAGGCCATGTATGCGCAAACGGTCGGCTTGATCCTGCCGCGCAAGGCCGAACAGCAAGCCGCTGCCACCCAACGCATTGACCAGGCCGACCTGAAACCCGGTGACCTGGTTTTTTTCAACACCATGCGCCGCGCCTTCAGCCATGTAGGTATTTACATTGGGGAGGGTAAGTTCATCCACTCGCCTAAACCTGGCGCTGAGGTTCGCGTGGAAAACATGGACATATCGTATTGGAGCCGTCGTTTTGACGGCGCGCGCAGGGTGCAAACGTCAGGTGCAGATGCAACCCCAACCGCACTGTCTAACGAACCAAAAATGTGACCACGGGTGCGCTGGGGTCGCTGAAAGGTGTGCCCAGCGAAATTTCTCCCCGACCGTGGAGCACGCACTCTTCACGGCGCAGCAGCAAATCTGCCCCACCTCCAAAAAACCTGATCCAGCAGCCGTAAGAGCTAACATCTGTCAGAACCACGCTGCCATTTCGCCAGTCAAGACGTGCGTGTTTTCTTGAGACGTGCAGATCACTCACCACAAACCCTGCCTCGCGCATGCGCCCAATGTGCACCGGAAGCTCAAATGCCCTGAAAGTTCTGCGGTTGTCCAGCCAGAGCAATTCAATCTGGCTGCCCAGCACATCGCGCTGGGATTCTTCAAAACCATCTGCCAACGGCGACTGAATGGTGAAGAATTCTGAATCAATGTCTTCTTGCCATTCGATCTGGTAAACCGTACAAGGTTCTGCCCGCCCTCTCACGTGGATCGGGCCCAGCAGCCGAGGTCGCATGCCTGGCAACAGTGGATTGCCCTCGATGACTTCGCTGGTGACCCAGATCTGCTGCGGTCCTGTGAGTTCGCTCAAACGCGCAGCAATGTTGACAGCATCCCCGTAGCAATCGCCGTCAACCATTTCCACATCGCCTCGTGCCACGCCAATTCGAAGCGGCATGTACGGACCGGAAAAAGTGTGAACCAAGCGCGCTTCATGCGCACGCTGCACCTCGACAACGGCCGCTACAGCATCGCTGTTTTCCTTGAAAAGGACCAGTACGCCATCGCCCAGAAATTTGACAACACGCCCACCACTGAGCTTGAATTTTTCGGCCAGCCATGCCGTGATTTGCGTCACCACTTCGGTAGCTCTGGCGTTGCCCAAGGATTCAAAGACGCCCGTGCTTCCAAACAGGTCAGCAAAAACGACAGTGGATTGAACGCCCATGAACAACTTACTTTGATAGAGATGGACCGAGTTTAGGTGAACTTCGCTTCTAAATGGTCACACATGACCCCAAACCAGCATCGCATCGCGCCCATCCACACCCAAGTCAACCTTGGCACCCACCGGAAGAATCACCTTGGTTTGCACATGACCATAGGGCAAGTTGGTCAACACAGGGGTCTTCACCTTTTGCCGCAGCCAGTCAATGACCGTTTGCAGCTTGAATCCGCGGTCATGGCTGACGAGCTTGTAGTCGGTGAATTGGCCGAGCAGAATCGCCTTTTGGCGTGCCAGAACGCCCGCATGCAGCAGTTGCGTCAACATGCGCTCAAGGCGGTAAGGGTGCTCACCGATGTCTTCCAGAAAAAGCGTGCCGCCTTTGATGTCCGGAAAATACGGTGTGCCTAGCAACGAGGTGAGCACGGTCAGGTTACCACCCCACAAGACCGAGTTATTTATAGAAAATTCGACTGTAGCCCTTTTGGATAGAGCGTCAGAAGCTACGCTATCAGTAGCAGTCGGTGGTCGTTCAACATGCTGGCGCCAACCCGTGCCCTCCCCTTGCTCTTGCAGCAAATCATCAAAGCACGCTTCCATGATGTCGTCCGGGACCTGGACGATTCCTGCGCCAGGGCCACCGGGGTCAGGTTTACCGCCCACGCCAAAGCCCTCGCACAAGGCCGGGCCTGCATAGGTGATAGCCCCAGTTTTTGCCAGCACCGCGCTTTGGAATGCGGTGAAGTCGCTGATGCCGACAAACATCATGCCTTTGTCAATGGCTTTTGCCACCTTCTTGTACTGGATTCCGGGCAGGATTCGGGTCAAGCCATAGCCCCCGCGAGAGACCAGCGCCACATTGGCGCCGCTGGAAGTCGCCCGATGGATGGCCGCCAACCGGGTGGCATCATCGCCCGCGAAGCGTTGGTGGCTCGTCAACGCATCGGGGTCAATTTCCACTTCATGACCCAGAGCCTGAAGCCGTGCAACGCCGCGCCTGAATGCGACCTTGTCGCGTACTGCACCTGAGGGCGAATAAATATAAATGTGTTTTTTCATGGATTTTTTTTAAAATTCAGTTCGCGCATGGCCGCCCGATGTCCGTGGTCTGGGTAGGGCGCGCTAACTGCTTCAACGCTCAGGGGGGCAACGTGGATTGTTTCGTGTCGCGTGATGCGCCCACCCGCCAGTGTCATCAACATCCCGCCAAATGATTCGCCCTGCAACTGGCCTGGCAAAGTGTCGCTGGCTGACTCCAGCAACATCACGTTCCTCAGGTTCAGCCGCTCAATCAGTTGGAGCACCACCTGGGCATGCCACACCATTGAATAGGCAGTGGCTTTTTTAAGCTTATCGCTTTTGCCAAAGCCGATCAGATCAAGAGCCAATACGCGCTCGCCCAAGGTGACTCGCTCGGCCATCACCTGTTGCCACAGCTGCGACCAGGACCCGCTGCCATGCAGACACAAGGTCACCTGGGCTGAATCGGGCGGTCCGGTGTCCACGTAATGCAAACGCAGCCCTTTTAAAGCGTGCAGGTCATTCACATGATGCGGCGCACCGGGTAAAGCCGGCAGAGCTTCGAAACGACTCGCGGGCGTACGCAGTGCGTCTTCGCGCACAGGGCTGGCGTTCAGGGATTTCTGTTGACGTTGTCGCCTGAAAAAACCCTGCAGCACATCTGCGCACTCGTGCGCCAATACACCACCATGGACCCGGGTGTGGTGGTTAAGCCGAGGGTCACCAAACAGGTCAATCACCGAACCTGCAGCACCCGTTTTTGGATCGCTTGCACCAAACACCACACGTTTGAGCCGCGCATGCAATATCGCCCCGACACACATGACACAGGGCTCCAGCGTGACAAACAGTTCGCAGTCATCCAGCCGGTAATTGCCCAATTGCAATGCAGCTGCCCGAAGTGCTGCAATTTCAGCGTGTGCGCTGGGATCGTGAGCGTGAATCGGGGCATTTTGGCCCGCACCAATGATTTGACCTTGGCGAACCACGACAGCGCCGACCGGCACTTCACCGGCTGCACCAGCTACTTGGGCTTGATTGAGGGCCATGCGCATCCACTGCGCATCCTCTACAACATCAAACTGCGTCACTTGTCATCAGGCATCGGACGCGCCTGCGCGGCGCCTTCCACGGCCTGTTTGAGTTGCTGTTGGATCTGCTGATTTTGCTGGGCGATGTTGCCCGGCGCAGGCGATGCACTTGCCGACGCATTGGCTGGTGTGTCCAGTGTAGGTACCTTGACCCGCAACGCTGTCATCTGCTTGCTCACCAGCGTACCCACAAGCACCAGCGCCAACAGCAAACCCACCAGCCCAAGCCATCCACGCATCACGCCTCCCCCTTGATGTGGCCCACCATGCCAAGCCGCTCCATCCAGTCGGCCAACGCACGTTCGTTGTCGTTGCCACCTGCATAGGTGGCGTGCATGGCGACATGGGACTCAGGGCGGTGCTGGTTGAGCTTGAGCTTGCACTGCAGTTGTGTCACTTTCAGTTCAAAGGCCTGGATGCCGCTCATCATCTTGTGCTGAAAGTCTTCGTCCAGGCCCTGCCATTGCGCGGCGTAGGCTGGATCATGGTCCTGAATCAAGTGCTTGAGCAGCCGGTCTTTGTTCTCAAAGGTGTCTACCAGGCGGGCCTGCACCACGCATTGCACCATCAGGTAAGTCCAGGTGGGCACCCGTGTCAGGTCTGGGTAGACGCGCGGGCTCATGTAGGCCTGCGGCCCCATGAAACTCACTACCGCCTGCGGGCGTGCCTGCAGGTAGCGCCAATGGGGGTTTGGCTTGGCGCAATGACCCAGTAACAGCATGTCACCGTCTTCCTCATGCAGATGTAGCGGCAACGGCGTCACAAACGGCAAACCGTCCTCATCCACCGAGATCAGGTTCGCCAACGGGTACGCGCGCATCAACATACGCGCATGACCTTGGTCTTTGGCAGAAAATTGTGCAGGCAAATACATCGTTGCATTATTGCAGCAGCCTGCCAGTGAGATGCCAATGGCAGGCTGCCGGGAGATACGCTAAGCCAAAGAACGCAGCAACAAGAAATTTCCCATGCGCAAAGTGCAGGGTTTGACCTTGGGTCTATTTCTGCCCAACGTAGTTGACAAGTTGCGCATCCAATGTTTGGATGTGATTGAGCATCCATGCCAAAAGAAAAGGCTTGAAATTCACCATGTCAAAAGTGTAGTTGGCAATGAATTTTTCAACATGTGCCAGTTTTGAAAGCAATGTACTGTGCTGTTCGAGATGTGCCCTGATATGCGGATAACCAATCTCCAACATGATGCTTTCCTCATGTGCAAAATGCGCCTGTGTGTACTGGAACAATTTTGCAAACGCCTCCGTCAAATTTGACTTGTCAGTTGCTGCAAGAAGCCTGTTGACCAGTTGAAACAGCTTTTGATGCTGGGCGTCTATTTCAAGGTGTCCAAGGTTAAAACTGTCCTGCCATTCGATTGCCATAAGTGTCTTTGACCGGTACGAACCGACTCTGTTTCACTCCCACTCAATCGTGGCGGGTGGTTTGCTGCTGACATCGTAGGTGACGCGATTGATGCCACGCACTTCGTTGATGATGCGGCTCGACACTTTCTTGAGCAACGCATAAGGTAACTCGGCCCAGTCTGCCGTCATGAAATCGCTGGTTTGCACGGCGCGCAAGGCCACCACATAGTCATAGGTGCGACCGTCGCCCATCACACCAACACTTTTCACTGGCAAAAACACGGTGAAGGCCTGGCTGGTGAGTTGATACCAGGTTTTGCCGGTGGCCTCATCCACAAAGTTGTTCAATTCTTCATTGAAGATGGCATCAGCGCGGCGCAACAGGTCGGCGTAGTCCTTTTTGACTTCGCCCAAAATCCGCACACCCAAACCCGGGCCGGGAAACGGGTGGCGATACACCATGTGGTACGGCAAGCCCAGGGCTACGCCCAACTCACGCACCTCGTCCTTGAACAGTTCGCGCAAGGGCTCCAGCAGCTTCAAGCCCAGTTGCTCAGGCAAGCCACCCACGTTGTGGTGACTTTTAATGACCACCGCTTTTTTGTTTTTGGCACCGCCGGACTCGATCACGTCCGGGTAAATGGTGCCCTGAGCCAACCATTTTGCTCCTTTAGTGCTAGCGCCAGATGAAGTCAGTGCAAGCGCTTGAGCCTTAAAAACCTCTACAAACTCACGCCCGATGATCTTGCGTTTGGCTTCCGGGTCGGTCACACCTGCAAGGTGCCCCAGAAACTGGTCCGCTGCATCGACCCGAATCACCTTCGCGTGCAACTTGCCAACAAACATCTCCATCACCAGGTCGCCTTCGTTCAGGCGCAGCAAACCATGGTCGACAAACACGCAGGTCAACTGGTCGCCAATAGCCCGATGGATCAGGGCTGCAGCCACTGAAGAATCGACACCACCGGAGAGTCCCAAAATGACCTCTTCGTCACCCACCTGGGCGCGGATTTGTGCCACGGCTTCGGTGACGTAGTCGCCCATGATCCAGTCGGCGCGGGTGCCGCAAATGTCGAGCACAAAGCGTTCCAAAATGGCTGCACCACGCTTGGTGTGAGTCACTTCCGGGTGAAACTGCACCGCATAAAAGCGGCGCGCCTCATCGGCCATGCCGGCAATTGGACAACTGTCCGTACTGGCCATCAGCTTGAAGCCGTGAGGCAGTTCGGTGACCTTGTCACCATGGCTCATCCAGACGTCAAGCATGCCGTAACCTTCTGGCGTGGTGAAGTCCTGGATGCCATCAAGCAAGGCGGTATGACCATGGGCGCGCACATGGGCGGAGCCAAATTCACGCTGGTGGCCACTGGTGACGATGCCACCAAGTTGGTGCGCCATGGTCTGCATGCCATAACAAATGCCCAACACTGGAATGCCAAGCTCAAACACCGCTTGCGGCGCTTTGTCGGTGGTATCTTCGTAGACGCTGGCGTGGCTACCCGACAGGATGATGCCCTTGAGCTTCCCATCACGCGCATAGGCACGAATCCAGTCATCGGTCACATCGCAAGGGTGCACTTCACAAAACACGTGGGCTTCACGCACACGCCGGGCAATCAGTTGCGTGACCTGCGAGCCAAAGTCAAGGATGAGAATTTTTTGATGCATTATTCAGCTCGGTAATTCGGCGCTTCTTTGGTGATTTGCACGTCGTGCACATGGCTTTCGCGGATGCCGGCCGTGGTGATCTCGACAAACTCAGCCTTGTTTTGCATTTCTTCAATGGTGGCGCAACCACAGTAGCCCATGCTGGCACGCAAGCCGCCAGCCATCTGGTAAATGATGTTGACCATGGAGCCCTTGTAGGGCACGCGGCCTTCTATGCCTTCAGGCACCAGCTTGTCCGCATTCGGGTTGCCGGTGCTTGATTCCTGGAAATAGCGATCTGCGCTGCCCTGCTGCATGGCACCAATCGAGCCCATGCCGCGGTAGCTTTTATAGCTGCGACCCTGGAACAAAATCACTTCGCCTGGCGCCTCTTCGGTACCGGCAAACATGCCGCCCATCATCACCGTGCCAGCACCGGCGGCAATGGCTTTGGAAATGTCACCACTGAACCGAATGCCACCATCGGCAATCAAAGGCACACCGGTGCCTCTGAGTGCAGTCGCCACGCTGTCGATCGCCATGATTTGCGGCACACCCACACCCGCCACGATGCGGGTGGTGCAAATGGAGCCTGGTCCAATGCCGACCTTGACGGCATCTGCGCCCGCCTCGACCAGAGCCAGCGCGGCAGCGCCAGTGGCGATGTTGCCACCAATCACTTCGACATGCGGAAAATTTTGTTTGACCCAACGCACCCGGTCAATCACACCCTTGCTGTGGCCGTGGGCGGTGTCGACCACAATGGCATCGACGCCCGCACGGGCCAGCAGCTCGACACGCTCTTCGGTGCCCTCACCTACGCCCACAGCTGCACCCACACGCAATTTACCTTGTGCATCACGCGCCGCATTGGGAAAGCTGGTCTGCTTGGTGATGTCTTTGACAGTGATCAAGCCCTTGAGCTCAAACGCGTCATTGACCACCAGCAGGCGTTCGATCTTGTACTGGTTGAGCAATACTTTGGCTTGGGTGAGGGTGGTGCCATCAGGCACTGTAACGAGCTTGTCACGCGGGGTCATGATGTGACTGACAGGCAAATCAAAGCGTGTTTCAAAGCGCAAATCACGCCCGGTTACCAGACCCACCACCTTGCCGCCGTCAATCACGGGGAAACCCGACACACCCAACTGCTCGGACAAGGACATCACCTGGCGCACGGTGTGCTGCGGTGTGATCACCACCGGGTCACGCAGCACGCCGGACTCGTAGCGCTTGACCTTGGCCACTTTGGCCGCTTGCTGCTGCGCTGTCATGTTTTTGTGCACAATG
The DNA here is from genome assembly GCA_038207945.1 of Burkholderiales bacterium. Lineage (GTDB taxonomy): Bacteria > Pseudomonadota > Gammaproteobacteria > Burkholderiales > Burkholderiaceae_C > Rhodoferax. The sequence continues at coordinate 65,890 of JBBQZG010000001.1, forward strand.
CCAATGCCGCCCTCTTGGGCGATGGCAATGGCCAGACGGGACTCGGTGACCGTGTCCATGGCGGCTGACACCAGCGGCAGGTTGAGTGCGATGTTGCGGGTGAACAGGGTGGCGAGGGAGGTGTCCTTGGGGAGGACTTGGGAATATGCTGGCACCAATAACACGTCGTCAAAGGTGAGCGCTTTGCCAATCAGGCGCATAGATAAAGCTCCAAATTGTCAATTGTATCTGCCGGGCTTGTCCCCGGCTGTCATAAACTCATGCCATGAAGCAATCACTTTGTCTATTTTTTCTCGTCCTGGGTCTACTCCCGCTGAGTGCCAGCGCCCAATGGGCTTGGACTGACAAAGACGGCCGCAAAGTCTTTAGCGACCGCGCACCTGCGGTTGACGTGCCAGACCAGCGCATTTTCAAACGCCCGGGGCCTGACCCACGCGGGGTGAGCCAGGAGACGACAGTGAACGCCGGCACCAGTGAGCCAGTACTCAAGGCGTCCGCGCCCGCTCAAGCAGGGGCCAGCAGCCCGGCGGCCACGGGGGTCGACAAAGAGTTGGCCGCGCGCAAGAAAAAAGAAGAGCAGGCACAAACCGCGTTGCGCAAAGCCGAAGAAGAGCGCATCAACCAGGCAAAAGCTGACAATTGCCAGCGCGCCAAACAGGCTCAAAAAGGGTTGGAATCAGGCCTGCGCCTGAGCCGCATCAACAGCCAGGGTGAGCGTGAAATCATGGATGACGCTGCCCGCGCAGCAGAGGCCAAACGCCTTCAGTCCATCGTCGACAGTGATTGCAAATAAGCCGTGGCTCGCCGCCGAGGTCGGGTGCCGGTCAGTCGGCAGCGTCAGTAACCGGCCTTTGCACCGGCACGCTTTTTGACAAACAAACCAGCGCCTCGGCTGCCCTGGCTGGCAAAACGCTCCCGACGCGCCACCTTGGGATCAACCCGCAAGGGGCGGTAAACCTCCACGCGGTCATTGTCCCGCACCAGTTGATCCCATGGCGCTTTACGGCCCCAGACCCCCACGGCAGTGTGCAGGTGGTCGATTTCCGGATAACTGGCGAGCAAACCGCTCCGCTGCAAAGCCTGCAACACCGTGCTCGGGGCTGGCAACTCAAGCGACACTTCTTGCACCTCACGCGCTGCGGGTGCGTAAACCACGGTCACACTCAACCGGTTTTCACTCACCGTAAACCTGTTTGGCACGCTTGACAAAGGCATCGACCATGCTGCCTGCAATCTTGTCAAACACCGGGCTGATGAGTCGCCCCAGTGCGTTGTCAAAGCCGTAGGTCAGGGCAAGCTCTACCTTGCAGGCACGTTGCTCGGTCTCGCCCAACGGCAGAAAGTTCCATTCACCCTCAAGTTTGGAAAACGGCCCGTTGACCAAATCAATGATCACCTGACGGTCTTGAATGTGGGCGTTGCGGGTGGTGAATGTTTGATGGATGCCTGAGAACGCAATACCGATTTCAGCCAGCATGCCGTTTTCTTCCAACGACACCACGCGTGCCTTGTCGCACCATGGCAAGAACTGAGGGTATTGATCAACATCGGTGACCAGCCGGTACATTTCAGCAGGGCTGTACCAGATTAAAACGGACTTTTTGACAGTTTTCATAGAATGGAGGAGAGCACGGAATTGTAGTCAAGCCTTGTTCGCATTTACAAAAACTCCAAACTCACGACATGGCCAAAAAACCAGACACCTCAAGCCGCATTGCCGACAACAAAAAAGCGGCTTTCAATTATTTTTTCGAGGAGCGCATTGAAGCCGGCATTGTGCTCGAAGGCTGGGAAGTCAAATCGCTGCGCGAAGGCAAAGTTCAGCTGACTGACGGTTATGTGGTGGTGCGCAACGGCGAACTGTTCATCATCGGCCTGCAAATCCAGCCCCTCGGCACCGCCTCAACCCACATCAGCCCCGACAGGCAGCGCACCAAAAAACTGCTGATGCACCGGGAAGAAATCAAGCGCCTCATCGGCAAGGTGGAGCAAAAAGGCTACACGCTGGTGCCGATCAACCTGCACTGGAAAAACGGCAAGGTGAAATGTGAGGTGGCGCTGGCCAAGGGCAAGGCCGAACACGACAAGCGCGACACCATCAAAGACCGCGAAGGCAAGCGTGAAGTGGAGCGCGCCATGAAGGTCCATCGCCGATAAATATTTTCTGGCGCAGGGAATAAAGCGGACGCGACTGGTGTTTATGCCTGTGCAAACACATGTTTGCGTTCATCAACTCAGGAGTTCATTATGAAATTTATTCCCCGCGCTACCCTGACCCTGTCGCTGACCCTTGCCGTGTTCGGTGGTTGCGCCGCTTTGGCAGCCACCCCGGCCAAAGTTGCCGATGGCGTACTGGTCGGCCCCAATGGCATGACCCTTTACACGTTTGACAAAGATGTCGCAGGCAGTGGCAAGTCCAACTGTAACGGCCCCTGCACAAGCAATTGGCCGCCGTTTCTGGCCGCCGATTCTGATATCGCCTCGGGCGACTACGCCGTCATCATGCGTGACAACGGCGCGAAACAGTGGGCCGTGATGGGCAAACCTTTGTACTACTGGTCCAAGGACAGCAAACCGGGTGACAAAACTGGTGACGGATTCAATCAGGTATGGAAGGCTGCAAAACCCATCGGTATGCCATCGCCTGCGCCGAAACCCATGTCTTCTGGCTACTGACACAGAGTTCGCCTTGGTTAATCGCGAGCCCATCGTCGATCAAATCCCGGCGCTGCGCCGTTACGCGCGTGCGCTCACCGGCGACTCCTGGGCGGCGGATGACTTGGTGCAGGACACGCTGGAGCGTGCATGCAGCAAATGGCGCTTATGGCTGATGGGCTCTAACCTGCGCGCTTGGCTGTTTTGCGTGATGCACAACCTGTTTGTCAACCAGTTACGCCAGTCGGACGCAGGCAGACGCTTGGCGCGGGTAGACATTAATGAGCTGTCCGACGACCTGAAGGCGCCAGAGTCAGCCCCGGATCAGAGGCTGGACTTGCAGCGCTGCCTGCAATGCCTGCCACCCGAGCAGCGCGAGGTGTTTTTGCTGGTCAGCTTGGAAGACATGAGTTATGCCCAGGTTGCCAAGGTCACCGGGGTCCCGATAGGCACCGTGATGTCAAGGTTGTCACGGGCCAGGGTCCGCCTGCAGGCATTGATGGATGCGCCTGCCCTTGCCCCCGAAGATGCGGCAATTCACCGGCCAACTGTGGCACCTTTCCAAGGCCTGCATCGGTTGAAATAGTTCACGCAACGCCATGAAACCCCTTCCCAACATCCCACTCACTGAAGATGAACGCCACGCCCTGGCGGACGACCAAGGTGCACCTGACACACTGGCTGCGTTGCGGTTGAGACTGGCGGCTGACCCTGACAGTCAAACTCGCATCGCCCAGTGGCGGCATCAACGCGATGCCTTGCGACGTCTGCATATGGAGGTGCTCAACATCGCGGTGCCGCCCGCACTGGTCCAAGCGGCCAAAAATGCAGGTGCCGCGCGCGACACCGCAAGCCAGCGCTGGCACCTCGGTGGCATGGCCGCTGGCGTGGTCCTGGCTTTTGGGGCTGGCTGGCTGGCCAACGCCAGTTGGCAGGGAACGCGTGCGCTTGAACCCGGAGCACCCAAATTGGCACAGGCGCAGCTTGAACGTGATTTTGTGCGTCAGGCCAGTTTGGCCCACAGCGTTTACGTGCCAGAAATCCGCCACCCCGTCGAAGTCACCGCGTTGGAGCAGACGCATCTGGTGCAATGGTTGTCCAAACGCCTCGCCAAGCCGCTTAAAGTGCCTGATTTGACGGCGCAGGGTTTTGAGTTGGTAGGCGGTCGACTGTTGCCTGGAGACGCAGGCGCACGCGCTCAGTTCATGTACCAGAGCTCAACAGGCAGCCGGGTGACCTTGTATCTGGGCGCTTTGCAGGTGCCCACCGCTGCTGGACGCGCCAGCCAAGAAACCGGATTCCGCTATGAGCCACAAGCCGCTGTGCCCAGTTTTTACTGGGTGGAGCAGGGATTTGGCTACGCGCTGGCGGGCCAGTTGCCACGGGAGTCACTCATGGCACTGGCACAGGCGGTCTACCAGCAACTCTGATTCCATTTTCAGATCAATATGACATTAGGCGCGAAGCCGCAGACAGTGCACTAGCACGGCAAGGCGTTGCAACAACAGGTCGGATGGGTATGAAAATGGAATGACACCGTTCGGGTGAACAAACGCTGCGGATGGTGGTGCCATGGCCATGGCTGCAAAAAAATGGCTGGACCCTGGCCGGGGTGACGTCTTCAATGCGCGCTGGCTACCAGGTCGGCACGCAGTTCTTGTCAATCAGCGGGACACGGATCAAGCGCCAGCGCTTGCACGATAGCCGCCAAAGGAGTTCAGTGAAAAATATTGGTCATATTGGCCTCTAACCCTTGTATATAAAGCGCTAGCAGCTATTTAAAATGTAGCGATCCAGGCCAAGCTATGACGCGTATCAGGCGGACCGATCGCCGCCAACACCTCCCAGGTCTGAGGCAGGTGATACACCTCCTGGCAAGGGTCGTTCATCCCAAACCCATCACCTCTGCCGCACCCGAGCTTGTCACGTCGGGGCCAGCCATCCTTCGGCCATTCCTCAGTCACAAACACATTCACTCAAGCCCGGCCCCGCCAGGCCACCAGCTCGTTGGCCAGCAGGGCGCCAATCACCAACGAGCCGCCGACAAACACGTCTTGCCTGGGCACTTCGCCCGCGCCTACCCAAGCCAGCAAGATGCCAAAAATCACCTCCAGCAGGCCCAGCAGCGCCACTTCAGGGGCCTTCAGGACACGGGCGCAGATCACCACCAGCACACAAGGAATGGCCAACTGAATCAGACCCAAGCCTGACAACAGCCACAAATCGTGTGCGCAGGCCTGAAACGGCCAAGCCAGCGGCAGCGTAATCAGGGACGACAACGCCGCGCCAATCAACACGGCCGGAATCAGATCGACGTCTTTGCCTTGCGCATGGGCGTGTTGCGCGAGGGTCCAGTTGGCGGCCCCTGCAATCGGCACACAAAGTGCCACCAGCGTGCCGGTCAGGCTGACGCCCTGCCCCAACTGGCTGGCGTACATGTAGCTGATACCGCCGCCGGCGGCAAGAATCGCAACCCAGGTGCGCGCAGGAATGCGATAGCCAATAAAGATGCGTGTGCCCAACGCTGTGAGCAACGGCGTCAACGCCATGGTCACCAGCACGTTGGCGACCGTGGTGAGCATGAGGGCCAGCATGAAAAAGGTCATCATGGCACTCCAGCACAAGCCAGACAACCAAAGGACCGCGCCGCTGTGGCGCATGCGGCTGAAGACGTCACGGCCTTTGAACAGCGGCAACAACACCAGCAAGGACAGCATGGTGAAGAAGCTGCGCCAGAAGGTCACCTCAAATTTTTGGGCGTGCTCCAGATGCCGCGTCACCGCGCCGGCAATCGACCACATCAGCGTGGCCGCCACCATCAACAGCACCGCACGGTTGTGAGAGATTTTCAAAACTGGCTTTCACGCCTGCGTAGAGGCGCCATAAACGAAAAAAAGCGCTGCCATCACCGCCTTGGCGGGAGTGACAACGCCCTCGGATTCCCGCAGCTGCGGGAACGACGACCCAGCAGTCGTTTACAAGTCTTAGCGGCCGGCGCGCTTGCGCTCGCTCTCGGTCAAGTAACGCTTGCGCAGACGAATCGACTTGGGTGTGATTTCAACCAGCTCGTCGTCTTCAATGAACTCCACACCGTATTCCAGCGTGCATTCGATCGGCGGTGTGATCTTGATCGCGTCTTCCTTGCCAGACACACGGAAGTTGGTCAGCTGCTTGGTACGCGTGGCATTGACCACCAGGTCGTTGTCACGGCTGTGGATGCCCACGATCATGCCCTCATACACCGGATCGTTGGGTTTGACAAACATGCGACCGCGGTCGTCGAGCTTGCCCAGCGCGTAGGTGAAAATTTCGCCCGCATCCATGGAAATCAGCACGCCGTTTTTGCGACCGCCAATCTCGCCCTTGTGCGGCTCATAACTGTCGAAGATGTTCGAGATCAGTCCGGAGCCGCGCGTCAGGTTCAGGAACTCATTGGTAAAACCAATCAGGCCACGCGCTGGAATGCGGTATTCCAGGCGCACACGGCCACGGCCGTCCGGCTCCATGTTGACCAAATCGCCTTTGCGCTCACCCAAAGCCTGCATGACGCCGCCTTGGTGCTGCTCTTCAATGTCGGCGGTGACCAGTTCAATCGGCTCGTATTTTTCACCGTCGACCATCTTCATCACCACGCGTGGCTTGGACACAGCCATCTCGAAACCTTCGCGGCGCATGTTTTCCAACAAAATGGTCAAGTGCAGTTCGCCACGACCCATGACTTCAAAGATGCCTTCTTCGTCGGTTTCCTTGACGCGCAGGGCCACGTTGTGTTGCAGTTCCTTTTGCAGGCGGTCCCAGATTTGGCGGCTGGTGACGTACTTGCCCTCACGACCGGCCAACGGGCTGGTGTTGACGCAAAAATTCATGGTCAGGGTGGGCTCATCCACCTTGAGCATCGGCAACGGCATCGGGGTGACGGGGTCGGTGATGGTCACGCCAATACCGATGTCATTGATACCGTTGATCAACACGATTTCACCGGGACCGGCGTCGGCGGCTTGCACGCGCTCCAGACCCTGGAAGGTCAACACCTGATTGACACGGCCCTTGACAGCCTTGCCGTCCGTACCTTCCATCACCACCACGTCCATCATGGGACGGATCGTGCCCTGGCTGATGCGGCCCACACCAATGCGGCCAACAAAGGTCGAAAAGTCAAGCGCGGAAATTTGCAGTTGCAGCGGCGCTGCCGGATCACCCTGTTGGTGTGGCACGTGCTGCAAAATGGTGTTGAACAGGGCCGACATGTCCGGACCCCACTGTTCGCCCTGCCCACCCTCTTCCAGCGATGACCAGCCGTTGATGCCTGAGGCGTAAACCACCGGGAAATCGAGTTGTTCGTCGGTGGCTCCAAGCTTGTCAAACAAGTCAAACGCGGCATTCACCACAAACTGCGGACGTGCACCAGGCTTGTCGACCTTGTTCACCACCAGGATCGGCTTCAAACCCAGGGCCAGCGCCTTCTTGGTCACAAAGCGGGTTTGCGGCATGGGGCCTTCTTGAGCGTCAATCAGCAACACCACGCCGTCAACCATGGACAGTGCGCGCTCAACTTCGCCACCGAAGTCGGCGTGGCCGGGGGTGTCGACGATGTTGATGTGGGTGCCTTCCCAGGTCACGGCACAATTTTTTGCCAGAATCGTGATGCCGCGCTCTTTTTCGATCGCGTTGTTGTCCATCACGGTATCAACCACCTTCTCGTGCTCGGCGAAGGTGCCAGACTGGCGCAGCAGTTGGTCGACCATGGTGGTTTTACCGTGGTCAACGTGGGCAATGATTGCAATGTTTCGGATTTGTTTGTGGGCCATGGTTCACTTTCTTAAATGGGTTGGACATCGGGCGTGTTGGTACACGCCTGCGTCCGGGATGCATTTGCAATCTGTTCAATTTCGATCGGGCTGAGCAGCCGCCCGGGGATTAACTCACCTGCTGCCACATGGGCAGTGCCCAGCAGCGCTTTCGTTTTTTCTTCGTACACCACGACTTGCGCCGCGTCTGGCCAAGCGCCACGACGACGCACGCCGCTCAGGAATCGACCAGCATTCTCCAAGTCGAGTGTGACCACTGTGTGATTCGCCAACAAACTGTCCACCGGCAACAGGCAAGCCAGACGCTGCTCCTCAGTCATGGCTTCAAGGGCTTCCAGCGTCACACATTGCGCCACCTCAAAGCCGCCAGTAGCCACCCGCCGCAGTGCACTCAAATGTGCACCGCAACCCAGGGCTTCACCGACGTCCTCACCGAGTGTGCGGATATAGGTACCCTTGCTGCACTTCACTATCATATCGATAGCTTCTTGCGCACTATCCATAAGGGCTAGAGCCATATTTAGCTCATAAATCATAATTTCTCGACGTTCCCGCTCCACCTCAATACCAGCCCTGGCATATTCATACAAGGCCTTGCCGTCTTTCTTCAGCGCACTGTGCATCGGCGGCAGCTGGCTGATGGCCCCGGTAAATTGCCGGGTGACCCGCGCCACGTCTTCATTTGTGACCGCCACCGGCCGGGTCTCGATCACGTCGCCTTCCGCATCACCGGTGCTGGTTTTTTTGCCCAGGCACACCATCGCCTGGTAGGTTTTGTCGGCATCAAGTTGCAACTGACTGAACTTGGTGGCGGCCCCAAAACACAAGGGCAACACACCACTGGCCAGCGGATCGAGCGTGCCGGTGTGACCGGCCTTCTCGGCGCGCAACAGCCATTTGACTTTTTGCAGGATGTCGTTGCTGCTCCAGCCCAACGGCTTGTCAAGCAACAGCACGCCGTGCAGGGGTCGCCTGACGACTTTTCGCTGATGGGTAGTAGATGCCAATGTCTGCATGTTTGAAGGAAACTGAGAGCAGCTTCCAAACAATTGGAATCTGACCCCAATTATTTTTAGTCGTCCTTAGCCCTTGAGGCTACTGCACGCGCAATCAATTCGTTCATGTCGGCAGCCCGCTCCGGGGTTTGGTCGTAGATGAAATGCAAGGTGGGCACGGTGTGGATGTGCAGGCGCTTGAAAAGGCCACTGCGCAGAAAGCCAGCAGCCTGGTTCAGGCCTTCGGTGCAAGCTTTCACATCGCCAGCCAGCAGGCTGAAAAACACCTTGGCATGGGCATAGTCAGGCGTGACTTCCACACCCTGAATGGTGATCATGCCCACGCGCGGGTCTTTGAGCTCGCGGGCAATCAACTCCGTCAGATCCCGCTGAATCTGATCGGCAACCTTGAAAGCCCGGTTTGGGGTAGATGACTTTTTAGGCACGGTTCTGGCTCACAGGGCTTACAAGGTCCGCGCAACTTCACGAATCTCGAAGAACTCCAGCACGTCACCAATTTCGATGTCGTTGTAGTTCTTGATATTCAAGCCGCAATCGAAACCTTCG
>JBBQZG010000002.1:0-70015 GCA_038207945.1 Burkholderiales bacterium
CTTGTCGATGATGACGGTCGAGGTGTAGGGCAGCTCGTCACCGGTCAGGCGAAACAGCTTTTCGCGCACCATCTCGGAAGCCATGAAGCGCTCGCTGCGGTCGGTGAGTTCATCAGCGGCATACCACCAGGCTTGTTCGGGTAGGTATTTGGCGCAAATGTCGAGCAGGCGTTCAATGTCTTTGGCGCTCTTGGCCGACATCGGGACAAATTCGGCAAAGGCATGTTTTTCTTGCATGGTTTGCAGCCAGGGTGCAATGTCACCACGGCGGTGCACGTTGTCGAGTTTGTTGGCGATCAACAGCGTCGGAATGTTTTTCCCCAGCAGCGCCAGTACACGCGCATCCGCCGGCGTGAAGCTGCCGGCCTCCACCACAAACAAAATCAGGTCCACATCGGCCACTGCGCCCACCACGGTCTTGTTCAGTGACTTGTTCAGCGCATTACCGTGCAGGGTTTGAAAACCTGGTGTGTCGACAAACACAAACTGGCTGGCACCCACGGTGTGCATGCCTGTAATGCGGTGGCGCGTGGTTTGCGCCTTGCGCGAGGTGATGCTGATCTTCTGCCCCACCAGCGCGTTGAGCAGCGTGGACTTGCCCACATTGGGCTTGCCCACAATGGCAATCAGGCCACAGCGTTGGCCAGCCACAGGCGCCTCAATAGCACCCGCCGGGCGCATGTCACGGCGCATGCCGGCCAACAAATCTTCAAGGTTGGTTTGGACTTCAGGCGCGGTATCTTCTGCATTGACCGCGTTATTTTTTTTTGTATTCATCAATTGACCCTGGATTTAAGTGTTTGCAACATGGCAGTCGCGGCGGCCTGCTCGCCAGCCCGGCGCGAACCACCAATGCCGCGCTCGGACAGGTTGAGTTCGAGGATTTCACATTCGACATCAAACGTCTGCTTGTGCGCGGCACCCAGCGTGGCCACCACGCGGTAGGCTGGCAGTTTCAGCTTGCGACCTTGCAGCCATTCTTGTAGCTCTGTTTTGGGGTCTTTGCCAATGGCGTCCATGGCAGGGTTGATTTCAACCGCCTGGTACATGCGTTGTACCAAGGCCTGCGCAGTGGCAAAGCCCGCATCAAGGTAAACCGCGCCAATCACAGCCTCAAGCACATCAGCCAGGATCGACGGGCGCTTTTGCCCACCGGAGCGCATCTCGCCTTCTCCCAGGCGAATCACCTCGGGCAAACCTAAGGACTCCGACAACTGATGCAAGGTGTCTTGCTTGACCAGATTGGCCCGCACCCGCGAGAGGTCACCCTCAGGCAAATTTTGCAGACGCTGGTACAACATGTCTGCCACCACCACACCCAACACAGCGTCGCCCAAAAACTCCAGACGCTCATTGTGATCAGCAGAAAAGCTGCGGTGCGTCACCGCCCGCAGCAACAAACTGGCGTCGGCAAACTGGTGTTTCAGGCGCTGCTGCAGCGCGCTTAGATCCGCATTCAAACCATCACCTGTACTTTCACCGAGACTGACCCGCGTACTTGAGCGTCAAATAGGCCGGGCCAGCCAAATGAATTTCACGCTGGTAGGCGAAGCTGACCACCACTTTGTCATTCTCTTTGGTCACGTCTATGTCTTTGCCTGAGATCGAGCTGATGTTGTCGATGCTGGCGGCCTTGTCGAAAATGCTGCGCACCTCAGCTACGGTGTTGCCATCTTTGGCCTTGTTGACGGCTTTCAAGACAGCTTGATACTCGATCACCGTTGGAATGGCCTGGGCAACCACCACGCCAGTGACTGCCAGCAAGCCCCCCACGATCACTAAGCCAATGAAAGACATACCCCGCTGCCTGTGCTTGAGAGAACTTGACATCACTTATCTCCGGTCAGTTGAACGAGCCAATCCGTTTGAGGCTACCAAAATTCATCCAGACAAAAAACGCTTTGCCAACGATGTTCTTGTCCGGCACAAAGCCCCAATAGCGCGAATCCAGCGAGTTGTCGCGGTTGTCGCCCATCATGAAGTAATGCCCTTGCGGCACCTTGCACACCACGCCTTCAATACTGTAGCGGCAATTGGCCTTGAATTCAAACTCTTCGGCGCCTGGCACAAATGCCGGGCGACTGTCGTCATTGAGCAGACGATGCGGTTTGTCACCCAGCGTTTCTTCAAACTGAGTGAAGTAGCGCATGGTGTCCTCGTCAAAAAACTCTGGCAAGGCGTTGATGGGCAAGGGCTTGCCGTTGATGGTCAGGCGCTTATTCAGATAGGCGACCTCATCACCGGGCACGCCGACCACACGCTTGATGTAGTCCAGGCTTGGCTTGGGTGGGTAACGAAACACCATGACATCGCCACGCTGGGGCGCATTGCCTTCAGTGATCTTGGTGTTGAGCACGGGCAGACGCAGACCATAGTGGTACTTGTTGACCAGAATCAGGTCACCCACCAACAGCGTCGGGATCATCGAACCCGACGGAATTTTGAACGGTTCAAACAGAAACGAGCGCAAGATGAAGACACCAATGATCACCGGGAACAAGCCCGCCGTCCAATCAAGCCACCAGGGTTGCGCCAGGATATGGCGCTTGGCCTCTGTCACGTCGCTGTCGACCTTGCTGATGCCCTGCTTGCGCAGCTCCTCGCCACGCTGAAGTGTGTTGGCTTCCAGTTCAGCTGCCGCCCTCTGGCGCTGCGGCAAAAAATAAAACCGCTCAGCCAGCCAGTAAACGCCAGTGACCACGGTGGCTAAAAACAGCAACAGCGCAAAGTTGCCATCAACCCGGCCAAAGTACCAGGCACCCACATAGCTGGCAAAGGCCGCCAGAATCAAGGAGGTCAGAACTTGCATCACGCGTCCACCTTCAGAATGGCCAGGAACGCCTCTTGCGGCACCTCGACCGAGCCAATTTGCTTCATGCGTTTTTTACCTTCTTTTTGTTTCTCAAGCAGCTTGCGTTTGCGAGAAATGTCACCGCCATAACACTTGGCGATCACGTTCTTGCGCAGTGCCTTGATGGTCTCCCGGGCAATCACGTTGGCCCCAATGGCGGCTTGAATCGCCACGTCGTACATCTGGCGTGAAATCACCTCGCGCATCTTGGCGACCACAGCGCGCCCGCGGTACACCGACTGCGAGCGGTGCACGATGATGGACAAGGCGTCGACCTTTTCACCGTTGAGCAAAATATCGACTTTGACCACATCGGCAGTTCGATATTCCTTGAACTCATAGTCCATGGACGCATAACCGCGCGAGACACTTTTGAGCTTGTCAAAAAAGTCCATCACGATCTCACCCAGCGGGATCTCATAGGTCAGCACCACCTGGCGGCCCTTGTAGGCCATGTTCATCTGCACACCGCGCTTCTGGTTGGCCAGGGTCATCACCGCGCCCACATACTCTTGCGGCATGTACAGATGCACAGTGACGATGGGCTCACGGATTTCTTCCAGACGACCCTGATCAGGCATCTTGGACGGGTTTTCCACCATCTTGATGGTGCCATCGGCCTGCACCACCTGGTAGACCACGCTCGGGGCGGTGGTGATCAGGTCCTGGTCGAACTCGCGCTCCAGGCGCTCCTGCACGATTTCCATGTGCAACAGGCCCAGAAAGCCACATCTGAAACCAAAGCCCAGGGCTTGCGACACTTCAGGTTCGTAATGCAGGGACGCATCGTTGAGCTTGAGCTTTTCCAGGCTGTCGCGCAGGCCTTCGTACTGATTGGCCTCGGTCGGGTAAAGCCCGGCGAACACCTGGGGCTGAATTTCCTTGAAGCCGGGCAAGGCCTCGGTGGCAGTCGCCGCGGCGCCGCCGGTGCCCGGCCGGATCAGGGTGATGGTGTCACCCACCTTGGCGGCTTGCAGTTCGCGAATGCCGGCAATGATGTAGCCCACCTCCCCGGCTTCGAGCGATTGGCGTGGCTCATTGGCAGGGGTGAATACACCCAGACTGTCTGCGTTGTAGGTGGTCTCAGTGGCCATCATCTTGATGCGCTCACCTTTGACCAGGCGGCCATCGACGACACGCACCAGCATCACCACGCCTACATAGCTGTCAAACCAGCTGTCAATGATCATGGCACGCAGAGGCCCGGCAGGGTTGCCCCGGGGTGGTGGAATGCGGGCGATTACAGCCTCCAGAATTTCTTCAATACCCATGCCGGTTTTGGCAGAGCAGGCGATTGCCGCAGTGGCATCAATGCCAATCACGTCTTCCACTTCAGACCTGGCGTTGTCAGGGTCTGCGTTGGGCAAGTCCATTTTGTTGAGCACAGGCACCACTTCCACGCCAAGGTCAAGCGCGGTGTAACAGTTGGCCACGGTTTGGGCTTCCACACCCTGACTGGCATCGACCACCAGCAGCGCACCTTCACAGGCACTCAGTGAGCGGCTCACCTCGTAGGAAAAGTCCACATGGCCCGGGGTATCGATCAGGTTCAGGTTGTAAACCTGGCCGTCTTTGGCTTTGTAATGGAGTGCCGCCGTCTGCGCCTTGATGGTGATGCCACGCTCTTTTTCGATGTCCATCGAGTCGAGCACCTGGGCTTCCATTTCGCGTTCTTGCAGGCCGCCACAACGCTGGATCAGACGGTCAGCGAGGGTCGACTTGCCGTGGTCAATGTGGGCAATGATCGAAAAATTTCTGATGTGATTCATCAAGGGAAACCGAATTAGTAAATTAAAGAAATCAAAAAGGCGCAAGCAGAAAAAAGGGCGCGGTCAAAAGAGACGCGCCCTGAACCAACCTGATTGGCAACTGCAGAAGTTGGAAGTGTATTGTAGGCAAATCAGCTTGTGATTGCATCCCAAACAGTGACCTCGAACCTTTCAGGTGTGAATGAACCTATTTTATACACAGGTTATCAACAATCTTTAAAAATCAAGGCTACACCTCAACGATTAGGCCGGATCACCGTGTATTGAGCCCATTCGCCACGCCTGAACAGCACGTTGATGGGTTTGGCTTTGTCCAACTTGAGCAACACGGCGTCAAGTTCTTTGACATTGCTCACCGACACATTCGCCACAGCCATGATCACATCGCCTTCACGCAGACCCGCGCGCGCTGCAGCTTCTGCAGTCGCGTCGACTTGCACACCCCCCTTTACACCCAATTCTTTTTTGGCGGCATCCGTCAGGTCGCTCACACTCAAGCCAAGTCCCTGCGCGGCCGAAGAGTCTTTGGGTTTGACGGACTTGTCGGTTGTCTTCTGGACTGGCTTGTCGGCTTCAATTTCAGCAATGGTGACCGTCAGGTCCTTGGTGGCGCCACGACGAAATACGGTCAAGGTGCTTTTGGTGCCAGGCTTGGTGCTGCCCACCATGCGCGGCAAATCACTTGATTTGTCCACCGGTTTGCCATCAAACTTGATGATGATGTCGCCCGCTTCCACACCGGCCTTGTCCGCTGGTGCACCCGTTTCGACCCCACGCACCAATGCGCCACGCGGCTTACCCAAACCAATCGACTCAGCGACCTCTTTGGGCACCTGTTCAATTTGCACGCCAATGCGTCCACGTGTGACACGTCCGGTCGCACGAAGTTGTTCGCTCACGCGCACCGCTTCGTCCATCGGGATCGAGAACGAAATCCCCATGGAGCCGCCCGAGCGTGAGTAAATCTGACTATTGATGCCCACTACCTCGCCGCGCATGTTGATCAACGGGCCACCGGAGTTGCCTGGATTGATCGCCACATCGGTTTGAATGAAGGGCAAATAGTCACCGGTGTCGCGCTGCTTGGCGCTCACAATGCCCGCAGTGACACTGTTTTCCAGCCCAAACGGCGAACCAATGGCCATCACCCATTCGCCCACTTTGAGGCGACCCACATCACCCACCTTGACGGCAGGCAGGCCGGTTGCGTCAATCTTGACCACGGCCACATCGCTGCGCTTGTCGGTGCCGATGATCTTGGCTTTGTATTCACGTTTGTCGGTGAGGGTGACCAAGACCTCATCCGCACCGTCAACCACATGGGCATTGGTCATGATCATGCCGTCAGACGTCAAGATAAAGCCGGAACCCACACCACGCGGCTGATCTTCATCCTGCGGCTGGCCATGGTTGGGCAGTGGCGACTGGCGCGGTCCGTTGGGCATGTTCGGAATGGGCAAACCGAAACGTTTGAAAAATTCAAGCATATTCTGGTCCATGCCGCCACCTTCACCCTGGCGCGCACTGGCTTTCTCAAGTGTACGAATATTCACCACAGAGGGGCCCACTTGCTCGACCAAATCCGTGAAATCCGGCAACGCCCGCACCTGGGCGACGGCGGTCGCCACGGGCAAAGCAACGGTTGACGCCGTCGCCACCAACACACCACTGAGCGCGTAAGAACACAAGCTCTTCCAATTGAATCGCATCATTTTTCGCCTTTAAAAAACAAACAGACAAACACGCCAAAACTCATTTTTTTCTTTCCAGACTCTGAGCAAATTTTTGCAAGGTTTGTTGCGGCACCTCACCCACCACCGTGATCCACCAGTCGCCCAAACGGCGCATATGCATGTGCGTGGCACCCATGGCAAACTGTTCATGAGTCCGGGGTTTGCGGTGGGTTGCTGTGTCCAATGCCTCAATAAAGATTGACACGGAAGCCAGGCCGTCTGAAAACACACATTGCAGCGGGCCGCGGCTGACAATCGACCCGCCATCTTGTCGCCTTTGGCAACTCAGGGGCTTAAACCCGGGCACCGTTGCCTTCAATTGCCATCCCTCTTGGTCTGCGGCCGTGGCAATAAGTTCCGGCTTCTTGACAAGATAGCCTTCCGTGTTGTCCATCATGGCGCTAAGTTTGGCCCAGCTGATAGGCTGCGCCATTCGCAATTCAGTGAAAACCGCCTGCTCCAGTACCAACTGCAACGGGTCAAGTGTTTGCAGCTTGACCACCAGACCTGTTGTCTTCTCTGTCCATATCCGATATCCAAAACGCCAGCCATCCCGCGGCACAAGCTGGACCACGTCAGCCGGAAACCCCGCCACCTGGTCATGACCCATGGACTTCAGTTGGTAAAACTGCGCAATCGATGGGTCAGCACGGCTCAGTACGTCGGAAAAAATACCCAGTGATTCACGCTTTTCAACAATGGCCGTGCTGCTAGCCGGCAAATAAGTGACCACCTGGTCATTGCGACGGTAGGTAGACCGGGGCACGCCCGTCAGTGCCTCGACCCGCTCCATCTGTTGCTCACCGTCGTGCACATGCCAAATGCGTGCGGACGACATGTAGTTCCCCGTGGTCACGACGAACGTGCCCACATAAGCCCGCTTACGCGCCACCTCGTGCAAACGCATCAGCCATTGGTCAACGCTTTGCGGACCCGCAGCGGCAACCAGGCTGACGCCAAGGGTCGGCGCCGCCACTTGTGCCTGCGCCAAGCCCATCCACACCCACGCCACCAGCCAAACTGCTTGACGCTTCAACGCGGACCCGCTTCAAATGTGGCATTGCGCAAAAATCCAGCCGGCATCTGCAGCGCCGAAGTGCCACCAAACTGGCGATGCGCCGCCAAGAGCGCATCAAGCTGCGGGTCACGAATTATCACCGGCGCCTCGGAAGACATGGCCAACGCCGAGGTGCCGTCGCTGCGAATCAACGCCTGTCCGGCTGTGGCGGGGCTCAGGTCCGCCAAGGCCACAGGCGATGCTGCCGACACTGCTGGCGCTGCATTTTGTTGCGCCAGTTGTGGCACAGCTGATGTATCCGCGAAGTTGGCCCGATACAGCCCTTGCCACGCCAACACACCCACCAACGCGACCGACGCAAGACCAGCAAAGCGTCGCCAGGAGCCATCATTGGCGCTGATCATTTTTGACTGTTTTTGGCCTTCAGACCTTATCTCTTCAGCATGTATAGCTACCATTTCAATAGCGTCCATCACCATGCGTTGACGCAGCCTCAGTACAAAATCGGCATCGTGTGCACGCACTTGGCCTTCACTGGAGCGCATCACTTCGCCCAGCAAGTGGTAGGTGTCCCAATTTGAACGTGCCTCACTGCTCGATGCCAGGTCAGCCAGAGCTTGTACAAACTCGTCACCCTGCAATTGCCCGTCGACCAGCGCGGAAACCAGTTCAGCGCTTTCAATAGATTGATCAACCATGCGTTACCTTCATTGCAATCAGCCCCTCGTAGTGGCTAAAAACCATCTGTGAACTCTTCATGCACCCTGCCATGCGCTACCAGCGTTTGCCGGTTTGCTTTTCAAGCATTGGCCGCACCTTTGCAGACACAGCCTCGCGCGCCCTGAAAATCCGCGAACGCACCGTGCCCATCGGACACTTCATCAATTCGGCGATGTCTTCATAGCTCATGCCATCTATTTCCCGCAACGTCAATGCCTGCTTCAAATCGTCCGGCAAGGCTTCCAGTGCCGCATTGACCGCCAAGGCAATTTCCTTAGCTGCCAATACAGATTCCGGCGTCTCGTACGTTATTGATTCATTTCTGGGGTAAAAAGTTTCATCTTCATCATCACTGGACGGCATGGCGGCCTGGGTGATGGTGGGATCGCGCTTGAGTTCCAGTAAAAACTTCTTGGCCGTGTTCACCGCAATGCGGTAAAGCCAGGTGTAAAACTGGGCATCGCCGCGAAACTGGTGCAACGCCCGGTAAGCACGAATGAAAGTTTCCTGGGCAATGTCTTCCACCAGGTCCACGTCACGCACCATGCGACCAATCAGCCGCTCAACGCGCCGCTGGTACTTGATCACCAACAACTCGAACGCAGCTTGATCACCTGCCACTGTGCGCGCCACCAGCAAGGCATCACTGTTGTCAACCGCTGGTGGAGACTTAGGTAGCTCAGGGGGATTCATCTCACACGCCTTGACGCAACATCTGGAGGACCCAGCGCATCGACCGTGTCGACGCCACTGCTTCTGGCGCGGGCATAGATCGCGCGGCGCAACGCCACCCAACGCAGCGGGTTCAACGCCTGGTCCAGCCAAACCCAGGTGACGCGAGCATCTGCCGGGGAACGAAGCCGCAACAACACAAGCTGCTGAAGATCCATCACAACCTCAGGCGCAACCATCATTGATTGCGTCTTCACTGCCCAGTACCAGGCAGCACCGTCCCAAGTCAGACTTCCTTTGGGGGTGTGCCACCAATGCCACGCGGCCATCCATGCCGTCATCAGCCAAAACGCGACCGCCAGCCAGTGGCGCCAACCCAAGGCATCTACCTGCAAGCACCAGATGGACACAACCAAGAATCCACACAGAATCACTGACCCGGTCAACCAAGCTTCAAAACGCGAACGCCCCACCGGAAAACTTACCGCTGGGGCGCTATGCATGGCAAAAAGCTGTGACTGAAACTGTCGGTATGCAGCGGGGAGAGGTCAAGGTGCGCGTTTGAACACAAGTGACCCGTTGGTGCCACCAAAACCAAAGTTGTTTTTGACAGCCACGTCCATCTTCATGTCTCGTGCCGTATTGGCACAGTAGTCCAGGTCACATTCGGCATCCTGATTAAAGATATTGGTGGTTGGCGGACTCTTCTGGTGGTGCAGCGCCAACACGGTTATCACCGACTCCAGGCCCCCCGCGCCACCCAACAAATGACCGGTCATCGACTTGGTAGAGTTCACCACCACTTTTTTAGCGTGGTCGCCGAGCGCCGCCTTGATGGCATTGGACTCGTTGATGTCACCCAGCGGGGTGGATGTGCCATGCGCATTGACATAGTTCACCTGATCGGCGTTGACGCCTGCATTGCGCAAGGCACTGACGATGGCACGGCGCGGGCCATCCAGGTTAGGCGCAGTCATGTGGCCAGCGTCTGCGCTCATGCCAAAACCTGCCAACTCGGCATAAATTTTTGCACCACGCGCCTTGGCGTGTTCATATTCCTCAAGCACCATCACACCAGCGCCCTCGCCCAGCACAAAACCGTCGCGGTCTTTGTCCCATGGGCGGGAAGCAGTCGTGGGGTCATCATTGCGGGTGCTGAGGGCGCGCATGGAAGCAAAACCACCGACACCCAGCACCGACACAGACGCTTCTGATCCACCAGCAACCACCACGTCGGCATCACCGTATTCGATCATGCGCCCAGCCTGGCCAATGCAGTGCAAGCCAGTGGTGCAGGCGGTTACGATGGCCAAGTTCGGGCCTTTGAAACCAAATCGAATCGACACATGGCCAGCGATCATGTTGATGATCGTCGACGGCACGAAAAAGGGCGAAATGCGACGCGCACCACGTTCTAAAAACTCAGTGTGCACGCTTTCAATCATCGGCAAACCGCCAATACCGGAACCGATCACACAGCCAATGCGCGTGGCCAGTTCTTCGCTCAGGGCAGCGCCCGTGGGAAGACCAGAATCCACCACAGCCTGAGCAGCCGCTGCAACACCGTAGTGGATAAAGGTGTCCATGGTGCGCGCCTCTTTGCCACTCATGTAGGACTCGATGTCAAAGCCCTTGACTTCAGCTGCAATTTTGCAATTGAAGGTGGACGCATCAAACTTGGTGATCAGGCCGACGCCCGACTGGCCGGCGAGCAAATTTGCCCAAGCGGTGTCGACCGTATTGCCCACGGGACTGACACAACCTAAACCGGTAACAACGACACGACGACGGGACATAGGGATCAACAGTCAGTGGTTTGTCAGAAATAGACTACGCTCAAAATTGAGCGTAGCTGAGAATTTGGTTAGTCAGCGAAGGCGAACTGCTGAAGGGCAGAACGACCTGCTGACACGCACAGCTCTCACGAGGAGAACCGTGAGTGAAGGCTTATGCCTTCTTGTGGGTATTGGCGTAATCGATGGCGTTTTGTACCGTGGTGATTTTCTCAGCATCTTCGTCAGGGATTTCGATGCCAAATTCATCTTCCAATGCCATCACCAGTTCCACTGTGTCCAGGGAGTCTGCGCCCAGATCAGCCACAAAGGCCTTTTCGTTGGTGACTTGGGACTCTTCAACACCGAGTTGTTCGGCAATGATTTTCTTAACGCGTGCTTCGATATCGCTCATGGATTCCCTCTGAGGGTTGTAAAAAGATTTATGATTTTAGCCGGGCTTGAAAGCTGTGCCTCAAGCTGGCCACGAACTCGAAAGATTACTCTGTTTATATACGATGACGCTTACATGTACATGCCACCATTGACATGCAGCTCCTGCCCCGTCACGTAAGCCGCCTGGGGTGAGGCAAGGTAGGCTACGGCGTGCGCAATGTCAGAGGGCTTACCCAAATGTCCAAGCGGAATTTGCGACAACAATCCTTTTTGTTGCTCATCGGACAGCTGCGCAGTCATGTCAGTTTCAATGAAACCAGGTGCGACACAATTCACAGTGATGTTGCGCGAGCCCAACTCACGGGACAGCGCGCGGGTCATGCCCGCCACCCCCGCCTTGGCGGCAGCGTAGTTGGCCTGTCCCGGGTTACCAGAGGCGCCCACCACCGAAGTGATGCTGATGATGCGGCCATAACGCTGCTTCATCATGGTGCGCATCACAGCGCGGCTCATGCGAAACACCGCCTTCAGGTTGGTGTCAAGCACGGCATCCCACTCATCGTCTTTCATGCGCATGGCGAGGTTGTCACGCGTGATACCTGCGTTGTTTACCAAAATTTGCAGGCCACCGTGTTCTTTGACCACGCTGTCGATCAACGCATCCACCCCAGCCGCATCGTTGACGTTGAGCGTTTTACCGCTGCAGCCAGGGTAAGCTGAGAGCGCTTCCGACACCTTGATGGCGCCATCTTCCGTGGTGGCGGTGCCAATGACCTTCAAGCCACGCTTGGCAAGCTCCAACGCAATGGCCGCACCAATGCCGCGAGAGGCCCCAGTGACCAAGGCGACCTGGCCTTCAAATTTGATCTCATTCATGAACTTATGCTTCCAGAACACATGTTTTAACTTCAGCCAGGCTGGCGGTATCCAACAACGCCATGCCTTGCATCTCCGGGTTGATACGTTTGGTCATGCCAGCAAGGACTTTGCCCGGGCCACATTCCACCAAAGTCGTCAAACCTCGCGCACCCAGGGCCTGCACACATTCCACCCAGCGCACCGGTCCGAAAGCCTGCCGATACAGCGCGTCACGGATCCTGTCGGGGTCAGACTCAACCGCCACATCAATGTTGTTGACCACCGGGATTTGAGGCACTGCAAACGCCGTGGCTTGCAGCTTTTCCAAGAGCTTAAGAGCGGCAGGCTTCATCAAGCTGGAGTGAAATGGCGCCGACACCGGCAATGGCAAGGCCCGTTTGGCTCCCAGTAATTTCAGCGCCACACAAGCCTGCTCGACGGCTGCCTTGGACCCGGCGATCACCGTCTGCCCAGGGTCATTGAAGTTCACCGCTTCCACAATCTCACTTGAACCCTGACCGTAAGTCGCCGTCACTTCAGCACAACCTGCAATCACTTTGGCCGCATCGAGTCCCAAAATCGCGGCCATGGCCCCTTGCCCCACCGGCACCGCTTCCTGCATCGCCTGCGCCCGAAAACGCACCAACGGTGCCGCTTGGGACAGGGTGAGCACTTCAGAAGCAACCAAGGCAGCGTACTCACCCAGCGAATGTCCAGCCACGGCCTGTGGCGCCAGGCCAACCTCAGCCATCCAGACCCGATAAGCCGCGACCCCTGCGACCAACATCACAGGCTGGGTGTTGGTGGTGAGTGCCAGCGCCTCCTTGGGCCCGTCTTTGATCAGGCGACCAATGTCTTCACCCAGCGCGTCGGATGCCTCGGCGACCGCCTGGCGAACTTGCACATGCTCACCCCAGCCATCCAGCATGCCAACCGACTGTGAACCTTGACCCGGAAAAACAAAAGCGAACGGTTTCATGATTTTAATAAATTTATAAGAAATCAGGCTCTAGCCCTTATATCCATTACGCAAGAAGCTATAAATTAAGCAGCACTGCACCCCAGGTAAAACCACCACCCACAGCCTCGAGCAAAAGCGTTTGCCCGGGTTTCACCTGCCCGCTGCGCACCGCGGTGTCCAGCGCCAAGGGAATCGATGCCGCAGAAGTGTTGCCATGCTGGTCAACGGTCACAACCACTTTATCCATAGACAATTTGAGTTTGCGTGCAGTGCTCTGCATGATGCGAATGTTGGCTTGGTGCGGAATCAGCCAATCCACGTCAGCTTCTGTTTTACCAGCCTTGGTAAGCACGGCCCGAGCTGCTTCATCGAGCACCCCCACGGCCAGTTTGAACACGGCCTGACCATCCATGCGGAGCAACGGATCGCCGAGCACCTGACCGCCGCACACATGGCCCGGCACACACAGAATGTCGGAGTAGCCGCCATCCGCGTGGATGTCTGTGGCCAGAATGCCGGGCGTGTCAGACGCCTCCAGCACCACAGCACCGGCGCCATCGCCAAACAGCACGCAGGTGGTGCGATCCTTGAAATCCAGAATACGCGAAAACACCTCGGCACCGACCACCAAAGCTTTTTTGGCAGTGCCTGACCGGATCAGTGAATCTGCCAAAGTCAGCGCGTAAATGAAGCCGCTGCAGACCGCTTGCACATCAAATGCCGGCCCGCCCTTGACCCCCAACTTGCTCTGCAAAATACAGGCGGTAGAGGGAAACACCATGTCTGGCGTGGAGGTTGCCACAATGATCAAGTCAATGTCCTTGGCATCGACGCCTGCAGCTTGCAACGCACCAAGCGAAGCCTGCAACGCCAGGTCGCTGCTATTGACACCCGCGTCCACGAAGTGTCGTGCACGAATGCCAGTGCGCTCCACAATCCATTCATCGCTTGACTCTACGCCCTGAATGGCGAGTTCAGCCACCAAATCGGCATTGGTCAAACGGCGCGGCGGCAAATAGCTGCCAGTACCAGTGATACGAGAGTAAGTTTTCATGGTTTAGACGGGCAGAACCGACTCCGGCGTGGCTGGCACGGGAGCGCCCTCAAAAAGAGGGGCCGCGTGCGCAATCCTGACCCGAACCCTGTCCAGTAAATTATTGCGGGCTGCATCATACGCCCGGCCTAAGGCGTACCCAAAAGCCAACTCGTCCGCCGAGCCATGGCTTTTGAACACCAGGCCACGCAGGCCCAGCAATGCACCGCCGTTGTAACGACGATGATCCATACGTTTTTTAAGCGCAGATATCACCGGGTAAGCAGTTAATGCAGCAATTTTGGTAAAGATGTTGCGTGAAAACTCTCTTTTCAGAAAATCGACAATCATTCCTGCCAAACCTTCACTGGCCTTCAGCGCCACATTGCCGACAAACCCGTCACACACCACGATGTCGGCAGTGCCTTTGAAAATGTCGTTGCCTTCAACATTGCCGTAAAAATTCAAATCGCCAGCTTTAGAAGCCGTTCGCAGCAATTCGCCCGCTTTTTTGATGACTTCATTGCCTTTGATCGCCTCTTCACCAATATTGAGCAGGCCCACCGTGGGATTTTCTTCGCCACTGAGAACGGATACCAACGCTGAGCCCATGACTGCAAACTGCAGCAAATGCTCAGCCGAGCAATCCACATTGGCCCCCATGTCCAGCACCGTGGTGGCCAGCCCTTTGGCATTTGGGATTTGTCCAGCAATCGCTGGCCGGTCGATACCATCAAGCGTTTTAAGAAGATAACGCGAAATCGCCATCAAAGCACCAGTGTTACCCGCAGATACTGCAGCCTGTGCGGCACCCTCTTTTACTTGCATGATCGCAATCCGCATCGACGAGTCTTTTTTGCGGCGCAGGGCCACTTCCAGCGGATCGTCCATGGCAACCACCTCACTCGCCAGCAGCACCGTGGCGCGAACGTGTGCATAGCCTTTCATGCTTTGTGGCAAACCTACCAAAATCAGTTGCACATCGGCATGCTGATCCAGAAAACGTGTACAAGCAGGCAATGTGACACGGGGCCCGTGGTCACCGCCCATGCAGTCAACAGCAATAGTGATCATGAATAACAGGTTGCCCAACAAACAACAATGACGAGTTCAAATACGCTCGACTTTAGAAATCGAAGCCACAAAAGCAAAGGCCCGGGGCTACACGCGTGGTAGCCCCGGGCCTTGGGTGTCTAGCTTAATTAGGCTTCAGACTTGTTCTTGAGCACCTGACGGCCACGGTAAAAACCGTTCGGGCTGATGTGATGGCGCAGGTGCGTCTCACCTGTGGTGGATTCCACAGCAATGCCGGGAACAACCAAAGCGTTGTGTGAGCGGTGCATACCGCGCTTCGAAGGGGACTTTTTGTTTTGTTGGACGGCCATGTTCCGCTCCTTAAGGCTATGCGCTGCAGGAAATCGCAGCAACTAGTGATTGTTAAACAGCGCACAGCAGCCATGCGCAAAAGCTGCAGAGTATAACCCAAGACAGCCGGACTTCAAAGAGTCAACGCTTACGCGAGTCCTTCAGACCGACCAACACCGCAAACGGGTTGGGCTTGACAGGGGCGTCTTCAAAGTCAGCGTCTGTGGCCATCAGCTTGATGGCCACCGGGCAGGTTTCATGGCGTGGCACCACTGGCAAATCCATCAACACCTCGTCTTCGATCAAGCTCATGAGGTCAAAGTCATGGCTCAGCACCAGCACATCTTCGGATGACTCGTCGTCCTCAAGCTCAGCCTGCGCTTCACTATCCACAAACCTGAAAGACCGATTGATCTCCACCGGCACATCCACAGCACCCAGGCAACGTTGGCAAGTCAAGGGCAAAGTCACACTGGCCGTCAAATGCAACCACACCTGCAGTTGACCCGTAGGGCCGGACTCGAGTTCGCCGCGCACTGACCAGTTCAACGCATTTTGAGCGCCTAGCCCTTGCGTTTCCTGCATCAATCGCTCGTAATTTGATAGTAAATCTTGTCCGGAAAGATGCATGGCTAATTGCCCAGCCTGCTTCACATCCAGTTTCGGGGGGGATACGTGTTCACTCATGGGTGCAGTGTAAGAGAATCACGCCATGACTGAATTCCCCCAACGCCAGCTGATTCTGGCCTCCACCTCTGTTTATCGCCGCCAATTGCTGGATCGGCTGCGCCTGCCGTTCACCGTGATCGCGTCCAACGTTGATGAAGTTGCGCAGCCGAACGAGCCCCCGGGGCAGCTGGCCTGCAGGCTGGCGCGGACCAAAGCACAAGTGGTCGCCACACAGCACCCCGACAGCGTGGTCATCGGTTCAGATCAGGTGGCAGACTTGAATGGTGAAGCGCTGGGAAAGCCTGAAACACATGCGCGAGCTGTGGCCCAACTGCAGCGCATGCGTGGGCAAACCGTGATTTTCCAGACCGCAGTGGCTGTCGTCTGCCAGGCCACGGGGTTTGCAAAAACCGAGTTGGCGCAGGTCAAGGTTCAATTCAAGCACCTGACAGACGCGCAGATCGAGCGCTACCTGCTGGCGGAGCAGCCCTACGACTGTGCAGGCAGCGCCAAAAGTGAAGGTCTGGGCATTGCCTTGCTTGCACGCATTGACAACGACGACCCGACTGCCCTGGTCGGTCTGCCTTTGATTCGCACCTGCCAATTGCTGGAAGCCGCAGGGATTGAAGTGCTATGACGACGCCACACACTACCGCACAAACCAAAGGCCAGCTTTATCTGGTACCTGCACCGCTTGACTTTGGCTGTGCGCAAACCCCTGATTTGCGTGCCACCATGCCTATGGGCACGATCACGGTCGTCGCAAATCTGACCCACTGGATTTGTGAAAACGCCAAGTCAGCCCGCGCTTACCTCAAACGCGTCAACGATATCACTCCGCTGTGCCAACCCATTCAAGCGCTGTCGCTGGTGGAGTTGCCACGCGAAGTGCACAAAAAGGGAGACCAAAACGGCACGTTTGACGCTCGCGCCCTGCTTAAACCTGCGCTGGAGGGGCACCACATTGGCTTGGTCAGTGAAGCCGGCATGCCCGCAATTGCCGATCCGGGCTCATCAGTGGTTCGCGCGGCCCATGAACTGGGCATTAAGGTTGTGCCCTTGGTGGGCCCGGTGTCTTTGCTATTGGCACTGGCCGCAAGCGGGCTCAATGGACAAAACTTTGCGTTTGTCGGCTATTTGCCGCAAGACCCACAGGAGCGCATTGGGCGCATTCGTGAATTGGAGGCACTGGCCCTGAAAACTGGGCAAACCCAGTTGTTCATTGAAACCCCTTACCGCAACCTGGCCATGTACCAAGCCCTGCTGAACACCCTGCAGCACACCACCCGCCTGGCCATCAGCTGCGGGCTGACGCTGGACAACGCCCGCATCGCCAGCGACTGCATCAAGGAATGGAAGCAGAAACCAGTGCTGCTGGACAACGCCACGCCCGCTGTATTTGCCATTGGGCGCTAAACCCGCCGGGCAACCCGACACCGCATCAGAGGTGGTGCCTGGTCTGCGCCAGGCAGATCAACGCAAGGCGGATGACTTGAACGCCTGAAGGGCACCAGACCCGATCGCGACACCAAAACGCTTGACCAGACGCTCTGCCACGTTGTCACGCCGGGTGTAGTCGATGATTTCTTCGGCCTTGACCACCTCACGGGCAACAAAATCAAGGCTGCCCAACTGGTCGGCCAAACCCAGCTCAATGGCCTGCTGACCACTCCAAAACAGGCCGCTGAAAGTCTCAGGGGTCTCTTTCAGACGCTGTCCGCGGCCAGCCTTGACCGCCGAAA
Organism: Burkholderiales bacterium; assembly: GCA_038207945.1. Lineage (GTDB taxonomy): Bacteria > Pseudomonadota > Gammaproteobacteria > Burkholderiales > Burkholderiaceae_C > Rhodoferax. The sequence goes on from JBBQZG010000002.1 coordinate 17,560, forward strand.
TGAACTGCTGATGAATCTGGTTGAGCATGGTCTGGGCATAAGCCCGCTGCGTGTCGGTTTGCGGGCTGAACGGGTCCAAAAACCCCTTGTTGGCACCGGCCGTCATCAGGCGACGCTCTACACCGAGCTTATCCATCAGCCCGGTAAAACCAAACCCGTCCATCAAGACCCCGATGCTGCCCACAATGCTGGCCTTATCGACAAAAATCTGGTCTGCAGAGACCGCAATGTAGTACGCCGCCGAGGCAGCTGACTCTTCCACCACCGCGTACACCGGCTTTTTGTGCAAGACCTTGAGGCGCCTGATTTCGTCGTTGATGATGCCCGCCTGCACCGGACTGCCGCCCGGTGAATTGATCAGCAACACCACAGCTTGGGCACCTGCGTCATCAAAAGCAGCGCGCAAAGACGACACAATCAACTCAGCACTGGCTTCGGCACCGGAAGCAATTTCACCCTTGATTTCGATCACAGCGGTGTGAGGTGTGGTCACGTCTTGCCCTGCGCCACCCTGACTGAAACCCAGCCAGGCCACCGTCACAAAAAACAGCAACCAGGCCACACGCACAAAAGTGCGCCAGCGCCGCGCCAGTTGCTGCTCGCGCAAACTGGCAAAGACAAGTTTTTCCAATGTGGCGCGCTCCCACCCCTGGGACGCCAAAGTGTCGCCATCCGCTATATTTTTTGTAGTGTTAGACGCTTTTATATCGTGGGATGCAGCCTGATTTTCTTTAATATCAGGGGCCATAGGCGTTGCCTCGGTGCCAGGCGTGACGGGATCATTCATGTGGAATTGCCGGTTGAAGTTTTTCTGAAGTATGCCAGTGCACGATACCGTCAGTCTCTGAAAGCTCAATTTTGACCAATCCTCCGCGGCACGGCCCCATACGGCAATGGCCACTCTGTGGCGCATACATGGCACCGTGGGTGGCACACATCAGCCAATGACCCGTGGTGTCAAAAAACTCGTTGGGCTGGTAGTCCATTTCCATCGGTACATGGCTACAGCGATTTAAATAAGCATAAACCCGGCCCTGGTAGCGCACGGCAAAGGCGGCATTGCTCTGTCCAAAATACAGCACATCAAACGGCACGGCGTAACTGCTGTCCGCCAGGTCTTGGGAGTGACAAAGAAACACGGGCTCCGACATGCCTTGGCCTCAGCCATTCACACGCAACCAGCCATGCAATTGGGGCACGTCATGCGCGACATAGATCGGACTGAGTTCGTGAAATGCCAGGGGGTCATGCGCACCATAACTGACGCCCACACTGGCACAACCAGCGTTCAGCGCCATTTGCAGGTCGTGCGTGGTGTCTCCAATCATCAGCGTGCGGTCGGGTGGCACATCAAATTCTTCCATCAGTTCACGCAGCATCAGGGGATCGGGCTTTCCTGCCGTCTGATCAGCTGTGCGCGATGCGTTGAAGGCACCGGCAAGAGTCACCGTGCTCAGGGCCTCATCCAGGCCACGGCGGCTTTTGCCAGTGGCCACAGTCAACACATGCCCCCTGGATTTCAGATCGGCCAGCATGTCTAACACACCGGCAAACAGGCTTATTTCATGCTGGATCAAAAAATAGTGGTGGCGGTAGCGATCCCCCAGCAAGGGGTAACGCTCTTTCGGCACGTCTGGGGCCGCATGGGCCAGTGCCTGCATCAGGCCCATGCCAATGACAAACGATGCCGCTTCATGCGTTGGCATTTTCCCGCCCACATCGACCACAGCCGCCTGAATACAGCGGGCGATGATGGCCGTGGAATCGAACAGGGTGCCATCCCAGTCAAAGGCGATGAGATCAAAACGACGTTGTGTCATGAATTTGGGCGCGCAGGCGCTTGCTGTGAAGAAAATTGGGCCAACTCAGGCGGTAACTCTGCCAGCAATTCCAGGCGCTCACCGCTTGCGGGGTGATTGAACTGCAAACGCCAGGCATGCAAAAACATCCGTTTGAGCCCGAGCATGGCGTCGGCACGCGCCAATACTTTGTTGAGTTCGAAATCACCGTATTTATCGTCACCCAAAATCGGAAAGCCTTCGCTGGCCAGATGCACACGAATCTGGTGCGTGCGGCCGGTTTTGATGGTGACTTCCAGCAAGCTTGTCCCCTGCAGGGCTTCACGCACCCGTACCAAGGTCACAGAAGGCATACCGTCAGGGTCATCGCGCGACACCACTTTGACGCGGCGCTCACCTGCCTGGGCATCTTTTCCATCCAATAAATATTTGTGCAGCGGCTTGTCCAGGACCTTGAGCTTGGCAGGCCATTGACCGCGCACCATGGCCAGATAGGTTTTACCGGTTTGACGTTCCCGAAACTGGTCTTGTAAATTTTTCAGGGCGCTGCGCTTTTTGGCCACCAGCAAAATGCCGCTGGTCTCACGGTCAAGACGGTGCACCAGTTCGAGAAACTTGGCTTGTGGCCGCGCCATGCGCAACTGCTCAATCACGCCAAAGCTCACGCCTGATCCGCCATGCACCGCCACGCCAGCTGGTTTATTGATCACCAGCAAGTGCTCATCTTCGAGCAGGACGGCAAAGTCACGCGCAGGCACACCGCGTGCCACACCATCAGCCATGGCTTGCGCTTTTTCTGCCATCCGCTCTGACACGCGAACCGGTGGTACACGCACCAGATCGCCATCGTTCAAGCGGGCGTCGGCACCCACCCGGCCTTTGTTCACGCGCACTTCACCGCTGCGGATCATGCGGTAAATGTGCGTCTTCGGGACACCTTTCAGGTGACGCATCAAAAAGTTATCAACTCGTTGGCCCGCGCTGTTTTCATCCACCAACACGGTTTTGACTTCTGGCTTTAGGGTCGAGGGTTTGGCCTCTATAATGTGTTTCACTAGCGGTACGCTGTAAGTGGTTGATTTAACTGATGGTTAATTCTTTATGTCGGTGAAGTTTAGTTCACGTGCCATTTACCCCGCCAGTAAAGTCGATACCGCCTGACACGCCAGCCGCAAATGCGCAACCCAATGTTGCGCATGGCGGCCCGGGTGACAGGTCAAAACGGCGCCTTGAAACCCAGAATCGGAATACCCAAAATTTGCAGCCCTTGGCTGTGAATGGAATGAAGCGATATGTTTGTGTTGATGTCCCTGATGTGTAAATGCCTGCAGCGCGCAAACGTGCTGTGGAGCTGCACGCATCAGCCATCTGCGCCCTTCCAAGGGGCGCACCATGCTGTTAGATCAATAGCAAACTCTTTCCCAAACCCCGTCGCTCCCCTCCACGCGCCCATACCCAGATTCATTGTGTGAGTTTGGGTTCTTCGGCTTTTCCTCCTTGTTTCAAAGCGTCAGTTTGTGTGTCATAGGAGCCCGATGAGGCTTTCGGTTGATATTTGAATTGAAGGAACGCCACCCATGAAACGGATGCTGATCAACGCGACGCAGGCTGAAGAACGCCGCCTCGCCATTGTCGACGGACAAAAACTGCTCGACTATGAAATCGAAATTGAAGGGCGCGAGCAGCGCAAGGGCAATATTTACAAGGCCGTGGTCACACGCGTCGAGCCCTCTTTGGAGGCCTGTTTTGTAGATTACGGCGAGGAACGCCACGGCTTTCTGCCGTTCAAGGAAATCTCGCGGCAGTATTTCCAGCCGGGCGTTGCTGTCAGCCAGGCACGCATTCAGGATGCCATCAGGGAAGGCCAGGAGCTGCTGGTTCAAGTCGAGAAAGAAGAGCGCGGCAACAAGGGTGCTGCGCTGACAACTTTTGTGTCACTGGCTGGCCGTTACGTGGTCTTGATGCCCAATAACCCACGTGGTGGTGGCGTGTCGCGCCGCATTGAAGGCGAAGACCGTGCCGAACTCAAAGAGGCACTGGACCAGCTCGAATACCCCAACGGCATGAGCATCATCGCCCGTACCGCAGGCATCGGCCGCGCTGCGCCAGAGTTGCAATGGGACCTGAATTACTTGCTGAAACTGTGGGGCGCCATTGACGGTGCAGCCAAGGGCGGCAAGGGCGCGTTCCTGATTTATCAGGAATCGTCGCTGGTGATCCGCGCGATCCGCGATTACTTCAACCACGATATTGGTGACATCCTGATCGACACCGATGACGTGTACGAACAGGCGCAACAGTTCATGGCTCATGTCATGCCTGAGCATGCGGCGCGCGTCAAACGCTACCGCGACGATGCACCCCTGTTTTCTCGTTTCCAGATCGAACACCAAATCGAATCTGCCTACGCACGCACTGTACAACTGCCAAGCGGTGGCGCCATTGTGATTGACCACACCGAGGCCCTGGTCAGCGTGGACGTGAACTCAGCACGTGCCATCAAGGGCGGCGACATCGAAGAAACCGCCACCCGCACCAACCTGGAAGCCGCGGAAGAAGTAGCGCGCCAAGCACGCCTGCGCGATCTGGGTGGCTTGATCGTCATCGACTTCATTGACATGGAAGAAAGTCGCAACCGACGCGACGTGGAAAACCGCCTGCGCGATGCCTTGCGCCAGGACCGGGCCCGCGTGCAATTTGGCACCATCAGCAAATTTGGCCTGATGGAAATGAGCCGCCAACGGCTGCGCCCAGCATTGTCTGAGGGTGCATCCATTCCCTGCCCGCGTTGCGGTGGCTCGGGTCATATCCGCGACACGGAATCCAGCGCACTGCAAATTCTCCGCATCATCCAGGAAGAGTCTCTCAAAGACAGCACCGCCTCGGTGCTGTGTCAGGTACCCGTTGAAGTGGCCTCCTTTTTGCTGAATGAAAAACGCACTGAAATCGCCAAGATCGAGCTCAAACAGCGTATCAACGTGATCATGGTGCCCAACAAGTCGCTTGAGACACCCAACTACCGCCTGGAACGCCTGAAACACGACGACCCGCGTCTGGACAACATCGAAGCCAGCTACAAAATGGCCGATGAAATCGAAGAAGCAATTTCGGTGACACGCCGCTCGCAAGAGCCCACCAACCGTCAGACGCCCGTGATCAAAGGCGTGTTGCCCGATGCGCCTGCGCCAATCGTGCCACCCAAACCTGAAGCTGTACCTGTGCCACAGGCCGTGCAGCCCCACGCCAAACCCATTGCTGCGCCAGCTGTCGTTGAAAAAGGTTTCTTTGGCTGGATCAAGAACCTGTTTGCAGCAGAGCCCGCACCCGTGCCCACACCTCCTCAAGCAGCGACTGTGGAGCCATCCAAGGAAGACAAACGCCCTCCTCGCGATGGCGGCCGACCCAACCGGGACAATGCCCGCCGGGGCGAACCGCGTGGCGATGGACGCTCTGACAGGGGCCCTCGCCCTGATGGGCGCGCACCGCGTGGCGAAGGTCCGGTTGAAGGCCGTGGTGACGGTCGAGGCGGCAACCGCGGTGGTAACCGTGGTGGTAACCGTGCTGAACGCGGCGACCGGCCAGAACGTGGCAACGGCCCACGTGAGCGTCTTGACGTGCAAGCCAATGGCCTCGCAGCCGAGGGCAACACCAACGTCAATGTTGACGCACAGCCAGGCAACATGACTGACGCAGGCCGCACTGAGCAACGCCCGGAGCGCACCAGCCGCAATGCTGAACGAGGTGAGCGTGGTAACCGTCCGGAACGCAGCGAACGTCGCCCACGGACCCCACGTCAAGAAGATGACGTGACGTCCAGCCCGGAACAAGCCAGCGTCAGTCTGGCCGATGCCGATGCACCCCAGGTGACCACTGAAACCGGTGAGGCCAGCGCACCCAGTGACACCCGCACCGATGGTTCACCAAGAGAAAAGCGACCACGTGACCGCTACGGCCGCGAACGCAGGCCGCGCGGTGACCGCGTCGAGCGCAGTGACCCTGCAGACGTGCAAACCGCCTTGGCACTTGAAGACGCACCACAAGACGAGGCTGCACCGCGCAAGTCGTACTTTACGCAGACTGCTGGTGGCGCCGCAACCGCACCAGTCACTTCTGCGGCGGCACCACAAAACCCCGTGGAAGCACCCACCCCGGCCAATGAAGTTGCAATGGCGGCGGCAATGCCCCAGGCAATTGATCAGCCAAGCCTTGTCGAAGCTGTCGCTGCGATAACCAGCCACACCAGCCAGGTGGGCGTCACTGCAAAACCCGTTGCCAGTGCCCCAGCGCCGGTGGTTGCAAAGCCTCCAGTAGCAACTGTTGCCACCGTGGGCATGCCCAAAGTGCAACCATTCGCCTTGCCGTTAGGCGAACTGGCTCAGGTCGCTGAGCAGTCTGGTCTGAACTGGGTGAACTCGGATGCAGCCAAGGTGGCTGCGGTACAAGCAGCGATCGCGGCCGAACTCAAGCCGATGCATGCACCACGCGAACGCCTGCCCGTGGCTCGTCTTGATGACCGGCCTTTGGTGCTGGTGGAAACTCGCCGTGACCTGCGCAACATGACGCTGCCATTTGAAAACACCGAGCAGGTTTAACCTTCACGGCTGATTCATTTCTCCAGCAAAAAGGGCACCGATGGTGCCCTTTTTTGTGTCTCGGTATGAGATCAGGCCACGCTGGCTTCTTCATCCATTGCAGGCGCACCAAAAAAACCGCGGCGCGCCAAACCAGGGTAGCTGCAGGCTTTGTTGCCACCGCTGCGACGGGCAAAACCTACCGCCTTTTCTGTTTTCTCAAGACCACTGCCTGGTGAGTCGTCTTCCAGCACCGTGGTGAAGCCACAACTCACCGTGACCCGTCCAACCTTGGAAAAATTGTAGTTTTCAACATTGGCACGAAACCGCTCGAACGCCCCCAACACCAAGGCTTCGTCCGGGCAATGCAACAACACACCAAAATGGTCATGGCTGAACCGGTAAAGTCGATCGTAGGTGCGAAACGTGTTGCTCAAAATACGGGCCACACGCGACAAGACGTCTTCTGCGGCAGCACGCCCATGGTTTTCGGAGATCAAGCCAAAATTATCAATTTTGGCCGAGCCCAACCAATAGTTGGCAGGCACACGGTGGCGACGCTCCTGGTCAACTGGCGTGTCACCGTCCGGTTCGCTCATGGCCTCTTCAAGGTCTTCCAGCACCGCACTATAAAACGCATCGTCAAGCGATTTGCGGTTGAGCAAGCCGGTCATGGCATCGCGGTCACTGTATTCCAGCAGGCTGTACATGTTGCGGTAAATACGCCGCAAGTTGTCCACCATTTGCAAATTCTCAGCGTTCAACGCCCCTTCAGAATGCAGCTCCAAAATCCCCTGGTTGTCGTCACGCAGTTGCGAAAACAAAGGCAGCATGTTGATCCTTGGGCCATCCGGTCCGGCCCAGGCGATTTCGACACGATCGCGCAATTGCAAGCATTTCAAACGGTCTGGCGCATCTTCAAGTTTGACCAACGACAGGAAATCAACCCGTAGCGGATCAATCACCCGACCACCTCCTTTGGCATCCAGTCGGGCCACCTCCAGCCAGCGGCCCTCGCCTTCCTCGCGCGCCACCCGGGCAATCACAATGCGGTCCACCGGCAACAAGTCGAGCAATGCCTTGGAGAGGGTAAGTTCCAACAGGTCGCGATCACGGTGATCTGTCAGCCTGACGATGTGTTCGATGTATGTACTCATGGTCAAATCATAGACGTGAAATGTTGATTCGTCTCGTCAATCAGAAACCAGTTGCCCAGGCGCCGCTGGGCACCCAGTCAAGTTTTGCGCCGCAGCCTGACTTGCGCTGCACTGCGCCAGGCCGCCGCAGCTTCAGCCTCATCACCCTGGCGTTGTGCCAATTCTGCCAACACCTGCCAAGCCCGAGTCTGTAGCCCAGCGTCCTCCAGCCTGGGCAGCGCCAGCCGAATCAGTTGGTGTGCCTTGCCCCAAAGCTGCAGATGCAAACACGCCACGCCCGACAGGTACTGCAATATGGCGTCGCCAGGGTAGGTCATTTGTGCCTGCTCGATGCGCGTCAGCCATTGGGTATCAATTGCATCCTCAGTGGCAGAAAATCCGTTTTCCATCACGCGTACCAGCATAATTTTCTGATCTTGCGACAAACTCTCAGGTGAATTGACCAGGCGTAACCATACCGGAAGCAACCATTCAAATGCCATTTTTGCAGGGCCACCCAGTCGCAACCAACGGCCAGCCGCCGCACAGGCGACCTCAGGCAGGCTTTGCTCATTGGGTTCTAACTTTCGCCAAACCACCTGCAGTTGGTCGAGATCGTAAGCACTTTGGATCCATTCCTGCGCCAATGAACGCAGCAAACTCCTGGCAGAAATCTCTGAAAAAGCCCGGTGCTTGGCCAGTAAACGCGCCGTTTCCAGTGCCAAACCTGACTTGCCGGCCATTCGGGCCACCTGCAGGCGCAAACGCAGCGCCACTGTGCGCCTGGCCACCCCTGAGGGCAACTGATCGAGCCAGGCAAGCGCAACCGCAGCGTCATGGTCTTCCAACGACCAACGCACCGCGCGCAACAGCAACCCATCGCGTGTGCCACTGACATCGCTCACGCTTGTCTGCGTGAACGCCTGCTGGAAATGGTGTTCGCGGGCCAGACGGTCCTGCAATGACTGTGAACTCTCTGCCGCAAGCAGATTCGCCAGCACGCGCAAGCGCGTGGCGTCGGTCCAGACCTCGCCGCTCTGCGTCAAAGCGGCTTCACGTGCCAACGCCGTTTGCGCTGCTTTTCTGGCCCGCAGAAAACGACCGGCCAGCAGGTGCGAGAGTGCCTCCAGCATGGCCGAGTGCATGGCGCGTTCTTGATGGCGTATGCGCCAGGAGCGTGCTTGTCCAGGCAAGGCAAACAGCGCCGACAGCGCCTTGAGCGCCATATGCATCAATGCAAATAGCAAGCCCAGCAAGAGCACCACCATGTTGAGTGACAAATCCACCCGGTGCGGTGGCCAGAATACCGTGATGGTGCCGGCATTGCTGCTGGCAAACAACGCAAGCGCGACCGCCACCCCAAACAAGCCCAAAAACCACAAGGCGACACGCATAGTCAGCGCCCTGCAGCTGCCGTGGCCAGCACGGCCAAGCTGTCGTCTACGCGCGGGATTTGCAGCGTACGCATCTGCGATTGCACCTGCTGCAGCAATGCGGCGGTGGTCTGGGTCTTGCGGGCGCCTGAGTCAAAATATTTCTTAAGCATATTTTCAGCATCTGACAAGTCAGAGCGCGCAGATTCAATTTGGCGGGCCAGCAAGCCCAGACGGGCATTGAGCAATTTCAGCTTGAGATTTTCACGCAGAAAAAAAGCTTGCTCAGGGGACAACAGCGCCGCCTCCGGTGATTCAATGCGGCTTACCCTGACCAGGTTACGAGCCTCACCCAGCAACAATTGCAGACCGTTTTGCCACCAACTTGCAGTGGTGACAACTGGGGGTTGCACCCCCTTGGGTGAAGTGCGTGGTGCGGCCACCGCATTGGCCAGCTCCAACTCATCCGCAAGATGCACCAGTTCATCAAGTTTGATGAGCATGGTGGGTGTGTCGCTCACCGCAGAAGACTTGACGCGTTCAATGTCGCGGGCAATGGCTCGCTGCAACAACGCCAGTCTCGGCTGGGCTGCACGAACAATGCGCTGATCGGCACTCTTGAGTGCTGCCAACAACGGCTCCACGCTGCCAGTTAACTGCGCTTGCTGCTGTGCCAGGCGCAAGGCGGCGTCAATGTCCACCACCAGGTTTTCATCACGGGAGCGCGAGAGACTTTGCATCAACTCGTCCAGCTGGCTGCGCTGCAGCGCGACTTCACTCAGGCGCGAGTCCAGCACAGCCGCACGCGCTGCGGCTTCCTGCGCCAATGACACCGCCTGTTTGGCCAGCGCCCGCGCCTCAAGGGATTGCGACTGCGCTTCTGCACTCTGGCGTGCCAACTGCTCCTGCATACCCGTGACTTTCTGCCACAGCAAACCCACAGTCAGCAACGCCAAGACCGCCACCAAGCCAAGCGCAATAACGGCCTTATTCGACGCCGACGCGCCTGCCACCACCTGGGCTGCAGGTGGCGCCTGCGCCTCTACGGCGGCGGTGTTAGGAGTGTCAGTGGCAAGCTCAGGGTTCATGCCAGCGATTCTATCGATGCCAATACATCAGCGAATACGGGACGCGCCTGTACCACCACACCAAACCCCGTGGCACGGGCCGCTGCTGCAATTCTGGGGTGCGTCGCCACCGCACGGGCAGCAGACCAGTCTTGATGCGGCAACAGGTGTTGCAAATGACCCAGTGCTTCGGCGCTACTGAACAGCCAGACCGACCGGTCCGTGGCACCCACCACAGCGACCTCACGCTGCGCCGCGGCCCAAATGGGTGCGCCGCGCTGGTAAGCCACTACAAAATCAACCTGTGCACCCGCATCAAGCAGGTGCTGCGCCAGCCAGTCACGCCCTACACCGGCGTCGTTCTCAACGGTCACGGAGCCATCTGCCGCCATGCTGTTGCCGCGCACGATCAACACTTTGTCACCGGACTGCACTTGGGTATGGACCAGCTGCCAGAGTGACTCGGAGTCGAACTGACCCGCCTGCTCCGACGGGGTGTCAATTTGTGACACGCCCACACCGTTGTCAAGCAGGGCATTGGAGGTTCCTGGGCCGGTCGCCCATGCTCTTATTTTTATAGTTGACTGCGCATGTTTATCAAGCGCTAGGGCCGGATTTTCCTTATAAAAAAAATCGACGGCATGGCGGCTGACAAACATCACCGCGAGGTAGCCTGGCAACTGCTGCCAGGCCGCCCGCACCGCGAAGGTATCTGCCAGGCGGCGCACCTCAATCAGCGGCAGCGCCAGAGCGTCATGACCCTGCGCGTTGAGCAAATCCACCCAGGCTTGTGCCTGGGGCTGCACCCGGGTCACGATGATGCGCATGCTCAACCCAGTGGATTCACACCCGGCGCGAGGTGCGCCAGCGTGCCACCTTGCGCCAGCACTAGGCGTTGCAGCAACTGGGCTACCTGCTGCCCCAGATCGGCTGCACTGGCCAGATCGCTGACCTGACCGCTCAGGCTCACGCGCACCAAGGGCAAACGCCCCTCGGTGTCACCCCAGGCGGCATCGATCGTCAAGCGGTCTTGCACCAATGTGGCGTAGGCCGCCAGCGGCATGGAACAGCTACCGCCCATGGCACGACTCACCGCTCGTTCTGCCGCCACGGCCAGCCAGCTGGTGTGGTGCACCAGGGGCGCCAATGCCTCGATCACATCGGTACGGTCAGCGCGCACCTCAATACCGAGCGCGCCCTGGCCTGCAGCAGGCAGCATCACCGACGGCTCAAACGCTGCGCGGATACGACTCTGCAACCCCAGGCGCTTCAAACCAGCGGCTGCCAGCACGATCGCGTCATACAGGCCATCGTCGAGCTTGCGCAGGCGGGTGTCGAGGTTACCGCGCAGGGGCTCGATCTTCAGGTCAGGCCGCAGAGCGCGCAGCAAGGCCATGCGGCGCAGGCTGGACGTGCCCACCACCGCGCCTTGGGGTAAAACATCCAGACTCTCAAAGCGGTTGGAAACAAAGGCATCACGCGGGTCCTCGCGCGCCATCACGCAGGCCAGGCTGAAGCCTTGCGGCAATTCCATCGGCACATCTTTCAATGAATGCACGGCCAGGTCAGCGCGGCCTTCCTCCAGCGCCACCTCAAGCTCTTTGACAAATAGGCCTTTTCCACCCACCTGACTGAGGGCACGGTCCAGAATCTGGTCGCCCATGGTCGTCATGCCCAACAACTTGACCTCATGGCCCATGCCGCCCAGCAGGGCTTGCACATGCTCGGCTTGCCACATGGCCAAACGGCTTTCGCGGGTTGCAATGGTGAAATGACCTTGAATTTGACGCATATTGACCGGCTCAAAGCCGTAACCTCTTTGTAATCTTGACTGAATCGAGAATGCTAGCATGGCTTTTGCTTAGTAAATTAGCCCATTGACTCCGAGAACTGCCATGACCAAGCCCACCTCTGCACCGCAAAAAAGCACGCTACTCAACACCGAGCGCCCGTTGGTCGAAGACATTCGCCTGCTGGGGCGCATTTTGGGCGATGTGATTCGGGAGCAGGAAGGCGACGATGCCTTTGCGCTGATTGAGCAGATCCGCCTGCTTTCGGTGAGCTTTCGTCGCCATGCCGACCCGGTGGCAGACCGCACGTTGACCAAACTGCTGAAATCGCTCAGCGGCGATCAAACCGTCAGTGTGGTGCGGGCGTTCACCTATTTCAGCCACCTGTCCAACCTGGCCGAAGACCGCCACCACATTCGCCGCAACGCCATTCACGCGCGCGCCGGCCACAGCCGCCCGGGCAGCATCAACACGACGCTGCAACGCCTGCACAGCAAAGGCATCACGCCGCAAGCCATCAGCAACATGCTGGCGCACAGTTTTGTGTCACCCGTGCTGACAGCGCACCCGACGGAGGTGCAACGCAAGAGCATTTTGGATGCCGAGCGCGCCATTGCCCAGTTGCTCACCGCGCGCGACGACATCCTGGCCCAGTCAGCAGCCAACAAAACGGCGCACGATGCCCTGACCCCGCGCGAACTGCTCCAAAACGAAGCCCAGCTGCGCGCACGCGTGCTGCAGTTGTGGCACACCCGCTTGCTGCGCTTTTCCAAGCTCACAGTGGCAGACGAAGTAGAAAACGCACTAAGCTATTACGAATCCACCTTTTTGCGCGAAATTCCCAAGCTCTACGCCAGCCTGGAGCTGGCTTTGGGTCCGCACCCGGTTCACAGCTTTCTGCGCATGGGCCAATGGATTGGCGGCGACCGCGATGGCAACCCCAACGTCAACGCCAAAACCCTCACCCATGCGTTGCGCCGCCAGAGCGACATGGCTTTGCGACATTACCTGACGGAAGTGCACTACCTGGGCGGTGAGTTGTCCCTGTCGGCCATGCTGGTGGACTTCCCTGCCGAAATGCAGGCACTGGCCAACCACTCGCCCGACGCCAACGAACACCGCAAGGATGAGCCCTACCGGCGCGCCCTGATCGGTGTCTATGCCCGCCTGGCTGCGACCTTGAAAGCGCTCAGCGGGGGCGAGGCCGCACGCCACGCCGTGCCACCTCAAAACCCTTACCTCACACCCGAGGAGTTGTTGAGCGATCTGCGTGTGATCGAGTCATCCTTGCTGACCCAGAACGCCCAAGCCCTGGTGACACAGCGCCTGCAACCGCTGATCCGCGCGGTAGAAGTCTTTGGTTTTCATCTGGCCACGGTTGACCTGCGCCAAAGCTCGGACCAGCATGAGGTGGTGCTGGCCGAACTGCTGGCGACCGCCCGCATCACCCCACATTACGCCCAGCTGGATGAAACCCGCAAACGCGAACTGCTGATGCGGCTGCTGTGCGACGCCCGCCCGTTGCGCGTGATGGGTCATGAGTACAGCGCGCACGCGTTAAGCGAGATCGGCATTTTCGAGGCTGCCAAACAGATGCGCATGCACTTTGGTTCCCAGGCCATTCGCCACTACATCATCAGCCACACCGAAACTGTGAGCGACTTGCTTGAGGTCATGCTGCTGCAAAAAGAAGTCGGCCTGATGCGCGGCACGCTTGACACCCAAACCACCTGCGACCTGATCGTGGTGCCGCTGTTTGAGACCATTGAAGACTTGCGCAACGCCTCCGGCATCATGCGCGAGTTTTACGCCCTGCCCGGCGTGCTGGCGATGGTGCAAGGTGGCGCAAAAGACCAATACGGCGAGCAGGACATCATGCTGGGCTACTCCGACAGCAACAAGGACGGCGGCATCTTCACCAGCAACTGGGAGCTGTACCGGGCTGAAATTGCACTGGTTGACATCTTTGACAGCATCAACCAGACCACAGGCACCGACCCGATTCAAATCCGCATGTTCCATGGCCGCGGCGGCACGGTGGGGCGTGGCGGCGGCCCCAGCTTTGAGGCCATTCTGGCGCAACCCCCCGGCACCGTGCGCGGCCAGATTCGTCTGACCGAACAAGGCGAGGTGATTGGCTCGAAATACGCCAACCCCGAGATTGGCCGGCGCAACCTGGAAACGCTGGTGGCAGCCACATTGGAAGCCACGCTCCTGCACCCGACCCAGTCGGCCCAACCCGCCTTTCTGGAAAGTGCCGCAGAGCTGTCGTTGGCCAGCATGGCGGCTTACCGCAAGCTGGTGTACGAGACACCGGGGTTCACCGAGTACTTTTTTGATGCCACGCCGATCCGGGAAATTGCCGAACTCAACATTGGTTCACGCCCGGCGTCGCGCAAAGCCACGCAAAAAATTGAAGACCTGCGCGCGATCCCGTGGGGTTTCAGCTGGGGTCAATGTCGCCTGACGCTGCCAGGCTGGTTTGGCTTTGGCACCGCCGTGGAAGCCTTCCTGAATCCGCCAGAGGCCACGCCCAAGCTCACCAAGCAACGCCTGGCCTTGCTGCGACAAATGCAAAAGCAGTGGCCGTTTTTCATCTCGCTGCTGTCCAACATGGACATGGTGATGGCCAAAAGTGACCTGGCGCTGGCCTCGCGCTACGCTGAACTGGTGGATGACAAACGCCTGCGCAAGAAAATCTTCGGTGCCATCGAGCTGGAATGGCACCGCACGGCGCATGCGCTGGAACTCATCACCGGCGACAAGCAACGCCTGGCCAACAACGCCGCGCTGCAACGCTCCATTCGCCATCGCTTTCCTTACATTGACCCCTTGCACCACCTGCAAGTGGAACTGGTCCGCCGCTACCGCGCCGGGCAAACCGATGAACGACTCAAGCGCGGCATTCACATCTCGATCAACGGCATTGCAGCGGGTTTGCGCAACACGGGCTAAGGTCCAAGGCGCTCACACCTTGCGCACCAACCCCCGGACTGCGGCAAGTTGACGGCGCGAGACAAACAGCACCTCCTCCACGCCGTCAAGACGTACCGCCCAGCCTTCCCCTTCTTCAGGGTCATGGTGCTGCTCCAGCGCACGCACCGCACGCCGGGCCACCAGCGCATTGCGGTGAATGCGCAGGAAACGGCTTGCGTGGCGGCTTTCCAGCTCCGAGAGTGAGCCTTCAAGGATGTAGCTGCGACCGGCCGTTCGCACGGTGATGTATTTCAACTCGGCCTTCAGGTACAGCACTTGCGCCAGCGGCACACGCAAGGTACGGCCTCGCTCCTGGATCACCAGAACTTCTTGGGACAAATCGACTTCTAGCCCCTTATTTATATGCGTATACCGCTCTATTTTTTGTAGCGTTGATTGCAGCCGTTCAAGCCGTACCGGTTTGGTCAGGTAGTCCAGCGCGTCCAGCTCGAACGCGTTGACCGCATGTTCGGCGTGGGCGGTGATGAACACCACCGCCACCGGGCACGGCATGGTACGCAGGGTTTTCGCCAGCGCCAGCCCGTCCATGCCGGGCATGTGAATGTCTGCCAACACCGCATCCACCGCATGGTGCTGCAAAAATTCCACGGCCTGCACGGCATTGGCAGCTTCACCGACCACACTGGCCGCAGGCCCGGTGCAGTCGGCCAGCAAGCTGCAAATGCGTTGACGCGCCAAGGTTTCGTCATCCACCACCAGCACTCTGACGGTCATCGCACCACCTCTTTGTGTGTCATGCGGGCACCTCCATCCGGACCTGGAACACGCCGTCTTTCAAGCCACTTTGAAACTGTGCCTGCACGTCGTGCAACAAAACCAGGCGCTCCCGCACGTTGTCGAGCGCCAGCCCGCAGCCACGCGCGCTTTCCGCCGCTGGTGTGGTGTTGCTCACCTTAATCACCACGCGCGAACCCCGGCGCTGGGTGCTGACCTTGATGTCGGCGCCGCTGGTGCTGGGCTCCACGCCATGCTTGACGGCGTTTTCCACCAGCGGTTGCAATAACAGGGGCGGTAACCGGGCAGCGCTGGCGCGCTCGTCCAGCGCCCACTCCACCCGAATACGCTCACCAAAACGCACTTGTTCAATCGCCAGATAGGCCTGTGCCAGCGCAATCTCATCGGCCAGCGTGACGGATTCGCCATGCGACATCAAGGCGGCACGAAACAGGTCGCTCAGGTCTTCCAGCAGGCGTTCCGCCTTGCGCGGTTCGGCCCGCACCAGTGAAATGGCGCTGTTCAAAGTGTTGAACAAAAAATGAGGCCGGATGCGCGCCTGCAATTCCGCCAGACGCGCCGCCGTGGCCGCTGGCGCCCGGCCCTTGGCGCGCAGAACCAGCGCCGCCACCAAAGCGGCGGACAGAAGCGCGCCAGCAAACGCGCTGGCCCACCAAGGTGCAGGTTCCAGCAAGCCCACCAAGGCCAGCACGCCACACCCATAAAGCCCCGCCAACGCCCCCAGTGCGATGCCAGCAGTTTGCTGCAACGACGGGCTCAGGCGCGCCAGGCCTCTTTTCAGGCTGCACGCCACAATCAGCCACAGCAGCGTGGCCGGCAAGGCACCACCGGTGATCAAGGAGAGCCGCGTCAACCACGCCAGCGGGGAGTCTGCGCCAAACATGGCCGCCACCGCCATCACCGTCTGTACAAACAGCACCGCACGCAACACCACGCCCACATGGCAGGCATCAAACACCAGCGCCGGTGGCCGCAGCGCGGCATCTTCAAGCGGCTGCGGGGTGGTGTCATGGAAGACCGATAAAATTTGGGTATCTTTCATTCATCTGCCTGGTTCGTGACTTGTTTTAGTCAGATTGGCAATTATTGATGATTCTCGGGCGCGCAAGCCCCTCACCTACCCGTACGCTGTGATGAGCCAAAACCAATTCGACAAAAAATCCAAAGCCTGGTCGGCACTATTTTCCGAGCCCATGAGCGATCTGGTCAAGCGCTACACCTCCAGTGTGTTTTTTGACAAGCGCCTGTGGCAGGCTGACATTGCAGGCTCGCTGGCCCACGCGGCCATGCTGTCAGCGCAAGGCATCATCAGTGCACAGGATCTGGTCGACATTGAGCGTGGCATGGCGCAAATCGTCCAGGAGATCGCGTCTGGCGCGTTCGAGTGGAAGCTCGACCTGGAAGATGTGCACCTGAACATTGAAGCCCGTCTAACCCAACTCATTGGCGATGCGGGCAAGCGTCTGCACACTGGCCGCTCACGCAACGACCAGGTGGCCACCGATGTGCGGCTGTGGCTGCGCAGCGAAATCGACCTGATCAACGCGCTGCTGGTTGACCTGCAAAAGTCACTGATTGACGTTGCCGAGCAACATGTAGACGTGATCCTGCCCGGCTTCACCCACCTGCAAGTGGCGCAACCGGTGAGCTTTGGCCACCACATGCTGGCCTACGTGGAAATGTTCAGCCGTGACGCTGAGCGCATGGCCGAGGTGCGTTGCCGCGTCAACCGCCTGCCGCTGGGTGCGGCTGCGCTGGCGGGCACCAGCTACCCGCTGGACCGCGAACGTGTGGCCAACGCCTTGGGCATGGTCAACGCCCTGGGTCAGCCGCAGGTCTGCCAGAACTCACTCGATGCCGTGAGCGACCGCGACTTTGCCATTGAGTTCACCGCCGCCGCCAGCCTGTGCATGGTGCACATCAGCCGCCTGAGTGAAGAACTGGTGCTGTGGATGAGCCAGAACTTTGGCTTCATCAAAATTGCCGACCGCTTCACCACCGGCAGCTCCATCATGCCGCAGAAGAAAAACCCTGATGTGCCTGAGCTGGCACGCGGCAAAACCGGCCGTGTGGTGGGCCACCTGATGGGTTTGATCACCCTCATGAAAGGTCAGCCGCTGGCCTACAACAAAGACAATCAGGAAGACAAGGAGCCGCTGTTTGACACCGTGGACACACTCAAAGACACGCTGCGCATCTTCAGTGAAATGATCGGTGGCCAGACCAACCCGGAAAACGGCCAAAAGGAAGGTGGCATCACGGTAAATGCCCAGGCCATGGAGCAGGCGGCATTGAAAGGCTATGCCACTGCCACCGACCTGGCCGACTACCTGGTCAAAAAAGGCCTGCCGTTTCGCGACGCCCATGAAACCGTGGCCCATGCAGTCAAGGCGGCCATCACGCACCAGGTGGATTTGTCCGAATTGCCGCTGGCGGTGTTACAGGACTTCAATGCGTCGATTGAGAAAGACGTGTTTGACTGTTTGAGCCTGCGCGGCTCGCTCAACGCCCGCGACATTTTGGGTGGTACCGCGCCCAAGCAGGTGCGCGCGCAAATCGCCCGGCACCGTGCCCGGCTGGTGTAATTCACAACCCACACCATCATGACCACATCCTCTTTGCACACCTGGGTTGTTGCGGCAATATTCACGTTCTCGGCATCGGCCGGGTTAGCGCAATCCGCCCAAGCTCGCGCCAGCGCCAACACCGATTTGTCAGCCCGCCTTGCCCAGGCCCAAGCCAATCCGCAACTGGCGACCGAATTGCTGGTGAAAGGCCGCCGGGCTGCAGCCGTGTGCGCCAATTGCCATGGTGAGGGCGGCAACAGTGTCAAGCCTGATTTCCCCAACCTGGCAGGGCAAAACTCGACCTATTTGCTGGAGCAAATGCGCCAGTTTGCCGATGGCCGACGTCGCTATGAGTTCATGGAAGGCATGATCAAAAGCATGACCAGCGATGAGAAAGTGGGTGTGGTGCTGTTTTACGCCTCGCAACCCGTCGCGACCCTGCCGTCCACCAACCCGGCATTGGCGGCCAAAGGCAAACAACACTTTGACAAAATTTGCTTTCGCTGCCATGGCCAGGACGGCCACGGCAACGACACCTATGCCCGCATTGCGGGTCAGCAAAGCGCCTACCTGACCCTCACCCTCAAGCGTTATCGCGGCGGCCAAGGCCCGCGCAACAACCCTTTGATGACTGACAACACACGCCACATGACCGACGCTGACATTGATGCCGTGGTCGCCTACGTGACCTCCCTGAAATAACTTTTAAACAAACCAACTCCCATGACCGATTCCACTCAAGCCACGCCCGAAGTCATCCCCCCCTACACCACTGGCTGGCGTCTTACCGCCATCATCCTGATGGTCGTTGTGGCCGTCGGTGCGGCCACGGGCGTGGGCATGTATGAAATGTTCAATGCACAAATGACGCACCTGCAAGCCAAGCTCAAAAACGTGCCACAAACCAAGTACGTTGCGGTATTGGTGGACAGTCAACAAGCCCCTGGCATGCTTGTCACATTCGATCCGCAAGACGGCCAACTGATGCTGCAACGCCTCACCGACATTAAAGAGGGACAAAACGACAGCATGCAGTTGTGGGACAACAGCGACAGCGCCAAGCCGGTGTCGTTGGGTGTTCTGACACCCAAAATCAGAACAGCACAACTTCCCATGACGGAAAAAAGTCTGTCAAAAGTGACTCAATTGGCCATCAGTGTGGAAAACCGTGGCGGTGCAGAAGCGGGTAAGCCGCCGCTGCTGCCCTACCTGTACGCAGGTGCTCTGGTGCAAAAAGCACTTTAAAAATCGGCTTTAGCGGCCCGGCAGTTGCAGTTGGGCAATAAAGCGATGGCGCCGCGACACCGGCCAAGGGTTCAATTCACCACGAGTTTGGCATCCGGTTGTGGTGCGGCCATGTGACCGATCTCTGCAACAGCGTCAAAACCAAACTGCCTGAACACCGCCATTACCTTGTCAACCTCTGACGGCGCACAGCTCACCAGCAGGCCGCCGCTGGTTTGCGGATCAGTCAACAGGGCCTGGTCGACCGACGAAAAACCGGCTGGCAGACGCACCTCATGACCATAAGCAGCCCAGTTTCGGCCGGATGCACCGGTGATGCAACCCTGCTCTGCCAGCGCCCGCACGCCACTCAAAAACGGCACGCTTTGCCAATCAATCTTCACCGTGCAGCTGGCGCCGCGCGCCATCTCCAGGGCGTGTCCGGCCAACGCAAAACCGGTCACATCGGTCATGGCATGCACACCGTCCAACGCCGCCAACGCAGGGCCAGGGGTGTTGAGCTGGGTAGTGACTTGCATCATCTGCGCGTAAGCTGCCGCATCGAGCTTGTCTTTCTTCAGCGCAGCCGACATCACGCCCACACCCAGGGGTTTTCCCAGAATCAGGCGGTCACCCACCTGTGCGCTGGCGTTGCGCTTGACCCGGCCAGGGTGCATCAGGCCAAGTGCCACCAGGCCATAAATCGGCTCGACCGAATCAATGGTGTGGCCCCCGGCAATCGGGATACCCGCAGCTCGGCAAACACTGGCACCACCGTCCAGAATCTTGCCAATGGTTTCCACCGACAACACAGCTATCGGCATGCCCACCAGAGCCAGCGCCATGATGGGCGTGCCGCCCATGGCATACACATCACTGATGGCATTGGTGGCAGCAATGCGGCCAAAGTCAAACGGGTCGTCCACGATGGGCATGAAAAAGTCGGTGGTGGCAATCAGGGCCTGCTCATCGTTGAGCTGGTAGACCGCTGCGTCGTCTGACGTTTCAATTCCCACCAAAAGCGCCTTGGGCAGTGGCATACCGCTGCTGCCTTTGAGAATACTTGACAGCACACCGGGGGCGATCTTGCAGCCGCAGCCCCCGCCGTGCGACAGGCTGGTCAGACGCGGCTCGGTGCGCGCGGGTGGGACGATGGCATCGGTGGCTTGGAAGCCTTGATTCGTGGGCGTGGTCATTTGAATGGTCAAAAATCTGTCAAAACTGCATTATCTGGTGCAGCACAGACAATCCATGCGACGCGAGCCGGCGCGTGACCCAAGCGCTTGACACTTGACCCTGGTGCCCGGTGCCGCCATACTCCCGACCACCTCATATGGGACCCCCATGACCGACCAGCCTGCACTTGACACCACCCCAACCGCCGCCGCTGCACCAACGCCCAGTTACCTGAGTGCACCACTGCCCCACATTGGTGCATGGACCCAGTATTTTCTGAATGCAGAAATTCCCGTGCTGGGCGCCACAGCGCAAGCCCTGGAAGAATTGCGTGCCAAAGAAGACGATGTGGACGCCAACATGCTGACCGCCGTCATTCAAGTCGACCCTCTGATGACGCTCAAACTGCTGTCGCGCATGGCCAGCATGCGCCGCCCCGGCAGCAACACCGAGACAGAATCCATCACCACCGCGCTGGTGCTAATGGGTATTTCACCGTTTTTCCGGCATTTTGGCCCACAGCGCACGGTAGAAGACTGGTTGGTCGACCAGCCACAAGCGCGACAAGGGCTACACGAACTGCTGATTCGGGCCGAGCGCGGCGGGCAGTTTGCCCTGGGCTTTGCCGTGCACCGGGCTGACACCGACGCCACCATCATTCACCAGGCAGCTTTTTTGCATGACTTTGCCGAAATGCTGATGTGGATCCATGCGCCAACACTGATAGTCAAAATTCGGGACGCGCAAGCGGCCGACAGCACCTTGCGCTCAAGCGCCATTCAGCGCGAGGTGCTGGGGGTGGAGATCAGTGACTTGCGCCAGTCACTCATGAAACTGTGGCGTTTGCCCGAATTGCTGGTCAGCATCAGCGATGAGCGGCATGCTGAACGCGCCAACGTGCAATGCGTGGTGCTGGCTGTACGACTGGCGCGCCACACTGCCAACGGTTGGGACAACGCAGCCCTGCCCGACGACTATGAAGACATTGCGAAACTGCTCAACGCCTCAGTCAGGGTCACGCCATCGTTTTTGCACAAAATAGACCACCCGATTCTGGAGGCCGCCACGCTGGGCGGCAACGCCAAGCCCGACTGAATGCTGGCCAAGTGTCTGGTGGCTTCTGCCCAGTCCATTGCAGTGATTGAACTTTTCAATTGGCACTCACTCATACAGAGTGCTAATATTCAATATCACGCAACAAGGAGTTCTGGCATGACTGTTCAAACTGGAGTTTCCGGCACCGCCCTCACCATGGCGAATCCATGGGCGATGGTGCCTGCGCTGGGCCATCTGGGAGCCTATATTTCGGCCGTGAACCGTATGCCCATGCTCACCCTGGAAGAAGAGCAGTTGGCAGCGCGTAAATTGCGTGCAGACAATGATGTCGAAGCCGCAGGGCGGCTGGTGCTGTCGCATTTGCGGCTGGTGGTGTCGATTTCCCGCCAATACCTGGGCTACGGGCTGCCGCATGGCGACCTGATCCAGGAAGGCAATGTGGGCTTGATGAAGGCAGTGAAGCGGTTCGACCCCGATCAGGGTGTGCGACTGGTGAGCTACGCCATGCACTGGATCAAGGCCGAGATCCACGAGTACATCCTGAAAAACTGGCGCATGGTCAAGGTTGCCACCACCAAGGCGCAGCGCAAGCTGTTTTTCAACCTGCGCTCGATGAAGCAGCGTTTTCGCAGTGCCGACGCCATGGCAGATCTGGATTCGCACCGCGACACACTCAATGAGAGCCAGATTGATGCCATGGCTGCCGAGTTGAATGTCAAGCGCGAGGAAGTCATTGAAATGGAAGCCCGCCTCTCGGGGGGTGATGTGCTGCTCGACCCGACCGCATCCGACGATGGCGAAGACGCCTTTGGTCCGATCGCCTACCTGACCGATGCAGCCCATGAGCCCCTCGCCATGCTGGAAGCCCACCACCGTGACGTGCTCGCCAGCGATGGCATCGCGCTGGCGCTTGACACGCTTGACCCACGCAGCCGCCATATTGTGGAAGAACGCTGGCTTAAGGTGAACGATGACAACTCAGGCGGCATGACCTTGCACGACTTGGCCGCGGTCTATGGCGTCAGCGCCGAGCGCATTCGCCAGATCGAAGTGGCGGCCATGAAAAAGATGAAGAAGGCGCTGGTTGAGTTTGCCTGAACCTGGCTGACACAGTCGGCGTATGCTGCGCCACAATGCCCCTGACCGCCCCGGCCTCAAGGGCATTTTTACAAGAGCACACCAAGCGCCGTCAGCAGATCAAGTTTGCTGCATTTTTGATAGCTGCTTGCGCAATACCCACAATGGCTACAAGCCAAAATCGCTTAAAAGCTTCAGATTGACCCTACAAGCCCCTGTGCACCATCGTGGGCTTCCCTGGTGGTTCATCGCCTGACCTCAACCCGCGCACACTGGCAGAGCACCTGCCCAAAGCGTTGGGCCAGCCCGTGATTGTTAAAAACAAGGTGGGTGCGGGCGGCAACATCGCCGCCGACGATGTTGCCAAGGCCACACACAACCACACCATCGGCCTGATGATCAACGGTAACCTCACCACCGCCAAGTTGCTCAACCCAAAACTGGCTTGCGACCCGCTCAAAGACTTGACGCCAGGCAGCTTGATCGGTGTCTCGCCACTGGTGCTGATGGCCCCTTAAACTGCAGCAGACACCCCTGCCCAAGCCTTTTTGGTCGCCAGCAGGCACATGTCCCCTACCCCGGTCACGCTCAGGTGGCCACGGCCGTGGTTGGTGGCCAGTTGCCGCTGTCCATGTTACCCCCCCCGCGCTCGCCATGGCCCAAGCCAACTGCATACAGACAGATGCCGCCCTGTTTGGCGGCATCATCAAAACGCTGCGGGCGACTAACCCGTAACTTTTTTATTGGCTTTCGCACCCTAAGCGCTTATATCCATTTGTTTTGATGCTATGTTTTAATTAGCATTAAAGTGCTTTGCGCACGCCGCAGGAAGTGGGTACAGCCAGCCGACACATTCACCTGAACGGCCTCGGGTAACCTGCGCTTATTCTTGCGCGGCGCGAATCGTGTCGCGCCCGTTGCGGTCCTTGACACGACCGAGGTCGGCATCCAGCGCGCGGATGAGTTTGTCAACGGCGGAGATGAAGGCACCAGCCATCTTGTCGGCATCGGCGGTCACGGTGACGGGTTGCCGACTGACCACGCGGGCCTCCAGGCGACAACGTTTGTCGTTGACACCAGATTTGGAGCTGTCCAGGTCAGTCAAAAAGACTTCCAGACGGGTGATGTTCTCTTTAAACCTGGCCAGACGGCTGCTGGATTCGTCCTGCACCCATTGGGCCAGGGACTCGCCACCCTGGATGTGGTCGTCGGTATTTACTTGTACTTGCATGTTGTCTTTCCTTAGTTTTGTCCGGCGCGCTGGCCGGTGCGTTTGGTCAATGAACCTGACACCGTCACTTTACCTCATGCCCGTCCCAATGGGCACCGAAGCCTGCAGGGTTTACACACCCATCACAAGGCATCGGCGAAGCAATCCATTTAGGGTGCAGCTGGCAGCAGTTGCCTCACATCCGCTGCCGTCAGCTCTGGTTTCGTGCCATAGCGGGTGAACAGACGCAGCCTGCCGGTGGTGTCATACACATAGCTGCCTGCCGTGTGGTCAATGGTGTAGCTGGTGGGCGTGGGGCCGTCAACTTTCTTGTAGTACACCTTGTAGTCTTTGGCCAGTGCGGCAGTTTTTTCTGGCGTGGTGTAAAGCGCCAAAAAACTTGGATCAAAAGCGGCCATATATTCCTTGAGCATCTCGGGCTTGTCACGCTCGGGATCGACCGAGACAAACAGGCCCTGAACGCGATCACCATCTTTGCCCAGCAGTTTTTTGATCTCGGCCATCTCGGCCATGGAGGTCGGACAGACGTCAGGGCATTGGGTGTAGCCAAAGAACACCATGACCACTTTGCCCCGAAAATCCTTGAGCGTTCGGGCTTGGCCATTGTGGTCAGTCAAGGCAAAGTCTTTGGCGTAATCGGCGCCAGTGATGTCAATCGCGGTGAATTTCTGAGCATCTGGTGAACATGCAGTAAACAGGACTGCAGCCGCCATCGCTATTGTGCAAGTTGCTATTGATTTAAGAGCGTTTCGTTTGTTCATGGGTCAATCATAAACCTGGCCTGCCCAACGCCAGACGGTCACACATAGTGGTCAATCAGCAGCGCGGCAAACAGCAGGCTCAAATGGATCAACGAAAAGCGAAAAGTTTTGCGTGCCAACAGGTCAGAGTATTCACGCCAGAGCCAGTAACCATGCAGGCAAAAGCCGGCATTCAACACCACAGCAGCCGCCAGATACAGCCACGAACTCATGCCGTAAATGAACGGCAACAGGCACGCTGCAAACAGGATGAAGGTATAGAGCAGCACCATCAAGCGGGTGAACTCATTGCCATGGGTCACCGGCAGCATGGGCAGGCCGGATTTGCGGTAGTCTTCCACCCGGTAAAGCGCCAGCGCCCAGAAGTGCGGCGGTGTCCACAGGAAGATGATCAAAAACAGAATCAGGGCTTCCGGCCCCACGTTGCCCGCCATGGCAGCCCAGCCCAGCACCGGCGGCATGGCACCCGAGGCGCCACCGATGACAATATTCTGCGGCGTCAGGGGTTTCAAAATCAGGGTGTAAATCACCGCGTAACCGATGAAAGTGGCAAAGGTCAGCCACATGGTGAGCGGGTTCACGGCAAAGTACAGCAGCGCTGAACCAGCGGCGCACAAGGTGGCTGAAAACAACAGCGTTTGGCGGTCGCCCAATTCGCCTTTGGCGGTGGGCCGCCAGGCGGTACGCTTCATTTTGGCGTCAATGCTTTTTTCGATGATGCAATTGAACGCGGCGGCAGCACCAGCGACCAGCCAGATCCCCACGCACGCCATGGCAGCCACAACGACCTCCTGCCACGACGGCACGCCAGGCACCGCCAGCACCATGCCAATCAAAGCGCAAAACACAATCAACTGAATCACACGCGGTTTGGTCAGCGCGTAATACTGGGAAAAGGCTGACATGGTGGCCGGTCGAGCAAGGGTACTCACGCACATCTTTCAGGTTCAGGGTGCGCTGAGGTCAGCGCCTGGCGCGTCCCATGTTTGGCGGTCACTTCGTTGGACACCACCGACGACGCGTTGGCCAGGATCCAGGTTAACGTCAGCACCAGCGCAGCTGCTCCCCCGGTGTGCAACAGCGCAGCCAACAGCGGCCAGTCCAGGACCACATTGCTCAAGCCCGTGGCCAGTTGCAGGCCCACCAGCACCGCCAGCATCCGGCTATGACCGCGCCAGCCCGCATGGCGATTGAGTTGCCACGCCAGCAGTGCAAGCACCGTCAGCACTAGGTAGGCCATCAGCCGATGCACATAGTGAATCGCGGTCAACGCGGCAAAGCTGATGGGTTCACCCCCTGATGTCATACCCAAATGCCGCCACAACTCAAAGCCCTGTGCAAAGTTCATCTCAGGCCACCAACGGTTTTGACACAGCGGGAAGTCGCTGCACGCCAGCACGGCGTAATTGGTGCTGACCCAGCCGCCCAGCAAAATCTGCACCCCAAGCAGTGCAGCAACGACACTGGTCCATCGTCGCAGTGAAACTGACAGGGGACGCCGCACTGGCATGGCGCCGCCGCGCACCGCCTGCACACATAACAAAACCAGCAGCACCAGCGCACCGGCAAGATGCAGCGTGACAATGGCGGGAAACAATTTCATGGTCACCGTCAAGGCCCCAAATGCACCTTGTACACAGACCCAGACCAGAGTGGCGGTGGCCCACCAAGGCGACAGGTCCGACAGGGCTTGCGGTTGGTGCAGGCGGACTTTTGCACGCCAGGCCAGCCAGCTTGTCACCGTCATCGCCACAATCAACGCCCCGACACCCGTGGCCAGATAACGGTGAACCATCTCGATCCAGGCTTTGGCTTGTGTCACCGGACCGGTCGGCATGGCGGCTTGTGCGGCAGCAATGGCGTGGTTGGCGCCCAGCGGTGAGGTGTTGCCATAACAACCCGGCCAGTCCGGGCAACCCAGGCCCGAATCGGTGAGCCGGGTAAAGGCGCCAAACAGTACCAGATCAAACGTCAGAAACAGGGTAAACAGCCGCAACGCCTGCGCCCGTTGCAGCGGCGCGCTGTGACGCGTGCGCCAGAACACCCAAGCCAACGGTCCCAATGCCAGCAGTGCACCCACGCCCATCAGGCTGGCCAGTGGCGTCAGGTCGTAAAGGGGTTGAGCGTTCATCGGGGTGTGCCTCAGCGCCCGGCCGGGTCCCAGGCCAGGGAAGCGCGCAGCAAGCGCTCCATGTCGCGCTTGGCCTTGGCTGCCGCTGCACTGTCCAGGCGCGAAGGAAACCGCATCATGGTGTTGCCCATCGGGTCCACCACATAAATGAAGTCTTGCTGGGCTTGACCGACAGGCGCAGGGAGCCAGGTGTTGAGCGTGTCTGCGTCCACCCGCAGTACCGTGGCACTGTCGTGCTTCAGGCTGGCGGCAAGTTTGGGGTCCACAGCAGCTTGGTCGTTGATCAGCCAGAGCCAGTCCATGCGGTCCATGTCTTTGCCCAGCATCAGACGAAACTGGCGCAAGACGGTGAGTTGTTTCTGACAGTCTTGCACACAAGCCCCCCCATCCACCTTGACCAGCAGCCACTGCGCTTTAAGGGAAGGCAACGGCACCTTGGCGCCATCCAGGCCACTGGCCTGTGCTTGCGGCACCGGACGCACCGGGGTAATCAGTTCCCCAAAACCGGCCTCCCCTTGCGGGCGCACCACGTAAAACACAAAGTAGGCTACCAGCACGGGCAGCGAGCACGCCAGCAGGATCGCCAACAGTTTCAAGCGCCCACTCAACACGGAACCAGCGGCTTCTCCGGGCTTGGGCAAAGAATGCACAGCCAGCCCCAACGTCTCATCTGTCCGTGGATGACTCATGAACCTTCACACTTGCGCAAACTGGCAAACAGATAAAACAACAGCAACGCAGCTGCCATGCCAAACCATTGAAATGCGTAGCCGCGATGCATGCCCACACGATCTTCAGACGGTGCCCAGTGGCGCACCAACGTGTCGGAGGCATCGCCGCCGGTTTGCTGCAACACCACCGGTTGCAGAGGGTGACCAATCATCTTCTCGAACCGGGGCATGTCCACCCGCGACCACAGTTCGACCTGCACTTCGGGGTGGTCAGGCATCAAAAAGAATTTTTTGGTGGATGGCACCGTGGCCAGGCCAACAATCTGAACACGTCCTTCAGGTGTGGCAACCACAGGCAACACTGCGCGACCCTGGCTCCAGCCAACCCAGCCACGGTTCACAAGAATTCGGGTGTCACTGCCTTCAATGTGCAGCGGGGTAATGACGTGCACCCCAGGCTGACCATTTTCTTGCCGGTTGTCCAGAAAAACCTGGTGTTGTGCCTCAAAAGTACCTGCTACTGCCAACGGCACGTCCTGCACAGCCTGTGGGTCGAGCAACTGGCCGGTAACCACCGTTGGGCCAAGCTGACCGCGAAGCGCGCGCTGAGAAAGCTCGGCAGCCAGGCGATCGCCCTTACCGCTTTGCCACAAGCCGAGGTAAATGAACATCACCATACCCAGCAACATGGCCAGGGTGGGAATCAACCGAATTTGAAAACGCATGGGGTGCACGAGCCGATGGTAAGTGAGCATAATGCAGCGAAACTTTTCAGAAAACCTGCAATGCTGGCAAAAATTTTAATTCTGACGACTTTGGCACTGGTTTTGGTAAGCCTATTCAGTGCGCTTGCCATGCTGTTCAAGAGCGACGACCCCTCCAAGCGCAAACTGGTGGTGCAAGCCCTGACCGTGCGCATCAGTTTGTCGATTGGGTTGTTTATCGCCCTGCTGGCCAGCTTCTACTTTGGCCTGATCCCTGGCCGGGGGTGAAAATACCGGGACAAGTCAAAGCATGAGCGGCGGAGTGAAGGACAGTCGCCCGGATTCAGGCGACGTCGGTTAAAGAATGTAAACAAACACAAACAAAATCAGCCAGACCACGTCCACAAAGTGCCAGTACCAGGCCACTGCTTCAAACGCAAAATGGTTGTGCTCTGAAAAATGCCCCTTCATGCTGCGCCCCAACATGACCATCAACATGATGGTACCCAGCGTGACGTGCAAGCCGTGGAATCCAGTCAGGATGTAAAAAGTGGCACCGTAAACACCAGCGCCCAAGGTCAGGCCCAGTTCCGCGTAAGCGTGTGCGTATTCGTACACCTGGAAACCCATGAAGGTCATACCCAGTGCCACCGTCAGGGCCAAACCCCAATTCAACTGGCTGCGCTTGCCTTTGATCAGACCCCAATGGGCCCAGGTCAGGGTCGCCCCCGATGTCAACAGCAGCATGGTGTTGATCGCTGGAATACCCCAGGCATGCATCGGCGTGAAGGCGTCACCCATGGGCCCAGCACTTGGCCACGCACTGGTGAATTTCTCATAGGGTGTGAATATGGCCTCGTAGCCACCTAACTCGGGCAGTGAAATCTGGCGAATGTAATACAGAGCACCAAAAAAACAGGCAAAAAACATCACCTCAGAAAAGATGAACCACACCATGCCAATGCGGTACGACCGGTCTTCCCATGCCGTGTAGGCACCACGCATGTTCTCACTGATCAAATCGCCAAACCAGCCCACCACCACATAGGTGATGAATCCAGCACCCAGCAACATGCTCCAGAGGCCCTCTGGCGTACCGTTGATGCGGAAGATAAAGCCCAGCGCCAACATGAAAATACCCACCGACAAATACGTGGAGTAGTGGCTGGCCGCAGGCACAAAGTAGTGTCCGCGCGCAGCAGTTTGGGTTGCGTGAGTCATTTTTTTCCTTAAAGGTCAGCTTTTCGCCTTGATGGCTTCAAAAAAAGCGTAGGAGAGGGTCACCGTGCCCAAGTCACGGTCCAGCTTGGGGTTAACCACAAACACAACCGGCATCACACGGGTCTCGCCAGGCTGAAAGGTTTGCTGGCTAAAACAAAAACATTCCAGCTTTTCAAAATGCGCTGCCGCAACAGCGGGCGTCACGCTGGGAACCGCCTGTCCGACAAAGACCTGATTGGAGGTGTTTGTCACGGTGTAATTCATGCGCGAAATCGCACCTGGATGGATGCGGATAGAAAACTGGTCAGGCTTGAACGTCAATCCGACACCTGGCATGGAATGGCTTAAAAACTCCACATTGACAGACCGGGACAAATCAACCTGGGTGTTTTGGTCTGCCAGCATGGCCACTTTGTTGGTTTTGCCATTGAGACCGGTGAGTTCACAAAACACGTTATACATTGGCACCATGGCAAAGCCAAAGCCAACAAAAAAAAGTGCCACAAACCCCAGCTTGACCGCCATGCGCAGGTTGCTGCGCTGGCGCTCAGCCGCCGTGGTGTTGGTCAAAACGGGCGATATTTCCATATAGAACCTAAAAAGACCGCCAACACAATGACCCCAAATACATAACCCAAGCGCTTGTTGCTGCGCTTGCGCTTGTCCCACTCCTGCGCGTCAAAACCATTTTTTTGCGTTTCAGGCAATTTCATGAGCGTCTCAATCAGGTGGCTCATTTGATGACAGGAGGGGTCTCAAAGGTGTGGTACGGGGCAGGCGAAGGCACGGTCCATTCAAGACCTTCAGCGCCTTCCCAAGCCTTGTCACCCGCTTTTTCACCACCTTTGATGGTCTTGTAAACGTTGTAAACAAAGATCAGGTGAGATGCCCCCAAGATGAATGCGCCGGTACTGGAGATCATATTCCACTCGGTGAACATCACCGGGTAGTCAGGAATACGGCGTGGCATACCAGCCAGACCGACAAAAAACTGGGGAATGAAAGTGATGTTGAAACCCACCACAGCAACCCAGAAATGCCACTTGCCCAGCGTTTCATTGAGCATGTGGCCAGTCCATTTGGGTAACCAGTAATACACCGCCGCCATCGCACCCATCACCGCAGACGGGTAAAACGCGTAGTGAAAGTGCGCCACCAGAAAGTAGGCGTTGTGGTACTGCGGATCAGCGGCAGCGTCCGATAACGCCAGACCAGTCAAGCCACCCCAGCCAAACAGCACCAAAAAACCCAGGGCAAACAGCATGGGCGTCTCGAACGACATCGAACCCTGCCAGATCGTGGCGATCCAGCAGAAGAACAGCACTGCCAGCGGGAACGAGATCGCCATAGTGATGTACATGAAGTAGATCTGGCTGCCCAGCGACATGCCACTGGTGAACATGTGATGCGCCCACACCACCAGGCCCAGGCCAGCAATCGCCCAGAAGGAATACACCTGTGCCTTGTAGCCATAAATGGGCTTGCGGGCAAACGCCGAAAACACATGGGGCAGTGCGCCGGCAATTGGCAGCAGCAGCACGTACACCTCAGGGTGACCCATGAACCAGAAAATGTGCTGCCACAACACGGGGTCACCACCGCCAGCGGCGTTGAAGAAGTGGGTGCCAAAGTGGCGGTCCATCAGCACCATGGTCACGCCACCGGCAAACACCGGCATGATGGTGATCAGCAACACGGCTGTCATCAGGAAACCATGTGCAAACAACGGCATTTTCATCAGCGTCATGCCCGGGGCGCGCATGTTCAAGATGGTCACAATGACGTTTATGGAGCCCAAAATGGAAGACACACCCAGCATGTGAATGGCAAAAATGGCAAAGTCCATACCCCAGCCGCTCTGAATGGACAGGGGCGCGTACAGCGTCCAACCCGTGTCCACAGCGCCAGGCCCAACGCCCATGATCCCCAGGAAAAACGGCAGTGTCAGCATGATGGCAGCAGGCGGCAAAATCCAGAAACCCCAGTTGTTCAACCGCGGCAAGGCCATGTCAGGCGCGCCGATCATCATGGGCAACATGTAGTTGGCCAAACCGGTGGCCACTGGCATGGCAAAACCAAACACCATGATCAACCCATGCAGCGTGATGAGTTGGTTGAACAACTCGGGCTGCACAAACTGCAATCCAGGCTGAAACAGCTCAAGGCGCACCACCAAAATCATGGCACCACCGACAAACAGCATGGTAAAACCAAAAATCAGGTACATGATTCCGATGTCTTTGTGGTTGGTGGTTTCCAACCAGCGGAGAAATCCGCCCTTGTAATGCCCGTCGTGTGAATCACCCACCGGCAAGCCATGTGCCATATCGTGTGCCATTGCCAACTCCTTCTACTGAATTTCTGAAATTTGATGCGTCGTGATCACTGTGCCTTGGCGACCACCGCTTGGGTGACTGGCTCAACGGCTGCCGTAGGCACTGCTGGGGTTGCAGCGGCTTTTTTGCTGGCCAACCATTTGGTGAATTCTTCCTGACTCACCACGTTAACCACCACTGGCATGAAACCGTGCTCCTTGCCGCACAATTCAGAGCACTGGCCGCGGTAAGTGCCCGTTTTTTCAACTGTGGCCCAAAACTCGCGCAGGAAGCCCGGCACCGCGTCACGTTTAACACCAAAAGCCGGCACCCACCAGCTATGGATCACGTCGTTCGACGTGGTAATGAAACGAATCTTTTTCCCCACCGGCAGCACCAGCGGGTTGTCCACTTCCAGCAGGTAGTGCTCACCTTTGGCGGCGCCAGCATCGATCTGGTCACGTGGTGTGCTCAGCCGGCTGGTGAAGCTGACACCTTCAGCTGGAAAGTCGTATTGCCACAGCCACTGGCTGCCCGTGACCTTGACCACCAGTTCTGCATCGGTCTTGGTGTCTTCATACATCACAACGGCATGGTAGGCCGGGATGCCAAACACCACGTAATCAATGAATGCCAGCACAAAAAAAGGTGATAGCACCCACAGCCACTGCTTGCGATTGCCTGGCCCGCTGTAAGCGGCGGCCTTGTACCCGGCACCCTTGCGGTGCGTACGAAACGAGTAGATCAATGCGCCAAGCACCAGGAAGAACATGATCAAAATCACGACCATCACCAGGTTGTGCATGTGCAGCGTCTCCCGTGCAATCGGCGTCACGGGCTCAGGAAAATTAAATGCATAACCAGCCAACGCTGCAGCCGAGCCTAACACCAGCCAAATGCCCAAGCCAAACTTGTACATGCTACGCATAAATCGCTGTCCTTCTGATGGGGGAAAGTGGTCAACGATTGACTCACTGTTTGATATTTATCAACCAATTCTAATGGATCATCGTCCACGAATCGGCTAAAAACTACACGGGAAAACCCCATGCTCCCCTCTGAACCACACAGGCGAATCAGGCGTCATGGGGTCCAAAAAATGCGCGCGGTGGGCCACACCAGCAGCAGCACAATCACCACCGGCGCGATCGTCCAGGCGATTTCAACCGCAAGCGAGCTGTGAAAATTGACGCGCTCTGGCGTCTCACCCCGGTGGTGCCGCCAGGCAGCCCAAAGCAAGGCGGCAAACGAGACCATAAAAATCAGCAGGCAGGCCACCATCAGCGCCCAGCGAAAACCAAACTCAGTCATCCTTGCCTCCCTTGGGTGCAGATGTTGCACCCATCGCTTTGCTGCGAACCAGCGCAGCACGCATCTCAGCCAAAGAGATTTCACTCTGGGCACGGACCGTCAAGCGTGGCGCAGGCTTGAACGCATGGCCGTAGACCACCTCAAAGGTCAGCTGCAAAGGCTGTTTGGCCACAGCCGCCAGCAACTCTGCGTGCCAGCGTCGCCCGCGTAATGCAGGGAAGCGCTCCACGTGCAAATTGCGCCCCAGGCCACGCAACTCTTGCAGCAGCCGCTCCGGACTGTCAAACGTGAGTGTGATGCGCTCCATGTCCATCACGGGCTCGGCAAAGCCGGCGCCCACCAGCATGTCACCCCAGTCGTGCATGTCGGTGAATTCATGGCTGGGAGTGGGCCAACCCAGAGAGCGGTAAAGCGCGCGCAACTCTTGCAGCGTGTCCGGCCCCAGGCAGGAAAACATCAAGAATCCATCCACCTGCAGCGCGCGCTGCCACTGTGCCATCAGCGTTTGCGGGTCAGCCGCCATGTGCAGACTCATGTTGGCCCAAAGCATCTGTGCTGGCTGCGTCACCTGGGTGCTGACCTGCGCCCGTTGCTGCAGCCAACGCTGGGTTGTCCACCAAGGTTGCGCCAGAATGCGTTTGACATGTTGCGCCCGCGCCGGCGTGGTCTCCAGCACGGTGCAAGTGGCCTTCGGGTAACGTTCGGCCAGCAAGCCATGCGCCTGCAAGCCGCCGTTGAGTGGCGCCCAATGCAGCCAACTGTCGGGTTGTTGCTTGATCCAATCCAGGCGCTCTTGCATCCGCTTCGCCACTTCTTCATGCAGCCAGGGCGACGCGCTCGTGGGCATCTCGAACCAGCGGCGGGCCGCCTGGGGGTCAATGGTGGGTGGGTGAAGATTGGCCATGGCAGGATTTGTTTTGCCGCGAGTATATTGAGTCATGTTTGTCAACTTGTTCTCAGGGCTGATTGCCGCGCTGCCCAGCCAGTGCCGGGTGTGCCACCGCTGGCCCACACAAGCCGTGTGTGAAGACTGCGTGGGGCAATTCGCCCAGCCGCAGCAACGTTGCAAAACGTGTGCCCTGCCCTTGCCACACGGTATGCCGCAATGTGGCGCCTGCCTGAAAAACCCACCCCCGCTGGACCTTTGTCTGGCCGCCGCCGCTTATGCCTACCCATGGTCGGATCTGATTGCCGACTTCAAATTTCATGACCAGTGTGGCCTGGTGCGCAGTTTTGCCACCCTGATGCAGGCCACACCCTGGGTCGAACCCACGCTGGACGCCGCTGATGTCGTGCTGCCCATGCCGCTCTCCCCGCAACGGCTGGCAGAACGCGGCTACAACCAAGCGCTGCTGCTGGCACGCGCGATGAACGCCAGCAAGACGCGCGCCGATGTGCTGTTGCGCATTCAGAATACACCCGCACAACACACGCTCAAGCGCCAACAACGTCTGAGCGCGCTGGACCAGGCCTTTGCAGTTGATCCCTTGCTGGCCCACCTTGTCAAAAGTGCCCGCGTGGTGCTGGTGGATGACGTGATGACCACCGGCGCCTCGCTTTATGCGGCGGCACGGGTGCTGCGCGCTGCGGGGGCCAGCCACATCTCAGGCTTGGTCTTTGCGCGGACTGAATGAGTGTGGTGGGCGACAATTGAGCCATGTTTCATATTGTTCTGGTTGCGCCCGAAATCCCCCCCAACACCGGCAACGTCATCCGTCTGGCGGCCAACACTGGTTGCACCTTGCACCTGGTGGAACCACTGGGTTTTTCCATGGAAGACAAGCACATGCGCCGTGCCGGGCTGGACTACCACGAGTACGCCACCGTCACGCGCCACGCCGACTGGCAGGCGTTTCTGGATGCTGAGCAGCCCGCGCCAGCGCACCTGTTTGCCATGACCACCCGCGGCAGCCAAAGTGTGTTTGATGCACACTTTACAGTGGGCGACTACCTGGTGTTTGGCTCGGAAACCAAGGGGCTGAGTGAGGCCGTGCGCCAGTCTTTTGTGCCGGGGCAAGCCATCAAACTGCCGATGCTGGCTGGCCAGCGCAGCTTGAATCTGTCGAACGCCGTGGCGGTGACGGTGTTTGAAGCCTGGCGGCAAAACGGCTTTGCCACACCTCTCTCAAAAAATTTATAAGAAATTAGCCTATAGCCCATATTTATAAAGCGCTAGTAGCTATATAAATAATAGCACTTACCATACCGCGTCCGACAGCAGTTTGACCCCGGTCAGGAACATACCGGCGTACAAAAAACGGTAAAACAGCAGCTGGCTGATGCGCCGCGCCAACCGCACACCGACCCACACACCAACCGGCGCAATCGGCAACAGCACCATGGACGTTGCAAAGTTGCGCCAGTCCAGCAGACCCAGCCAGGCATAGGGCAGCCACTTGGCCAGATTGATGACAAAAAAGAAAAACGCCATGGTGGCGGTGAAGCGGATCGGAGACAGCCGCAGCGGGATCATGTAAGCGTTGACTGGCGGGCCGCCAGCATGGGCGATGAAGCTGGTAAAGCCCGAGGTGGCCGTCAGAATCGCGCCCAGCCAACGCGGCGGTGGCGGGCTGTCCGCCTTGGGCGGAAACAGCAGGCGCTGCGCCAGAAACAGCAAGGTAAAGCCTCCCACAATGCCGGCCACCGTGTGGGCGTTGAGCAGCTTGAACAACAGCGCGCCAACCACAATACCCACCAGACCCCACGGAATCAGGAATTTGAGCAGCTTCAGGTCAAAGTCTTTGCGAAACGCCGCCATGCCCAGTACATCCATCAGCAGCAGCACCGGCATCAAAATAGCCGCCGCCTGCGGCACACTCACCGCCAGCGCCATCATCGGCACCGCCAGTGACCCAAAACCGGCGCCAAAACCGCTTTTGCTCACCCCCAGCAGCAGCACAGCAGGCACAGTGGCTAGGTAAAAGTAAGGGTCGGTGATGAAGGGATAAGTTTCGGGCAAGGCCATAGCGCGACAATTTGAAAAATGAACACTGCCCACAGTGACAGCCTCCAACGTTGGGGAGAAAGCCTGCGTTTTGCCATCGAATTGGCGGGCACAGCAGCGTTTGCATTGTCGGGGGTTTTGGTGGGAGCGCAAAAGCTCCTGGATGCTGTAGGGGTCTGCGTGGTGGGCTTTCTGGCGGCCTTTGGCGGCGGCACGCTGCGCGACTTGTTGCTTGATCAGCGGCCCTTTTTCTGGGTTCGCCACGTGGACATGTTGTGAGGCGTGCTTGCCCTGTGTTTGCTGGCCATGTTGTTCCTGCGCAGTCAGCACTTTGACCTGACCCGCAAAGCCATTGAGTGGCCTGATGCGCTGGGCCTGGGGCTGTTTACTGCGACCGGCGTGCACCAGGCGCTGCTGAGCCAGATGCCCGTGCTGGTGGCGGTGCTGGTGGCGGTGCTGATGGGTGTGATCACTGGCGTGTTTGGCGGCGTGCTGCGCGACATTGTGTGCAATGAGATTCCAACCGCGTTCAGCGACCACCGACCCTATGCGGTATGTGCATTTGCCGGTGGCTTTGCGTATGTGGGCCTATGGCAACTGGATGCGCCAGGCTGGCTGTTGTTGATATCGTGCATCGTCATCACCGCAGGTTTGCGCGGCATGGCCGT
The DNA here is from genome assembly GCA_038207945.1 of Burkholderiales bacterium. Taxonomy (GTDB): domain Bacteria; phylum Pseudomonadota; class Gammaproteobacteria; order Burkholderiales; family Burkholderiaceae_C; genus Rhodoferax. The sequence goes on from JBBQZG010000002.1 coordinate 54,085, forward strand.
CTGGCGCAACTGGAATTTGCCCGCCTGGCGGGTCGACTAGGCCTTAGCACGCGACAATTCGCCCCACCATGTTCAACCCCACACAAGCCGATGTACGCCGATTCTTCTGCGCTGTTCACGCCAAAGCCCGTGCAGGGCAATCGATGGAAGCGATAGAAACCATCGCAAGTCTATGGATTGACGAACACCCCGAATACCACGCCGAACTGGCAGATATGGATGCCGCCCTGGCCGCCATGGGCCAAGTCGAAGAAGGCAAGACCAACGGTTTTCTGCATTTGTCCATGCACTTGTCCATCAGCGAGCAGTGCAGCATTGACCAGCCGCGCGGCATTCGCCAAGCCGTGGAATTGCTCACCCACCGCCGCGATTCATTGCATGAAGCGCACCACGCGGCCATGGACTGCCTGGGGCAAATGATCTGGGACAGCCAGCGTGCCGGGCGTCCGCCTGACGGTGAAGCCTATGTGGCCTGCGTGCAGCGCCACGCCACACGAGACTGAACGTATTTATTTCAGGCGGTCGCGCTGAATTGTTTGCATTTCACTGGGCAAACCACCCACGTAATCGGCAAGCACCTTCAATTCCGAATTGGAGAACTGCTTGGCGATGCCGCCCATGATGGCGTTGCTGCGACCAATCATGGGTTTGTCGTTGATTTTGTAGGACCGCAGGGCCACAAACAAATAGTCGCTGTGCTGGCCGGCAATCTTGGGGTAGGCGGGGTCAATCGGCTTGCTCAAATTTGCCCCATGGCATGAGGCACACCCCCCCTTGATGACAAGCTCTGCCGCTTTTGCCGAACCTTCGGCAGCCGCCGCAGGCAATGTGGCACCGGTGCCGCTACCTGAATAGAAGGCAGCCAGGTCAGCAATGTCCTGCTCGCTCAAACTGGAGGCCAGCGTGCGCATGGAAGGGTGCTTGCGTTCGCCGGTTTTGTAGGCATGCAGTGCCGCCCGAATGTACCCGTCGCCCTGACCGTAAATTTTGGGTACCTGATGCACCTCAGGAAAGCTGATGTGGTAGCCTTTGATGCCGTGACAGCCGACACACAGCGCATTTTTTTGAGACCCTGCCGCGGCATCGCCCTTGATACCTTGCGCGTAGGCGGCCGCGGTGGTCGCACAAGCGACAAGCAGAGACGACACGGTTAACAGAATTTTTTTCATTTTGCTAAGACAATCCGTAGAAGGGCTTGTTTGAATTGATAAATATCAAACAATTATAGGGAGCCAGCCCGTGCTCACGCTATGGCGTAAACCCGATATTGATGTGAGTGACACCCCGATAAACGCCACTCTATGGCATCCAGACCACCCTTCCCTGACGCACACACCATGAAATTCCAAGGTACCCAAAACTACGTTGCCACCGCTGACCTGATGCTCTCGGTCAACGCCGCCATCACCCTGCAGCGCCCGCTGCTGGTCAAGGGTGAGCCCGGCACCGGCAAGACCATGTTGGCCGAAGAAGTGGCCACGGCACTGAACCTGCCACTGCTGCAATGGCACATCAAAAGCACCACCAAGGCGCAACAAGGTTTGTACGAATACGACGCGGTGAGCCGCCTGCGCGATTCGCAACTCTCCAACCTGGACGGTGGTGAGCGCGTGCGCGACATCCACAACTACATCGTCAAAGGCGTGTTGTGGCAAGCATTTACGGCAGAGCAGCCGGTGGCGCTGCTGATTGACGAGATCGACAAGGCCGACATTGAATTTCCCAACGACTTGCTGCGCGAAATCGACCGCATGGAGTTTTACTGCTACGAGACCCGAGAGCTGGTCCGCGCCAAACACCGACCGCTGGTGTTCATCACCTCCAACAACGAAAAAGAGCTGCCCGATGCCTTTTTGCGCCGCTGCTTCTTTCACTACATCAAGTTTCCTGACGCCGCCACCATGAAGCAGATTGTGGATGTGCACTTTCCCGGCCTGAAAGCTGAATTGCTCAGCGCCGCCATGAAGACCTTTTTTGACGTGCGCAACCTGCCAGGGCTGAAAAAGAAACCCTCCACCAGCGAATTTCTGGACTGGCTCAAACTGCTGATGGCGCAAGACATTCCCTTGTCAGCCTTGCAAACGCAAGACGACAAGGTAGCGGTGCCGCCGCTGGTGGGTGCGCTGCTGAAAAATGAGCAGGACGTGACGCTTTTTGAGAAGCTGGTGTTCATGCAAAGCCGCAACCGCTGAGCTTTGGTGGACTATTCTGGACGGACTGGCGTTCCTGGGCGCATTTTGGAGAAACTGAATGGCTTTTGTTGAACCTGTCATCTTGACCGCGCGCGGCATCTGCCTGGTGCCCTTGTCCCTTGACCACGAAGCTGGCCTGCGCGCCGCTGCGGCTGATGGTGAGCTGTGGCGTATTCGCGTGACCTCGGTGCCTGAGCCGGAGAACTCCCGCAAGTACATTGACGACGCGTTGACCATGCGCGAGGCGGGCAACCGCTTTGCGTTTGCCGTCACTGAAACCGACACCGGCAACGTGCTGGGCTGCACTAGCTTTCACGACATCGTGCCTGCCGTCAAACGCGTCGAAATTGGTTGGACCTGGTATGCCAAAAGCGCTCAACGCAGTCACGTCAACACCACCTGCAAGCTGCTGATGCTGACCCATGCATTCGAGGCGCTGGGCTGCCACGTGGTGGGCTGGCGCACCGACAACTTCAACTTTGCGTCGCAAACTGCCATTGAGCGTCTGGGCGCGAAAAAAGACGGCGTGATTCGCGGCCATGCGCTGCGGCGCGACGGCACCATCCGCGACACCGTGATGTACAGCATGCGTAACGGCGAATGGCCGGAAGTCAAGGCGCAGTTGCTTTACCTGCTGAACAAACCCCGTTGACTGCCCCGAACGCGGCGAGCAGCGTGCGTTGGGTAGCTGATGTAGCGTGGACTTGGGGTTTTGCCAAATCAAGGAGGAGGCTTTGGGCCAGCCCAAAGCCGGGGGACACTCGCGTCGTCAGGTACACGACGTGCGCTGCGGGTTTAAATCCACTGCAAGGGCATGACAAAATCAGCCATTCATGTAAACCATATACAATTCGTATATTGCATTTTGGGAGCACACCATGACCGTGACCACCGCCGCCGTTTTCATGTCGGGCAACAGCCAGGCCGTGCGTTTGCCCAAGGCGTTTCAGTTGCATTCCAAGCGCGTCACCATCGAGCGCCGGGGCGATGAAATCGTGTTGCGTGAAGCGCCTCAAACGATGAAAGAGTTTCTGGACAAGTTGCCCATCATCGAAGACTGGCCTGACATCGGTGACGAAGGCCCGGCGGAGCCTGTGGCAGCTTGGTGACGGACATGACGAGCGCCACTGACCGTTATCTACTTGACACCAACATCTGGAGCGCGTTGATTCGTCGCTCCAACGCGGGACTGGTCAAACGCTTTGAAGCACTGGAACGTAGCCGCCTTGCCCTGTCACCGATTGTTTTGGGTGAGCTGCAGGTGGGCTACTACAAAGGTGACCGCACGCCCAAGCGACTGGCGGTGATCGAGGCCATTCGTTCCAGCTCTGAGTTACTGAGCATCAACAGTCGCATTGCTGACACCTACGCGCAACTTCGCTCGCAGCTGGAACTGGCCGGTACCCCCATCGGGCCCAACGACACCTGGATCGCCGCCGAAGCCCTGCACCACAAACTGGTGCTGGTCACAGACAACACCAGCGAGTTCTCCCGCGTGCCCGGCCTCAAGGTCGAGAACTGGCTTTGAACCTGGACCCGTCCCATGCTGATCGACTTCTTCTACACCCTGCGCGCCGCCAAGCTGCCGGTGTCCGTCAAGGAATTCCTAACCCTGCTGGAGGCTTTGAAGCTCGGTGTGGTCGGGCCCAAAACGGCTCAATCTGATGACGATGCCGAGGCCGCCAGCGGCTACAAGATCGAGGACTTTTACTACCTGAGCCGCGCCACGCTGGTTAAGGACGAAAAGCATTACGACAAGTTCGATAAGGCTTTTTCAGCCTACTTCAAGGGCATTGAACTGGTGACCGACTTCACCAAAGACATCCCGCTGGACTGGCTCAAGAAAACGCTGGAGCTCAACCTCAGCCCCGAAGAAAAAGCCGCAATTGAAAAAATGGGCTGGGACGAGCTCATGGACACGCTCAGAAAGCGCCTCGAAGAACAAAAGGAACGCCACGAAGGCGGCAGCAAGTGGATTGGCACCGGCGGCACCAGCCCGTTTGGCCATGGCGGCTACAACCCGCAGGGCATCCGCATCGGTGGTGCCGGTAAAAACAAAAGCGCGGTCAAGGTGTGGGAACAGCGCGCCTACAAAGACTACGACGACACCCAGGAGCTCGGCACGCGCAACATCAAGGTGGCGCTGCGCCGCCTGCGCAAATTTGCCCGCGAAGGGAGCGTTGAAGAACTGGACTTGCCCGACACCATCCGCGCCACCGCCGCCAATGCCGGGTATCTGGACATCAAGATGATTCCCGAGCGGCACAACAACGTCAAAGTGCTGCTGTTGATGGACGTGGGTGGCACCATGGACGAACACATCACCCGTGTCGAAGAGATGTTTTCTGCCGCCAAGGCCGAATTCAAACACCTGGAGTTTTATTACTTTCACAACTGCGTGTACGACTTCATGTGGAAGAACAACCGGCGCCGTTATGCCGAAAAGTTCCCCACCTGGGACATCATCCGCAAGTACAACAAAGACTACAAATTGATCTTCATCGGCGACGCCACCATGAGCCCCTATGAAATTTTGCAGCCTGGCGGCAGCGTGGAATACAGCAACGAAGAAGCCGGTGTGGCGTGGCTTGGGCGGCTCACCAGCGCTTTCCCCAGATTCGCCTGGATCAACCCTGAGCCGCAGGGCGTGTGGCAATACCGCCAGAGCATCAGCATCGTGCAGCAGCTCATGAGTGGGCGCATGTTCCCGCTGACGCTCAAAGGGCTGGAAGACACCATGAGGCTCTTGAGCAAATGAGGCCAATTTATCTGCTGGTCTGCTTGCTGCTTGCGCTGCCTGTGACCGCAACGGCGCAAACCCAGAGCAATGGCAGCGAACCATCCATCGATACGGGCACGCCATCGATGGCTTTGCCTGACGGCGATGCAACGCCAGTGACCACGGCGGCGCCAGCCAGTTCCGCCTTTGTGGTCCATATCGAAGCCCCCGATGACATCAAACTGCTCCTCACGCGCCATTTGGAACTGCAGCGTTACCGCGAACTCACCGACCTCAGTGAGGACGAATTGGACCGACTGCTGAGCTTGGCCGAGCAAGATGCCCGCAAACTCGTCGGCACCCTGGGCTATTTTTCGCCCGCCATCACCCTCGCACGCCAGCCGGCCAACGCGGGCACGCCCTGGCCGGTGGTCAACATCACGGTGCTGCCAGGTGTGGCCACCCGCGTGACCCAGGTCGACATCGAATTCGCGGGCGCCATTGCCAATGATGCCGCAGCCGCGGCGCAGCGCGAGCAGATCCTTGCCAGTTGGCCATTGCGCGCTGGCAACCGCTTCACACAAGCGGCGTGGGACGCGGCCAAACTGCAAGCCTTGCGCCAGCTCACCACACTGCGTTACCCGACCGGGCGTGTTAGCCACACGCTGGCCGACATTGACCCTGACACCCACCAGGCGCGCCTAGCACTCACACTGGACTCGGGCCCGGCTTACCGCCTGGGCGCCCTGAGCATCGAAGGTTTGTCACGCTATGACGCCGAGCTGGTGCAGCGTCTTGCCCGCATCAGTCCCGGCGCAGACTACAGCCAGGCCGAGCTGGTGGCCGCCCAGCAGCGACTGTCAGACAGCGGCTTCTTTGAATCGGTGTTCATCACGATCGACACCGCCCACCCCGATGCGGCTCAGGTGCTGGTGAAGCTGCGCGAGGCACGCCTGCAAAAAATTGTGGTCGGCGTGGGCGCCAGCACCGACCGCGGGCCGCGCCTCTCGCTCGAACACACCCACAACAAGGTGCCGGGCATTGGCTGGCATGCCCTGAGCAAGCTGCAGCTTGAACGCGACAACCGTGCCATTGGCACGGAGCTGACCGCACCGCCCGACCTGGCCAACTGGCGTTGGGCGGTCTCGGGGCTGCTGCAAAACCAGTTGCTGGGCACCCGGAACGTCACCAGCCAGCAGTTGCGCGGCGGGCGCAAACAAAGCAACGAACGCATCGACCGCAACCTGTATGTGCAATACGACCGCGCCGAATCGGTGGACACCGACACCACGGATCCAGTGATTGCCCAATCCATCAGCGCCAACTACGCCTTTGCCGTGCGCTACTACGACAGCCTGCCGTTCCCGTCAAGCGGCTGGGGCTGGGGCGCAGAAGTGGGCGGCGGCACCACGCTGGGCAATGACCCCCAGGCGTACACCCGGCTGCTGACGCGCTGGCAAGGCTTTTTGGGACTGGGCCGTGGCGGTAGCACACAAGCCGGTGCCGGTCGCCTTGCCATGCGCGCATCGGCTGGCGCAATCATGGCCAAAGACAGCAGCGGCCTGCCCAGCACCCAGTTGTTTTTGGCAGGAGGTGACAACAGCGTGCGCGGCTACGGCCTGCACGACATTGGCGTCACGCTGGCAGACGGCAGCGTCACCGCCGGGCGTTACCTGGCCACGGGCAGCATCGAGTGGCAGCGTCCGATTCGCATCAACGGCAACTTGAGCGATTGGGAAAGCACCGTGTTTGTGGATGCGGGTGCGGTGGCTAACCGGCCCGCCGATCTCACGCCCAAGGTGGGCGTGGGGGTGGGCGCGCGCTGGAAGAGCCCGGTGGGGCCGCTGCAAATTGACCTGGCCTACGGTGTCGATGTGCAGCGCCTTCGCCTGCACATGAACCTGGGCTTTACCTTCTGATGAACGCCCTGCGACTGAGCCTGAAACTGCTGGCCGCCACCCTCGTCACGGTGCTGGCACTTGCTGGCGCCCTTTGGCTGTGGAGCGGTTCTGAGAGCTCGCTGGCCACCTTGCTGACACGGCTGCAGCGGTTTTTGCCGGCCGATCAAACGCTGGAAGCGAAAGACGTTCGGGGCTCGTTGCAAGGTGGTGGACACATCGGCTGGCTGCGCTGGAGCCGCGGCGAGCTCAGTGTTGAGGCCCAAGACATTGGCGTGGCCTGGACGCTTGGCCCGCTTTTCAACAAGCAACTCCGGCTCAGTGCGCTCACCGTTGCGTCGCTCAAAATTGATGACCAGCGCACAAACGACAGCAACACGCCGCCCACGCCACCGACCGACTTGAGGCTACCGATCACCCTCGATGTGCCGTTCAAGGTGGCCTCCGTCACTTGGACAGGTGCCACCACGCTGCAGGCCACCGAGCTCAGTGGTCAATATATTTTTGATAGCTACTCACACAAGATCGACAAGGGCCAGGTGCGTATTTCATCAGGAACCTACCAACTGGGTGGCGAGCTGCAGGCCAGCGCCCCGATGGCGCTTTCCCTGCAGGCCAACGGGCAGGTGGCCACCACCGTACCGTCCAGTCAGACGCCTTTAACGGTGGCCGCCACCGCCAAGCTCACAGGCGAACTCAGCGGGGCACAAGCCGTGCTGGCGCTGCAAGCCACCTTGACGCCAGAGCTGCCTGCCGGACCAACAACGTCCCGCGAGACCCAGGCCGAGGCCATGCAAGCCACCTTGTCCGCCCGCCTGCAGCCCTGGCAAGCGCAACCCGTGACACTGGCCAACGCCCAGTGGCAAGCCCTGAACCTGGCCGCGCTGTGGCCACAGGCGCCGCAGACCCTGCTCACCGGCGAGGCCAGCGTAACGCCTGCGGGTGACGCCTGGCAGGCCAAGGTCAGCCTGACCAACGCCCTGCCCGGCCCATGGAACCAGCAGCGTCTGCCGCTGAACACGCTGCAGGCCGATGTGGCCTACGACCAAAACCAATGGCTGCTGCGGTCCGGGCGGGCCACGGGCGCTGGCGGCAGCGTCACGGGGGCCGGCCAATTCAATGCAGGCCTGTGGCAAGGCAGCGCCAGCCTGCAAGGCCTGAACCCGGCCGCCATCGACACGCGTCTGGCCAGTGGCGCCCTGGGCGGCAAGCTTCAAGCCGAGCAAGCCACCAATGGCATCAGCTTTTCCGCACAGCTTCAGGCTGATCCCGCCAAGCTCAAACCCGCCAAAGCCACGCCCTTGCCAGACAGCCTGCAAGCCCTGAAATTGCAGAGCCTGCAAGCCACGGGCCTGTGGGCCGACCCGCTGCTGACCCTGAGCGCCCTGCGCCTTGACGCGCAAGATGCCCAACTGGAGGGCAAGCTTGCCTACCAGACCATCACCCAGGCCACGCAAGGCCAATTGGCGCTCACACTGCCCGGAGCGCACGGCACGCTCGACGGTCATCTGGCAAGTGACAAAGGCCAAGGCAGCCTGGCCGTAGATGTAACAGATGCTGCACTTGTCACCCGCTGGCTCACGCGCTGGCCGGTTGTGGCCAACGCCTTACAAGGCACGCGCTTGATGGGTGCAGCGCAGCTTCAAGCCAACTGGCAAGGCGGCTGGCAGCAACAAGGCAAAGCCTTACGGCTGGACGCCAAATTGCGCGCCCCGCAGCTGAACTGGCGCAACAACCCGGCCACCCAACCCGATGCGCCACAAGACGGCCAGTTGCGAGACGCTCAGATCGACCTGAGCGGCAGCTTGGCTGACCTCAAGCTCAGCACTCAAGGCCAGGCTGGCATCGGCACCCGGCAAGTTCACTGGCAGGCCCAGGCCAGCGGCGGGCAGCACACCGCCCAACACTGGCAAGGCAGCTTGAACGCCCTCACCTTGCGCACACAGAACGCAGCGCGGCCTGGCCTGTGGACATTCACCACAGGCAGTACGGGCAGCAAGAATGCCGACACGGGCAACAGTGGCAGCGCGGGTGATGCGGCCAGCAAAGCCGGCCCTACCAGCCAAGCCATCACGCTGGACTGGCTGCAAAGCGGCGCTGCCCAAACACTTTCCGTGGGCAGCGGCACGGCACAACTTACCGGCCCCCTGCCGGGCACGGCGCGCTTGAGCTGGCAGCCCGCCCAATGGTCGCCACAACAGCTGCCAGTGGGCCGGCAAGCCACCACCCAAGCACGTTGGCAAAGCCAGGGCACCCTCAGCCAGCTGCCGCTGGCCTGGCTCGATGCCGTCAGCGACAAAAGCATGGCCGACCTGGGGCTGAGCAGTGACCTGATCCTGGCGGGCAGTTGGGACGCCAAATACACCGACATGCTGCACCTGAGCGCCATGCTGGAACGCAGTTCGGGCGACCTGCGCCTGAGCACGGACGCCAGCCAAAAGCAGATCTTGCCCGCCGGCATGCAGGAAGCCCGGCTCAACATCAACCTCGACGGTGAGCAGCTCTCAAGCAGCCTGCGCTGGGACAGCGCGCGCGCCGGCAAGGCGCTGCTGGCCTTCAGCACCCAGCTTCAGGCGTCTCAGGGTTGGGCTTGGGCTGCCGATGCGCCGCTGGGTGGCAGCCTGCAAATGCAGTTGCCGCCGGTGGATGCCTGGTCTGCACTGGCGCCACCGGGTTGGCGCTTGCGTGGCACGCTGGATGCCGATGCCACGCTCACCGGCACACGCAAGTCGCCGCAGTGGCGCGGCACGCTGCAAGCCAAAGACCTGGCGGTGCGCTCGGTGGCCGACGGCATTGATTTCCAGCAAGGCAGCCTGACCGCCCGGCTGGAAGGCCAACAGCTCAACATCGAAGACTTCACGCTATATGGCCCAACTGGCGCTGCGGGCGGCATGGTCAAAATCACCGGCATGGCCCGCTGGTTGCCTGCTGGCAAACCTGACCAACCGATGGCGCAGCGTGTGCAAATCTCACTTGCAGCCAACGCCCGGGCGTTGCGCTTGAGCACCCGTTCTGACCGCCGCATCACCGTTTCGGGCCAACTGTCGGCGCAACTCAACGACACCCTGCTCACCCTGCGCGGCAAGGTCAGCGCCGACCAGGCCTTGCTCACGCTGCCCAGTCAAAGTGTGCCCGTGCTGGGCGACGACGTGGTGGTGCGGCCATCTGCCGCACAAGCAGAACAAGAGGCGTTGACCCCACCCAAGCCGTCTGCCAAGGCCGCCGCACCTGACGCTGCCCAGCGCCCTGCCAGCACCATCACCCATGACATCTTGGTCACGCTCGACTTGGGCCCGAGCTTTCAGGTGCGCGGGCGTGGCCTCGAAACCCGGTTGTCAGGCGAGCTTGAATTGCGCGCGGTGGGCACGGCCAAGCCCACGTTGACCGGCACCGTGCGCACCGTGCGCGGCACCTACCAGGCTTACGGCCAGCGCCTGGACATCGAGCAAGGTCTGCTGCGCTTTTATGGCCCGGTGGACAACCCGGCACTCGACATCCTGGCGATTCGCCCCAAAATCAGCCAGCGCGTGGGCGTGCAGGTGCTGGGCACCGCCTTGTCACCGATCGTGCGCCTGTACGCCGAACCTGAATTGCCTGAGGCAGAAAAACTCGCCTGGCTGGTGCTGGGCCGCTCCGCCAGTGGCAGCGGTGGCGAAGCCGCCTTGCTGCAGCAGGCGGCACTGGCCTTGCTCGGCGGCAGCGGCCAAGGGCCAACGGCCAGCCTGACCCAAGCGCTCGGCCTGGACGAACTGAGTTTTAAAGGCAGCTCGGGCGAGACCACCAGCGGTGCCACCGTGACCCTAGGCAAGCGCCTGGGCAATGATTTTTATGTGGCTTACGAGAGCGGTCTGGCGGGCACCATGGGCGTCTTTACCATTTTTTACGACCTCTCTAAGCGGCTGACACTGCGTGCACAAACCGGCGAACAAAGCGCCATCGATCTGATCTGGACCCACCGCTACGACTGAAAAGCAGGGATTTTTGTCGCCTGACTTCCCGCATGCCCGGCGCTGTGCGCAATCCCTTATCCATAAGAAAGTGACCTGTAGCCATTGTATTTATTGCGTAATTAGCTATTAATATAAGAGCATTTCAGAACAACCCCAACGAATCAGAGGGTTTGACAGTCATTCACTAGACGACTGGTCTACTTTGATACAATCCGTCCATGCTCATCGAACAATCATCCGCCAGAGACCACATCCTCGATTGCGGGGAGCGCCTGATTGCGAGCAAAGGTTTTGTCGGTGTAGGCCTGGCTGAAATACTCTCTGTGGCTGGCGTGCCCAAGGGCTCGTTCTACCACTACTTCAGCTCCAAGGAGCGTTTTGGAGAGGTGCTCCTGACCCGTTATATCCATGCCTACTTGGCCCGACTTGACGGCCTGCTAAAACCTGACGGCACGACGGCCCGGCAACGCCTGATGGCATATTGGTCCTACTGGAACATCAGCCAATGCGACATTTCTGCCGCAGGTTGCGACAACGCCAGCGCCGGCAGCAAGTGCCTGATCGTCAAACTCAGCGCTGAGGTGGCCGATATTTCCGAGGCCATGCGCCGGACCTTGCGCGACGGCACTGACCAAGTGGTGCAGCGCATTGCCCAGTGTCTGGAGGATGCCAGGGCCGATGGGTCCGTGCCGCGGTCATTGGTGGCCGAGTCAACCGCATTGACCCTGTATGAACTCTGGCTGGGAGCCAGCCTGCTGGCCAAATTGCGCCGCGATGGCTCACCCTTTGTGCACGCCTTGGCCAGCACCGAGCAATGGCTGGGCTCGCCGGCCCATTAGCGCCCGCGGCTTGCCTCCGTTTTTTTTCCAAAATTGCTAGACGACCGGTCTACTTTCATCTTTCATCAACCCATTGCACCCACTCCAATTGCCATGAATAATTTTGATTTCTACAACCCCACCCACATCGCCTTCGGCAAAGACCGCATCGGCGACCTGTCCAGCCTGGTGCCCGCAGCGGCCAAAGTCCTGATTCTTGTTGGCGGCGCCAGTGCCGAAAAAACCGGCACCCTGGCGGAGGTGCGTCAGGCCTTGGGCGCACGCACCCACAGCACCTTCAGCGGCATTGAGCCCAACCCGAGTTTTGACACTGCCATGAAAGCCGTGCAGATGGTGCGTGCGCAAGGCTTTGACTTTCTGCTGGCGGTCGGCGGCGGCTCGGTCATTGATGCCACCAAATTCATCGCTGCGGCCGTGCCGTTTGAAGGCGACGCCTGGGACATCCTGCGCAAAGGTGGGCGCAACATCGCTCAAGCCCTGCCATTCGGTGTCGTGCTGACCCTGCCTGCCACCGGCTCAGAAATGAACAACGGCGCGGTCATTACCCGGCATGACATCGGCGCCAAACTGCCGTTTCGCAGCCCTCAGTTGTTTGCCAAATTTGCCGTGCTGGACCCCACCAAAACCTACACCCTGCCCACCCGGCAACTGGCCAACGGCGTGGTGGACGCCTTTGTGCACACCATGGAGCAATACCTCACCTACCCGGCCAACGCGCCGGTGCAAGACCGCTTTGCCGAAGGGCTATTGCAGACACTGGTTGAAATTGGCCCACGCCTGCTCACCTCCACCGAACCAGACTACGACGACCGCGCCAGCCTGACGTGGGCGGCCACGCTGGCATTGAATGGCCTGATTGGCGCCGGTGTGCCGCAAGACTGGGCCACCCACATGGTTGGCCACGAACTGACGGCGCAGTACAACATCGACCATGCCCGCACGCTGGCGATTGTGCTGCCCGCCATGTTGCAAGAAAGGCGCACGCAAAAACACGCCAAACTGTTGCAGTACGGCCAACGGGTGTGGGGCATCAACACCGGCAGTGATGAGCAGCGCATCACCGCCGCCATTGACGCCACCCGTGACTTCTTCGAGCGCATGGGTCTGCCCACCCGTCTGAGCGCCTATGAACTGGGCGTTGAGGCCATCGACCTGGTGCTCAAACAACTCGAAGCCCATGGCATGACCGCGCTGGGCGAACACAATGACGTGACCCCGGCGGTCAGCCGCCGTGTGCTGGAAGCCGCGCTCTGACGCCCCATTTTCTTTCCACTTTTTTAACTGACTGGACTCCACATGAAAAAAATACTGATGGTTTTGACCTCACATGACCAACTCGGCAACACCGGCGCCAAAACCGGTTTTTGGCTGGAGGAATTTGCTGCGCCCTATTACGTGTTCAAGGATGTGGGTGCCGACATCATTCTGGCATCCCCGTTGGGTGGCCAGCCGCCGCTGGACCCCAAAAGCGATGACCCGGCCTCGCAAACCGAGGCCACCCACCGCTTCAAGGCTGACCCGGCCGCACAGGCGCAGCTGGCAGGCACTCACAAGCTGGCCGGGCTGTCGGCACAAGACTTCGATGCCGTGTTCTACCCCGGCGGCCATGGCCCCTTGTGGGATTTGGCCGAAGACGCATCGTCGATCACCCTGATTGAACGCATGCTGGCGGCGGGCAAACCGGTGGCAGCGGTGTGCCATGCCCCTGCGGTGCTGCGCCACCCGAAAGGCGTCGATGGCAAGTCTGTGGTGCATGGCAAGTCCGTGACCGGCTTCACCAACAGCGAAGAAGCGGCGGTGGGTTTGACCCAGGTGGTGCCATTTTTGGTGGAGGACATGTTGACCCAAAATGGCGGCGTTTACGCCAAGGGCGCAGACTGGCAGCCTTATGTGGTCGTTGATGGGCACCTGATCACGGGCCAGAATCCGGCCTCGTCAGAACCGGCAGCCAAGGCCCTGTGGCTGGCGTTGGCGTGAACATTCAAGACTAAATTGGCTTGAAGCCCTTTATTTACGTGCACAACCAGCTATTGATTGCATAGTAAATCAGGGGCTGTGCGGCCACACCACACGCCCAAGCAGCTGACATTTCGGCAGAGCCCGCAAGCAGCATACCGCCAGCCAATAGAATCACCGTCTCCCCGCTGTAGTTCAATGGATAGAACGAGTGCCTCCTAAGTGCTAGATACAGGTTCGATTCCTGTCAGCGGGACCAATGCATGTTCGCCCGCAATAAACCTGCTTGCGCCGCTCGGTTCAATTGAAAAATGAAGGCTGATACGCCTCAAAACTAGCAGGATTTTTTGTGCACTGAGGCATAGGGATCCATAAATTCCAAATGCCCTTCTGGCGGCTCCAGCGGCGTTTGCAATGTGCTTGCAAACATGACCTCATCGGAAAATTGGCTGTCCTGAAAGGCCACAGAATCCTCCCACAGCGCCCAAGCCGCATCATCGTTGACTTCGATCACTTCAACCGCAGGCATAGAAGGCGCCACCTGATCCTGGGCTTGGCTCAGTGCCACTGAACCGTCTTGCATTTGCCGACTTTCGGCAAAGTCATCCAAGGGCTCTTTGGCTGGGCCGAGGGGATTGAACATGGGTGCTCCGCAAGTGTGATGTGATGCCGGGAACAGGATTTGCATCCACCCTGCATCACACCAATGTCATATTTTGCCCCCTAAACCCTCGCCAACAACGTTTCACAGTTTTTGAGTTGTCTCACACTGTTGTCATTTCGTTGCATGGCAGTTTACGTGATGGGCTTGCGCTGCGGACAAGCGCTGCGAAATGAATTCAACCCACTCAAACGTAGCGCTTGGCCATGGTCTCCAGTGACACCGGCTTGATCTTGCTGCCCATGCCAGCGCAGCCAAAGGCTTCAAAACGCGCCTTGACAATGCCGCGTGCCGCGTTTTTGGCAGCCACCAGCGCCTTGCGTGGGTCAAATTCGCTGGGCTGCTGGGCAAAAATCTGCCGCATGGCGCCGGTCATGGCGAGGCGGATGTCAGTGTCGATGTTGATCTTGCGCACACCGCTTTGAATACCGCGCTGGATTTCCTCCACCGGCACACCATAGGTTTCCTTGATGTCGCCACCAAACTGACGAATGATCGCCAACCACTCTTGTGGCACGCTGCTTGAGCCGTGCATCACCAGATGGGTGTTGGGAATTTGCGCGTGGATGGCGGCAATGCGGTCAATCGCCAGAATGTCACCTGTGGGCTTGCGGGTGAACTTGTAGGCGCCGTGGCTGGTGCCAATGGCAATGGCCAGGGCGTCGACACCGGTTTTTTCGACAAAATCTTTGGCCTGCACCGGGTCGGTCAGCATCTGGTCATGGCTGAGTTTGCCTTCGGCACCAATGCCGTCCTCTTCACCTGCGTCGCCGGTTTCCAGGCTGCCCAGGCAACCCAACTCGCCTTCAACTGACACACCAATCGGGTGCGACATCTGGCATACCAGTCGGGTGATGTCGACGTTGTACTCGTAGCTGGAAGGCGTCTTGCCGTCGCTCATGAGTGAGCCGTCCATCATCACACTGGTAAAGCCTGAGCGAATCGACTGCTGGCACACCGCGGCTGAAGTGCCGTGGTCTTGGTGCACCACCACCGGAATGTCAGGGTGCGACTCCACGGCGGCCAGCATCATGTGGCGCAGGTAGGCCTCACCAGCATATTTGCGGGCACCGGCCGAGGCTTGCAAAATGACCGGGCTGTTGGTCTCCTGCGCGGCCTCCATGATGGCGATGATTTGCTCAAGGTTGTTGACATTGAACGCGGGCACGCCATAGTTGTTTTCTGCAGCGTGGTCAAGCATTTGACGAAGGGAAACAAAGGCCATGATGATCTCCTGGTGGTTTTAAGAAAAAAGAGGCTCCAGCCCACGCAAATCATGCGTGAGTAGCTATAAATTTAATACTGAATATGGGTTGCCAGTGCCGGTCAACCCAACAGAAGACCTTGACTTAGCCCGCTGCGCGCTTTTGCAGAATCTCAAAGGCGGGCAGGGTTTTGCCTTCCAGCACTTCCAGAAATGCGCCGCCGCCGGTCGAGATGTAGCCGATGTCTTTTTCAATGCCGTACTTGGCAATGGCTGCCAGCGTGTCGCCGCCACCTGCAATGCTGAAGGCGCTGGACTCGGCAATCGCATGCGCAATCACCTTGGTGCCGTTCTCAAACGCCGCAAACTCAAACACCCCCACCGGGCCGTTCCAGACAATGGTGCCGGCTTTTTTGAGCTGTTCGGCCAGTTTGGCAGCGGTCTCTGGGCCAATATCCAGAATCAGATCATCATCAGCCACATCGGTGGCCGCCTTGACCGTGGCCACAGCA
>JBBQZG010000003.1:0-57249 GCA_038207945.1 Burkholderiales bacterium
GAGCAGTTTTTGCTCTATTTTGAGCCGGGTGCTTCACAGCTGACCGCCGCCTCGCTGGAGGTGATGCCCACCATTGTGGCGAGGGCACTGGCGCGCAAAGGGGGTGAAATCATTGTGGTGGCGCACACCGATCGGGTCGGCTCTGTGCCCGCCAATGACGCGTTGTCATTGCAGCGCGCCAAAGCCGTGCGCGAACTCTTTGTGGCGCAGGGCTTCAAGCCGGATCTCGTGGATGCTGTGGGGCGTGGTGAGCGTGCGCCCATCGTCGCCACTGACGACGAAGTGGCCGAACCCCAAAACCGTCGCGCTGAAATCATCGTGCGTTGACCGATCGCGACCGGTACGGCCAGCGCCGGGGACGTGATGTGATCGCGGGGTCTGCGCTCTAAAAAAGATGAAAAATCAGGGGGATCAGCAGTGACGCCAAAACCACCTGCACCCCGAGCGCCAACCCGGCGAAGGCGCCTGCGTCGGCATTGACTTGCAGCGCACGTGCCGCGCCAATGCCGTGTGCCGCTGTGCCAAGTGCGTAACCGCGCGCCATCCAGCCATCCTTGTCAGTAGGAATCTTCAGCAAGCCAAACAGCACCTTACCGCTGAGGGCGCCCACCATGCCAGTGACCACGGCAAACACGGCTGCCAGTGCCGGAATACCACCAATCTTGTCAGCAATGCCCATGGCAACTGGCGCGGTGACGGATTTGGGTGCCAGCGACAACACCACGTCAGTTGGCAAACCCACGGCCCAACCCAGTAACAGCGCCGAGCCACTGGCGGCAAAACCACCCAGTACCGCCGCAGTGAGCAGTGCGCGCCAGTGCTGGCGCAACGCCACACGTCGTTCCCAAAGTGGCCAGGCCAGAGCCACCACGGCTGGCCCCAGCAAAAAGTGAATGAATTGCGCGCCTGAAAAATAGGTTGGGTAGTCCACCCCGGTGACGGTGAGCAAACTGGCCAGTGTCACCACCGACCACAGCACCGGGTTGGCCCAGGCGGCCTGATTCAAGCGCGCGTACACAGCCTGTGCCAGCACATAAACCACCAAAGTTGCGGTCAGGCCAAACAGCGGCGTGGCCGACAGGTAAACCCATAACTCGACAAACTTAGGCATCGCGCTGCCCCCTGAATGCCCGCAGCACCAGCACCGTGATGACGAGTCCGAACCAGGTTGACAGCACGATCACTGCCAGCATCCGCACGCCGTATTGACCCAGCAGCCCCAGGTGTGTCATGACCCCGACACCCACCGGCACAAACAGCAGCGAGAGGTGCGACAGCAAAAAATTGGCGCAGGCGGCCACGGGTTCGCGCACCATCGGCAGTTGTAGCGCCACCAGCAACAGCATCATGCCAATCACCGGCCCCGGAAAAGGCAAGCGCAGGCCACGTGACAACAGTTCACCCAGTGATTGCATGGCCAAAAGCCATGCAAAGCCACGTAATCCTTGCATAGTCAGCTATTAAAATCGCGGTAAGTCAGGGTGTTTGATCTGGCCGCCGCGCACCAGCATCTTGCCGTATTCAGCGCAGCGGTTCAGGGTCGGAATGACCTTGCCGGGATTGAGCAGGCCTTTGGCATCGAAGGCCCGTTTGACGCCAAACATTTGCTCGTTTTCAGTCGCGCTGAACTGCACACACATGCTGTTGAGCTTTTCGATGCCCACACCGTGCTCACCGGTGACGGTGCCGCCCATGGCCACACTGGTTTCCAGAATGTCGGCGCCAAACAACTCGCAGCGGTGCAGTTGGTCCGGGTCATTGGCGTCAAACAGGATCAAGGGGTGCAGGTTGCCGTCGCCAGCATGAAACACATTGGCGCAACGCAGCTGGTATTTTTTCTCCATTTCCTGAATGGCCAACAGAATGTCAGCGACCCGTTTGCGCGGAATGGTGCTGTCCATGCACATGTAATCCGGGCTGATGCGCCCGCTGGCCGGGAACGCATTTTTGCGACCGCTCCAGAATTTCATGCGTTCCTGCTCACTTTGGCTGACTGCAATTTTGGTGGCGCCCGCCGACAGCAGCACGGCGCTCATGCGGCCAATTTCCTCTTCAACTTCTTCCGGCGTGCCGTCGCTCTCGCACAGCAAAATGGCTTCTGCGGTCAGGTCGTAACCCGCGTGCACATAGTCTTCCACAGCGGCCGTCATGGGTTTGTCCATCATTTCAAGCCCGGCCGGGATGATGCCTGCGGCGATGACGGCTGCCACCGCTTCGCCAGCCTTGCGGATGTCATCAAAGCTGGCCATGATGCAGCGCGCCAGCATGGGCTTGGGGATCAGTTTGACGGTGACTTCAGTCACCACTGCCAACATACCTTCACTGCCAATCACCACACTCATCAGGTCGTAGCCGGGCGCATCCAGCGCATCAGCGCCGAATTCGACGGGCTCGCCCTCCATGTTGAAGCCTTTGATTTTGACGATGTTGTGCAGCGTCAGGCCATATTTGAGGCAATGCACACCACCCGAGTTTTCTGCCACGTTGCCACCAATCGTGCAGGCGATCTGGCTGCTGGGGTCAGGTGCGTAATACAGGCCCAGCGGCGCTGCCGTCTCACTGATGGCCAGGTTGCGCACGCCACACTGCACCACCGCCGTACGCGCTTGCAGGTCGAGTTTGAGGATCTTGTTGAACTTGGCCATGGACAAGGTCACGCCCAGCGCATTTGGCATGGCACCGCCCGACAGGCCGGTGCCCGCGCCGCGCGCCACCACCGGCACGTTCATGGCATGGCAGGTTTTGAGCACAGCCGCCACCTGCGCCGCGTCTTCCGGTAACGCGACCACCAGCGGTCGCTGGCGGTAGGCAGTCAAGCCATCACATTCGTAAGGGGTGGTGTCTTCCACGTTCCATAACAAGGCATGATTAGGTAAAAATGCCTGAAGCCCTTTTACTACCTTGGCTTGTAGCTCTGATCTTTGTAGTGCGTCAGAAGCGCTTGAGGAAAGAGGTGCATTCATTTAGTGGGTCCAGTGGCATGCCGCAGAGCCTGAACTCTAAGGCAAAAGTAATGGCCTTGGCTGGAGAAAATTTAACAAGGCTGCTGAAAATCGACGGCCCGGCAAGTTGGCCATGCGTTTGTAGCGCCCGCTGGTCTAGGGTGCGGCAATGTAGATGGCGCGAAAGTCGTTCACATTGGTGAGGGTCGGCCCGGTGATGACCGCGTCACCAAGCGCCTCAAAAAAGCCATGCCCGTCGTTGTTGGCCAGCATGTCCTTGGGTTTGAGTCCCAGCGACCACGCGCGCGCCACGGTGTCTGGCGACCACAAGGCACCGGCAATTTCCTCCTGACCGTCCACGCCATCGGTGTCGCCGGCCAGCGCGTGGATGCGTGGGTGACCGTTCAGCGTCAAGCCCAGGGACAGCAGACATTCCACATTGCGCCCGCCCCGGCCTGTGCCGCGCACAGTGACGGTGGTTTCGCCGCCAGACAGCAGCACGCATGGCGCGGCAAAGGGCTGGTTGCGTTCAGCCACCTGCCGGGCCATGCCGGCTAGCACCTTGCCCACATCACGTGCTTCGCCCTCAAGTGCGTCACCCAGTAGGTGCACAGGCAAGCTCGCTGCGCGGCCCACCATGGCAGCGGCTTCCAGTGCCATTTGCGGGGTGGCAATCATGCGCAACTCATTGCGCGCCAGTCGCGGATCGTCAGGCTTGACCGACTCCGCGGCGCCACTCGTGAGAAGCGCCTGCGCAGCGGGTGGCAGATCAATGCCATAGCGGCGAACGATGTCCATGGCATCCTGGCAAGTGGTCGGGTCGGCCACGGTTGGGCCGGAGGCAATGTCAATGGGGTCGTCGCCGGGCACGTCAGAGATCAGCAGCGTCAGCACCCTTGCCGGGTAACAAGCCGCAGCCAGGCGCCCGCCCTTGATGGCCGAGAGGTGACGGCGCACGCAGTTCATCTCACTGATGGTGGCACCTGAGGCCAGCAACGCCCGGTTGATGTTCTGTTTGTCTTCCAACTCAAGGCCGGGCAAAGGCAGCGGCAGCAGGGATGAGCCACCGCCAGAGATCAGGCACAGCACCAGGTCGTCGGCGTTGAGCCCGGTCACCAAAGCCAGCATGCGCTGTGCTGCCTGCAGCCCGGCTGCATCAGGCACCGGGTGGGACGCCTCCACGATCTCGATGTGTTGGCAAGGCACCTTGTAGCCATAGCGGGTGACCACCAAGCCTGAGAGGGGACCGCTCCAGTGGTCTTCTACTGCGCGCGCCATGGCCGCCGATGCCTTGCCCGCACCGATCACAAGCAATCGACCCTTGCCCAGCATCTCCGGTGTGGGCAGATGGGGCGGCAGGCACAACGCAGGTTGCGCGCTGGCGATGGCTGCGTCAAACATTTGCCGCAAAAGGGCTTGAATGGCCGCAGTGCCGGCGGGCGGGTGGTGTGGTGTGGCTTGCATGGTGAACTCGCGAGTTTGAGTGGACGGGCTCAATCGGCTTTTTGACCGATTTCAAAGTTGGCCATATTCTCCAACGCCCGCACCATGGCCGAGTGGTCCCAAGCGCGGCCACCGTGTGCCACGCAGCTGTTGAACAGCTCCTGCGCCATGGCGGTGTTGGGCAAGGACACCCCCAGCGCCCGTGCACTGCCCAAGGCCAGGTTCAAGTCTTTCTGGTGCAACTCAATCCGAAACCCGGGGTCGAATGTGCGCTGAATCATGCGTTCACCATGCACCTCCAGGATTTTGCTGGCGGCAAAGCCCCCCATCAGCGCTTGGCGCACCCGGGCTGGGTCGGCACCGGCGCGCGCGGCAAACAGCAGGGCTTCGCCCACGGCTTCAATGTTCAGCGCCACAATGATTTGATTCGCCACCTTGGCGGTCTGGCCGTCACCATTGGCACCCACCAGCGTGATGTTTTTGCCCATCAGCTCAAACAGTGGTTTGATCTTGTCAAACGTTGCCTCAGGGCCTCCCACCATGATCGACAGCGTGGCGTTTTTAGCACCCACCTGGCCGCCAGACACCGGGGCATCCAGGTATTCGCAGCCCAAGGCATTGATTTTTTGCGCAAAGACTTTGGTGGCAATTGGCGAAATCGAACTCATGTCGACCACGGTCTTACCAGGGCTCAGGCCGCCTGCCAGCCCGTCGCTGCCAAACAGCACACTTTCCACATCCGGCGTGTCCGGCACCATGGTGAAGATGATGTCGGCCTGCTGGCCCACTTCGCGCGCCGAAGCGCAGGCAATTGCAGTGCTGCCCTGAATGGCCTCGGGCAGCGGGCCGCGTTTGTACACAAACAACTGGTGTCCGGCGGCCATCAGGTGCCCGGCCATGGGGCTGCCCATGATGCCCAGACCGATGAAGCCGAGTTTGAGAGAAAGTGTGCTCATGGTGTGGCTCCCGACGTGTTAGTTGAATGGGGTAGTGAGTTGCGTGCGCCAGCCCAGACCGGCCTCGGTGCTGGTGGCCGGTTTGTATTCGCAGCCAATCCAGCCCTGGTAACCAATGCGGTCCAGGTGCGCAAACAAAAACGCGTAGTTGATTTCGCCTGTGCCGGGCTCATTGCGCCCCGGGTTGTCGGCAAGCTGAATGTGGCCGATGCGCGCCAACTGCTTTTGCATGGTGGCAGCCAGTTCGCCTTCCATGCGCTGCGCGTGGTAAATGTCGTATTGCACAAAGGCGTTGTCGGCACCCACCTCGTCCAGAATTGCCAGTGCCTGGGCGGTGCGGTTCAGATAAAACCCCGCAATGTCATAGGTGTTGATGGGCTCAATCAGCAGCCTCAACCCGGCCTGTTTCAGTGCGACAGCTGCGTACTTCAGGTTGCTGACCAGCGTGATGCGAAGCACGTCATCGCTGACACCGGCCGGTGCCTTGCCTGCCAGGCAATTGACCTGGCGCACGCCTAAAGCGGTGGCGTAGTCAATGGCCCGGGCGACACCGGCCTTGAATTCCTCAACCCGGTCCGGATGGCAGGCAATGCCGCGCTCACCAGCGTCCCAGTCACCAGCGGGCAGGTTGTGCAGCACCAGCGTCAGGCCATGGGTGTCCAGACGGTGTTTGATGTCCGTGGCGCTGTAGGCGTAGGGAAATAGAAACTCCACGGCGGTGAAGCCGGCCTGTGCCGCGCACTCAAACCGGTCAAGAAAAGGCACCTCGGTGAACAACATCGTCAGATTGGCAGCAAATTTGGGCATGGGGTACTCCTGGGTTGTTTGTGAGTCATTTATTCCAGCAAGCCTGCCAGTTCAAGACCGGCCCGGCCGTCGGGGTGGCGACAATCAAGGTCTTCAAATTCGTTGATTTTGTCGATCTCGGTGCCCATGGCAATGTTGGTCACCCGCTCCAGAATCACCTCGACCACCACCGGCACGCTGAAGGTGCGCGCCATGGCCTGCGCTTGTAACACGGCGTCCTTGATTTTTTCCGGGTCGGTGACACGCAGCGACTTGCAGCCCAAGCCCTGCACCACGGCCTGGTGGTCCACGCCGTAGCTTTTCAGCGCCGGGTCTTCCACGTTCTGGTTTTCAAATGCCAGTTGCACGCAGTAATCCATCTCGAAGCCGCGCTGGCTTTGGCGGATCAGGCCCAGATAGCTGTTGTTCACCAGCACATGCACATAGGGCAGTTTGAATTGCGCACCCACAGCCAACTCTTCAATCAGAAACTGAAAGTCGTAGTCACCCGACAAACCCACCACGGTGCGGGTTGGATCGGCAGCCACCACGCCCAAAGCGGCGGGGATGGTCCAGCCCAGCGGGCCGGCCTGGCCGCAGTTGATCCATTGGCGCGGGCCGTGGACTTGCAGGAATTGCGCGCCGGCAATCTGCGACAGCCCAATCGTCGTGACGTAAATCGTGTCGCGCGGGAACACCTTGTTCATCTCTTCATACACACGCATCGGCTTGATCGGTGTTTCGGTGTAATGGCTCTTGCGGTGCATCAGCTTCTTGCGCTCGGCGCAGCGCGCGGCCCACTCGCCGAAATCCTTGAGCTGCTTGGCCGCCTTGCGCTCGCGCGCCACTTCGACAAACAGCTGCAGCGCCGCCTTGGCGTCGGAGACGATGCCCAGGTCGGGGTTGAACACGCGACCGATCTGCGTCGGCTCGATGTCGACATGGACGAAGCGGCGGCCCTTGCAATACACCTCGGGCGAGCCGGTGTGGCGATTCGCCCAGCGGTTGCCAATCCCCAGCACAAAGTCTGCTGCCAGCATCGTCGCATTGCCGTAGCGGTGGCTGGTCTGCAAGCCCACCATGCCGGCCATCAGGGGGTGGTCATCGGGGATGGAGCCCCAGCCCATCAGTGTGGGAATCACCGGCACACCGGTGAGTTCGGCAAATTCCACTAGCAAGTCGCTGGCGTCGGCGTTGATGATGCCGCCACCGGCCACGATCAGCGGTTTGCTTGACGCCATCAGCATGTCCAGCGCTTTTTCAATCTGCTTGCGCGTGGCGGCCGGCTTGTAAACGGGCAGCGGCTCGTAGGTGTCGATGTCAAACTCGATCTCGCCCATCTGCACATCAAATGGCAAATCGATCAGCACCGGCCCTGGTCGGCCCGAGCGCATCAGGTGAAACGCCTGCTGAAAGGCGCGCGGCACCAGGGCCGGTTCACGTACTGTCACGCTCCATTTGGTCACCGGCTTGGAGATGGATTCGATGTCCACAGCCTGAAAGTCTTCCTTGTACATGCGGGCGCGGGGTGCCTGGCCGGTGATGCACAGAATGGGGATGCTGTCGGCAATCGCCGAGTACAGTCCGGTGATCATGTCGGTGCCAGCCGGGCCGCTGGTGCCAATACACACGCCAATGTTGCCGGCCGCGGCGCGGGTGTAGCCCTCAGCCATGTGGGAGGCACCCTCCACGTGGCGCGCCAGAATGTGGGTGATGGACTGGCGCTCGCGCAGCGCTGAATACAAGGGATTGATGGCGGCGCCGGGCACGCCAAAGGCGGTTGAAATGCCTTCTTTTTCCATCACCAGAACTGCGGCCATTGCCGCTTTCATCTTTGCCATGTTCATCTCCTGTTGGGGTTGTTGATGGCTTGAAGTATTTCGTCGCACCTGCGTTTCTGGAAGTCCCAAAGCAGGCATTACGTTTATTCCTATCTGGAATATTGCCAGAGAAAGTGCGCCGTGTTCTACTCTCGCGCATGGACCGTATTGAGGCAATTCGCCTGTTTATTCGCGTGGTGGACCTTGGCTCTTTCAGCAAGGCAGCGGCCGACTTGCGCATTGGTCAGCCTGCCGCCACCAAACGCATCGCGCAACTGGAAAAGCAACTGGGCGCGCGTCTGCTGCACAGATCCACCCACGGCGTCACGCCGACCGAGGTCGGGGTGCTTTACTACGACAAATGCAGGCTGATTGCGCACCATGTGGACGAGGCCGAAACCGTGGCGGGCCTGCTGCAGTCGCAGGTGCAAGGCGTGTTGCGCGTCAGCACCTCGGTGGCCTTTGGGCGCCGCGTGCTGGTGCCGATGCTGATGCACTTCATGCGTGCGCATCCACAGTTACAGATCGAGCTGAATTTTGAGGACCGCTACGTCAATCTGGTCGAGCAGGGCATGGACGTGGCGATTCGCATGGGTCGGCTAGAAGACTCCACGCTGGGCGCGCGCTACCTGGGTCTGAACCCCTGGGTGGTGGTGGCCTCTGATGGCTATTTGAAGGCCCACGGCACGCCACGGGTGCCTGCCGACTTGGCGACGCATGCCGCGCTGATTTACAGCACGGTTCAGGGCGACGCGCGTTGGAACTTCACCAGTGCCGAGGGCAAGGCGGTTTCCATTCCGGTGAAGGGGCCTTTGCGCTCCAACAGCTTGTCGGCTTTGTTGGCAGCCACCCGCAATGGCATGGGTGTGGCGGCACTGCCGCGTTATGTCGCCCATGAGTCGCTCCAGCACGCGGCGGTGACGGAGCTGTTGGCTGACTGGACCCTGCCGGTGCAGGAAATTCACGCCGTGTTCAGCTCGCCGCGTCTGTTGCCCGCCAAGGTGAGCACGTTCATTGCCTGGCTGCAGGGCGCATTTGGTGACGTCTGGTGGGCCGTGCCACGCGGAGACTTCACGCCACTGGAAGACGCAAAGCCCGGGCAGTCAGCCTGAGCCATTGCTCGGGTCAAATTTACAGATAAACCGCTTGTAGCCCTTATAAATAAAGCGTAAGTAGCTCCGTTATTTATAGCAATTAAAGCATGCTCTGCTTGAGCCAGTCGGCAAACGCCACGCACTCCCAGCGCTCCATCATGCCGGTGCGCCAGCACAGGTAGTGCGCGTGCGGGCTGGGCACGTTGGTGCCAAACACCTCGCCCGTTCCCAGGCGCACCAATGAGCCGTTTTCCAGCCAGGGCAGTGCCAGCTTCAGGCGGATCAGCCCGATGCCCATGCCAGCGGCGGCACCGTCGCACATCAGGCCCACGTCATTGAACTGCGAGCCATCCACCGGCTCGGGCCAGTCCAGGTTGCGGGCGGCAAACCAGGTGCGCCAAGGCTCCAGCGGGCTGCGCAACAGAGGTTCGCCTTCCAGGTCTTGCGCGACCTCAAACGGCCCATGTTCGCGCACAAACGCAGGTGATGCCAGTGGCGTGATTTCGTCCTTGAGCAGGCAGACATGCTCCACATCGGCGTAGCGGCCGGTGCCAAAGCGGATCATCAGGTCGGCGTCTTCCGCCACCACGTCCAGCAGGGGAATGGAGATTTGCAGCGTCAGGTCAATCTCGGGGTAAGCTTCGGTGAACTGGCGCAGGCGCGGGATCAAAATGGAGCGTGCGTAGGTCGGCGTCACTGCCAGGCGCAATTTGCGTTTACCGGGCATCGTCGCCGCACCGGGAAACTTCTGCAGCATGGTCAGGCCGTCGCGCACATGGGCCAAGTACTCGACCCCTTCAATCGTGAGCGAAAAATCGGCCCGGCCAAACAGCTTGGTGCCAATGATCTGCTCCAACTGCTTGACACGGTGGCTGACCGCGCTGGGCGTCACGCACAGTTCTTCCGAGGTTTGCGTGACGCTTCGCAGGCGTGCGAGCGCTTCAAACGTCAGCAGGCATTGAATGGGGGGAATGCGGGCGGTGGACATGGCAAACATTGTGGCACTGGCGGTATGTATTGGACTGGGTAAAATCCCTCCCCAAGGCTCGGCCATGCCGTTTTTTCTCTGATTCAGGCCTCTCCGTTCTTTCTTTACCCAGGTAGCCATCTATGTCCGACCGCTTTGCCGTGCTACTGCAGTACCTCTTGCCCAAACAGGCCCTCACGCTGCTGGCAGGCTGGGTCGCGTGTGCCCAGGGCGGTGCGCTGACCACGCGGCTGATCACCTGGTTTGTCAAGCGCTACAACGTCAACATGGGGGAAGCCGCCAACCCGGATGTGGCGAGTTACGCCAGCTTCAACGACTTTTTTACCCGCGCCCTCAAAGGCGGCGTGCGTCCGCTGGCGCAGGCCACGCTGATTTGCCCGGTAGACGGGGCCATCACCCAGTTTGGCCGCATTGAAGGTCAGCAGATTTTTCAGGCCAAGGGTCACCAGTTCAGCAGCACCGCGCTGGTCGGGGGCGATGCCAAGCTGGCCGCCCAGTTTGACAACGGCCACTTCGCCACCTTGTATTTGAGCCCGCGTGACTACCATCGCATCCACATGCCCTGCGCGGGCCGACTGACCCGCATGATTTATGTGCCGGGGGATTTGTTCTCCGTCAACCCTACCACGGCGCGCGGTGTGCCGGGTCTGTTTGCCCGAAATGAGCGGGTGGTGTGTGTGTTTGAAGGGGCTGAGGGCCCATTTGTGCTGGTGCTGGTGGGGGCCACCATCGTGGGCAGCATGGCCACCACCTGGCATGGTGCGGTCAATGCCCCGCGCCCAGGAAAATTGAGCGAATGGCACTATGAAAATGAACGCATTACTTTCAAGCAAGGTGACGAGATGGGGCGGTTTTTACTTGGCTCTACCGTGGTCATGCTGTTTCCCAAGGGCCCGCTGCAGTTCAACCCGGCGTGGCAACCGGGTGGGGCGGTGCAGCTTGGGCAAGTGATGGCGCGCCGTGTTTAGCAGGTCGCTGAGCAGCTGAATGGCCATGTTGTTGGGTGGCTCAGCTGCAAGGCTTGCTGACCACCACGAACACCTGCTTCCTGGCCGTCCGTTGGTCTGCAGGCGATGCGCAATGACCGCACAATAGCGCTCAGAGGAGGGCCTGCGTGCGAACTCATGCTGTGAAACCCTCTCAGATCATCAGTCGAAAGCTTGATTGTTCCGCCTGTCAACGTGCTGTCAGTGCACGGTTGAAGCTTTCCCGGATGCTTTCTATCCGCTTCCTGTTCTTACCCAAATCACTTTTGCCGATTCGGCTGGCCGAACGGACTTGTATGGTGTTGTCGGCACGCTCCAGCCAGAATTCAAGATCGTCCGTGTAGCGCATCATTGCGGTGGTGCTTTGTGCGTAGATGTAGCCCGCTTCATTTTTGACCACCACCGTCCCCTCACTGCGGACCAGCACGTCGGCGAGCTTTTTCATTGCCTCGTCGGCATCTCCCGTGTAAGTGAGCGGAGCGATTTTTGAATCGTCTTTTTGCGGGTGCTCCGGGTACAGATCAGCCTGGCTGGTCACACTGTTTGGTGTCGCGGAAGGGGGGTTAAGTTTGCCATTCACCACACCCAGGTTCTGTGGCACTTTACCGCTTAGAAAACCAGCCTGGCCCGCAACAATCAGACTGACGCCGGCCAGCGCCAGAAGGATCAGGATGCCGTAGATGAATTTCATGGAATACCTTTCAACTGGTGTCATCAAGCCATAGGCGAATGTCAACACCCTGAAACCCGAAATGAACCGGATAGTGTTGGCAACAACCGGAAATCAATGCACATCGATTATCCTCAAAGGATGACTTCGCACCGGTTTTCAAACGCCCTGCCCGTTCTTGCGGTACTGGGTTCAGTGACAGCACTTGGAATTGGGACATCCTTTGCCAAACAGCTTTTCCCGCAAGTCGGGTCATTGGGTACAACCGCGTTACGGGTAGGGCTGTCGGCCTTGTTGCTGCTGGCCTTGTGGCGGCCATGGCGCTACCCCCTGTCAAATGCAGATGCCCGCGCTTTGCTGCGCTACGGCGTGGCACTGGGCTTCATGAACCTTTTGTTTTACATGTCGCTGCGCACCATTCCGTTCGGGCTGGCGGTGGCCATCGAGTTCTCCGGTCCGCTGACGGTTGCCATTTTTTCATCTCGCAAGCTGATTGATTTTTTATGGCTGACCTTCGCCATCGCAGGATTGGGTTTGCTGTTGCCGCTGGGTCTGGGTGCTGCCCAACTGGACCCTGTGGGTGTGGCATATGCACTGGGTGCAGCGATTTGCTGGGGTGCCTACATTGTGTTTGGTAAGCGCGTAGGGCATTTGCATGCTGGGCACTCGGTGGCAATTGGCATGAGTGTGGCTGCCTGCACTGTCGTTCCATTCGGTGTCTGGCATGCCGGGAGTGCCTTGCTGGATCCCCACATTTTGCTTTTCGGATTGGGGATCGCTGCGATCTCCAGCGCGTTACCGATTTCCCTGGAGATGGTTGCCTTGAAGCGTTTGCCGCGTGAAACCTTTGGCATCATGACCAGCATGGAGCCAGCCGTTGCCGCAATTTTGGGCATGCAGATGCTTAATGAGCGCCTGACTGGCCTGCAGTGGCTGGCGATTGCCTGCATCATGTTTGCCGCTGCCGGCAGTTCGGTCACAGCGCGCAATGGTCTGCCAAAAAGCACGCCAGCGGATGTCGTCATGTGACTTCAGGCCAAAGTTCAACGCATCTCAGGCGTCGCAAGTGGCGTCATGATGGTGTGCGCTGGTAACCGGTTCTGCTTCAAGCGATCAATTTCAGGCCCGGTGGCAACGATTCGCCCAGAAGACGGCGTTCGGTGGCTTCGTCCAGGGTGACTTTGTGGCGCACCATCTCGATCCAGACGGTTGGTGCGTTGCTACCTTGCAGCCGCGCCATGATGCGTTCGCGCAGTGCCAGCGACAGGTCGCGAGTGCGGTCGTCGGTCATGCGGGCCAGGTGAGTGGCGGCGAAGGCGGCGGGTTCCAGGCGTTTCCAATCGAGCGCCAGCAGGGCCTCAATCCAGGCGACTGCGGTCTCGGCGGGCACAACGTCGTGGGTGTTGCCGTAAAACGGCTGACGGGCGCCGATACGGCCCAGCGCCCACAGGGTGCGGGCATCGCTGGCGGCGTCCTCGGGACGGTCTTTGGCTGACGCCGCCAGTGATTTTTGAATCCGGCCCAGCAACCACGCGCCAATCTCCACCTTGTAGTCCACTGGAATGCGCTCCAGCGCGGCGCCCAGGCGCAGCATGTCTTCGTCGCTTCCTTTGACTGGTTTGATCGCCACAGCTTCGCTGCCCCGTTCGTTGTGATGCAGGTTGTAGGCAAAGTCATCCAGCAGGCGCAGTTGCTCGGGCGCGGCCAGGCCGCCTGCCACGCGGCGCCACAGCGTCCACCATTCGGCGCACACCTGCTTGTCGCTGGCAAATTGCACGCCAGGCGCAAACTGGGTCCAGAGTTGCTGAACGCGCCAATCGTCCAGCGGGTCGCCAAAGCCGGGGCGCAGACAGTAACCGGCCAGATTGAGCCAGACCCGTTCATGCTCGGCAGAGCGGCGGCGGCCCCGGGCGCGTGTCCACAAGGCGTCGAACAACTGGCGTAGTTCGGGCGTGGCCCAGCGCTCACGCTCGCCCAGAATGTACTCCAGCTGAGCACGCAGTTGCTTGACTTCTTTGGCCGTTGCAGGCGGGTTACCCGTGCCAAAAACGCGGTCGATTTGGGTGATGGCCGCACGCAGTCGGGTGCCCAGCTGGCTGTCGGGGTTGCTGGCGTTGGCAGACGGGGTGCCGCTTGGCGCGTGGCGCAAGTCAAATTCAAGCCGCCAGCGCTGGCTGGGGTCGGCCAGGCTGACACAGTGGATCTTCAGCGTGCCGACTTCGGTCAATGACGCGGCCAGTTGCACTGGAATCATTTTTTGATAAAATTGACCTCTAGCCCTTTTATCATATGGGCTAGTAGCTCCTAAAACGATAGTTAATGGCGGCAAGGGCTGAAACTGGTCTGTTGTCAGGGTGACCAACTCACCGGCTTGAGGCGGCGTGTGGTCAGCCTCGGCGGTGGCGCTCAACAGGTGAAAGCCCACTGGTTGCCCAAGGCGCAGGGAAAAGCTGCGGTCTTTGAGCACAACCTCTTCGCCCGGCTCACTGCCGCGCGGCAGGATGCAGATGCCGCGCGAGGCAGCGTTGTCAGCTGTGTTTTTGGCAGCGTCATCCAGCAACAAAAAGTAGCTGCGCGCCGAGCCGCCGCCAATTTTGGGTGACAAGCCGTGCTGCGCCAGCGCGTAGGCCACGGCGCCGCGGGCCACCGCCACGTCGGGGTTGTCGTTGTGCAGCAGGCGCAGCGGCGCACCGCGCCAGTCGCCCAGCGTGTGTGCCAGTCGCTGCACCAGGGCATCAGCGCGAAACACGCCACCGTTGAGCAGCAAGGTGTCAGGCATGGCTTGGCCATGCTGGCGCAAGAAGTCGGCAATATGGCGCGTGATGGCCGGGTCACGCGCATACGGCAAGCCAAACGCCACGATACCGCTGCGCCCTTCTTTGGCCTGCGCGCTGCGGTCAACCTGCACAAAGAAACCGTCCACCAGCAGGCTCAGCACCTCCAAGCGGGTGAGTGTCACCGAGCGGCTGCCGCCCACCATCCGCGCGCCACCGCCCAGCAGGGTGACCTGGGTTTGTTCCGGTGCGTCGGTGGCCAGCAGCAGCTCTTTGGCGGCGCGGCAGCGCTCCATCAACTGGGCCAACTGGCTGGCCGAGAGTTGCGCTGCCGCCGGGTGGCTGGTGCTGGCCGCCATGCGCGCCTCTACCGCGTGCGCCAGGGCCAGGTCCATGTTGTCGCCGCCCAGCATCAGGTGTTTGCCAACGCCGATGCGGGTCAGTTGCGGCTCGCCTTCGACCAGCGCCACCTTGATCAGGCTCAGGTCGGTGGTGCCGCCACCCACATCGCAGACCAGCACCAGTTGCGTGTGCGCCAGTTCTGCCGCAAGCTGGCTGCGGTGGCGCATTAGCCAGTCGTAAAACACCGCCTGCGGCTCTTCCAACAGGCGCAGCTTGGGCAGCCCGGCCAGCCGTGCAGCGCTCAGGGTCAGGGTGCGGGCGGTTTCATCAAATGAGGCCGGCACGGTCAGCACGATGTCTTGCTGTTCCAGCGGGCTGTCAGGAAACCGGGCGTTCCAGGCGGCGCGCACATAGCGCAAATAACTGGCGCTGGCGTCCACCGGCGAGACTTTGTGAACTTCAGCAGGCGCGCCCCACGGCAGGATGGGCGCCTGCCGGTCCACCGCGGTGTGCGACAGCCAGCTTTTGGCACTGCTCACCAACCGGCCCGGCACCTGGCTGCCGAGTTGACGTGCCCATTGACCCATCACTACCGGCGTTGGTGCCGCATCGTCATTGGCGGGCCAGGGCAATTGCAGTTCACCGGGCGCCAACTCACCTTCAGCCGCGTGGTAACGCACCGAGGGCAGCAGGGGCCGCGCCGCCACCTGCCCCGGCGCGATCAGCTGCTCAATCTCAAACAGCTTGGCCTCAGGCTGGGCGGCGCGCTTGCCACGGCCCGGCGGCTTGGCCGCTGGCGCGTAGGCCACCACCGTGTTGGTGGTGCCAAGGTCAATGCCGACCAGGTACTGGTTCATCGGCACAGGCGCTAGGCGGTGCCGCGCACGTCAAATTCGACCTTCCAGTGCGCACCGCCCCGGGTGGCAACGGCGGTGAGTTCCAGCGTGCCGGTCTCTGAGGCCACAGCGCGCAGCTTGACCTGGACAATTTCGCCAATGCCACGCCCCTCGGCCGGCAGCGTGGCCTGAATTTCGCCGAGTTCCTGTAACTCATCGGGTTGCCAGAAGTCAAGCAAAGTGCCGAGTTGGTCCTGGCGTCGCACCGACGAGCCAAAAAAGCGCATGTGCACCGGCTCGCCCACCACCAGGCCAAATTCCTGCGCCAGCAAATCGGTTTCAATGCCTTCTTCCATGCCGAACGGTGCCACGCACAAGGCCTGCACCGGCGGTGCCATGCCAGGGATGGCGGGCATGGACGATTCAACCGCCACGTAATAGGCGCGCGCGGTGCCACCGCGAATGCGCACGCCTTGACCGCGGCGCACATAGCCGTAGTAGGCGGCACCACGCGCCACCGCCAAGTCCATGTCGGCCCCGGCAAGTTCGCGCGCGGGCTCGGCTTGCTCGGCGCTCAGCCAACTGTTGAGTGTGTCGAGGGTGCGCTCTGACAGGATGCTGGATTTGAAAACGCCGCCGTTGAACAACACCGCGGTGGGGTGCAAGAAACTGGCGTCCACGTCAACCTGGCTGGCAAAACCCTCCAGCTCAGCCGTGGCCCCTGCCTGGCGGCCCAGCAACGCGGCCAAGTGGCGGGTGACCCCGGCATCTTGTGCGTAAGGCAGGCCGAGTTGCGTCAGCCCGGCGCGGGCGCGGCTGGCCGGGCGGGTGGCGGCATCCACTTGCGGGAAGAAGCCTTCCAGAATGGTGGCACGCACTTCTTCCTGCGTGAGTTCGGTGCGGATCGAGCCGCCAATCAGCTTGGAACCGCGGCTTGGCACCACGATCGACTGCGCCTGCAGCGTGGCATCACTCAAGAGGGTTTCTTTGGCGGCGCGGCAAGCGTAGGTGAGGGCACGCATTTGCCACGGGTCCAGCGTCTTGCCGTCAGCGGCCAGTTTGCGCGCCACCACATGCGCCAGTGTCAGGTCCATGTTGTCGCCACCGAGCAGGATATGGTCGCCCACCGCCACGCGGTGCAGTTCCAGGTTGCCTTCGCGCTCTAGCACCGCAATCAGTGAGAAGTCGCTGGTGCCACCCCCCACGTCAATCACCAGAATGATGTCGCCCGGTTTGACGGCTTTGCGCCAGCCGCCGTTGCTGCCCTGAATCCAGTGGTACAGCGCGGCTTGTGGTTCTTCCAGCAGGGTCAGGTTGTGGTAACCGGCGGTGCGGGCGGCCTCAGCGGTGAGGTCGCGCGCGGCAGGGTCAAATGAGGCGGGGATGGTGACGGTGACATCCTGCTGGTCAAACGGCGCTTCCGGGTGGGCGTGGTCCCAGGCTTGGCGCAGGTGAGCCAGGTAGCGGGTGGAGGCGTCCAGAGGCGAGATGCGGGCCACCTCGGGCGGGGCGTCAAACGGCAGAATCGCGGCGCGGCGGTCCACGCCCGCGTGGCAGAGCCAGCTTTTGGCACTGGACACCAGGCGAATCGGCGTGAGCGCACCACGGCTGCGGGCAAACTCGCCCACGGCAAAGTCTTGCGCGCCAGACCAGGGCAGGTTCAGGTCGCCAGCGGCCAGTTCGGCCTCATGCGGCAGGTACAAAAATGAGGGCAATAGGGGCTGGGTTTCGACCGCGCCAGGGGCGGTGAGTTGGGGAATCTCCAGCACGCCATAGCTGGTGGTTTCGCCGTCGCTGGCGCCAATATCCACATACGCCAGGGCGCAGTGGGTGGTGCCGAGGTCAATGCCAATGGCGTAACGGGGCGTACTCACAGCTCAACCTCGGCTTGCGCCAGCACGGTGACGTCGTGGCTGGCGGTGAGCTTGGGCAGGCGCGTCTCGGTGGCGCGCCAGCCGCGGTGGTTCAGGCTGCCCTTGAACGGCGCCTGGCCCACCACATTGCCGGTCAGGCGGATGGCGCTGGCGTCAAAGCCGTCTGGCAGCGCAATCCGGCTGCCTTCTGGCTCCGGGCGCACCGGGGTGATGGTGAAGTGCTCGCGCAGCACTTTGGCGCAGCCTTCGTGCACCACGCGGGCGGCACCGCCAATGTCCGCGTCAGAGTAGTTGCTCAGGTTCTCCTGTGTGAAGTCGATCAGTCGTGCTTCTTTTTGCAACAGGCCCAGCAGTTGCAACGCCGCGTCGGGCGTGGCTTCTTTGAGCAACACGGGTGTCACGGCGGCAGGCGCCTCAGCCACGGGCGGCGGCATTTTGGCGAACAAAACCTGAAAGAACGCGGTAAAGGCCAGCGGAATGCGTTGAAAAAACGAGGGATTTGACTGGGGTGTTTGTTGGGTCATGGGGAAGTCCTGATGGCGCAAGCGGTGCGCCGAGCGAGAGAGGGAGGTCACAGTGTGTGGGTGAAATTTTAAAGCGCAAGCACTCACCACCATTCATCGAGCGCCAGCATCGCACGGCATTCAAATGGTCAATCTTGGCGCAAGTGGTTCGTCGCTTGCGAATTCTCACGCATTGGCCGGTACAAGCCGAGCAGAATTTCAGTGTTGAAGCGCGCCTCCGAAGGGTCAGTTGGTGACCATGCGCCAGTCAGTCTCGCCTTGAGGACTTGGCGCGAATGTCTGCCAGGTGGCAGTGGCGCAGGTCGGGAGCTTGCTTATGCGTCACTTTTTTCATAACAACGGGAAACCATCATGGACATCATCAAGCAAATTCTTGAGTCTTTCAACGGCACCTTCCCGACTGACAGCAAGACTGCGGCGGCCATTGCACGCAACGCCCCGCCCGAAGAAATTTCCGCTTGCGCCACAGAGGAAGGTCTGCACGCACTGGCTGGCGCGCTTTTCGAAGCGGGCGAGGAAGGCGGCAGAGCCAACGCTGATCTGGACAGCGATTCGCATGTCGCCAGCGCGCTCACGACCCGCATACAGGAATTTCGAAGAGATTTGCCGCCCACCTGCGAAACAGCAAAACTGATTGATGCGAGAGCCCGCATCGAAGAAATTTCTGCGGCGGCCCAGAAAGAAGGCCTGACCTCGCTTGCCACCATGCTTTTCGAGGCGGAGCAAGAGCAAGACAAAGCATGATCACGCGCACTCATCCGATCCAAATCTAACCATGCTGGTGCGCCGTGGCGCTTACCGAAGCCTCTGCCGTTACTTGAAGATCACCGTCTTGTGACCGTTGATCAGCACGCGGTGTTCGCTGTGCCATTTCACAGCGCGGGCCAGCACCTGGCTTTCGGTGTCGCGGCCTAATGCCGTCAAGTCTTCTACCGTTTTGCTGTGGTCCACACGAGCCACGTCCTGCTCGATGATCGGGCCTTCGTCCAGGTCGGCCGTCACGTAGTGGGCGGTGGCACCGATCAGTTTCACGCCCCGGTCATGCGCTTGGTAATAAGGCTTGGCACCCTTGAAGCTGGGCAGAAATGAGTGGTGGATGTTGATGGCGCGGCCAGACAACTTTTGGCAAAGGTCGTTCGACAGAATTTGCATGTAGCGCGCCAGCACCACCAGTTCGGCGCCTTCGGTGTCGATGATTTCCATCTGTTTGGCTTCCACCTGGGCCTTGCTGGCGGCCGTCACCGGCAGGTGGTGAAACGGCACGTTGTAGCTGGCGGCCAGTTGGTAAAACTCGCGGTGGTTGCTGACGATGGCACGAATGTCCAGCGGCAGCAGCCCGCTTTTCCAGCGAAACAGCAGGTCGTTCAGGCAATGGCCTTCCTTGCTGACCATGATCACGGTGCGCATGGGCTGCGCCTGCGCGTGCAATTGCCAGCGCATTTGAAACGGGGACGCAAAGTCGGCCAGTTGCGCCTTGAGCTCGTCGAAGTTGTGTTTGGCGCAAGCGAATTGCACCCGCATAAAAAACAGGCCAGTGCTGGTGTCGTTGTACTGCGCGGCTTCTTCGATGTTGCCACTGCGCTCCAGCAAAAAGCCGGAAACGGCGTGCACCAGGCCCAAACGGTCAGGGCAGGACAGGGTCAGAATGTAAACAGGGTTCATAGGGGCGGTATTGTCGCAGGTGACTCTGCATGCCCCCAACGCGCAATGCGCTATTTATTCCGTAGCTACAAGCCCTCTATTGGCATGGGTTAGAGCCTGATTTCTTATATAACTAATGCACCACAACCGGGTTTTGCGCCAGCTCGGCGTACTGCTCCAGAGTGTCTTCCACTTCTTCTTGGGTGGGGGTGTTTTGTTGCCAGTCAGAGATTTTTTGCTGAAACAACTCAGCCCAGGACCCGTCCAGATAGACCTCTTTGTTGGAACGTTTGTCCACAATTTCAAAGCCATGACGCGCCAAAACCGGCACCACCAGCAATTGCTCACCGTCTTTGAGCGTGTCTGGTGGCACGTCGGCTGCCACGGCGTTGGCCAGCATGTGTGTCACAGAGTAAGTGTCAGAGTCGTAGAGCGTGTGCATTGGCAAATTATCCATGAAAGCGATTTGCCTTGCACATGGCAGCGCCTGGCGAAAATTCAAGGCATGCTGGCAGCTTCGGAGGCGGCCCATTTTTGGTCGATGTAATCGCCATTGGCCTCCGTGATGCGAACGCGTGCGGGCAGGTAGCCCAGAGTGGGGGCGAGCCAGATGTCGACTTGCTGGTCATAAGCCTGGCGCGGGTTGCGTGTCAATTTCAGGCCCTGTACTGTGCCGCCGGGCAACTCAAGGGTTTCCATGTCGCCGACCGTGAACAGCCACAGGTCGGCGTCGCGCGGCCCCACCGTTTGAAGGGTCAGCGTGGTGGCGGGGGCAAAACGTTCGGGCGCACTCGCCACCAGGGCGGCCAATTGGATCAGCACGCTGAGGCGGTCTTGCCCGCCCTGCAACAGCGCGGCGTCTGGCGTGTTGGCGCTGAACGAGACCTTGCCTTGCGCCCGGTTGAAATGCGCGGCCATTTCGCTGCGAAATTTGTCTGAAAAGCGTTCCGGCATCAGGCCGTCCGTGCCAATCAAGCCGCGGCTGGTCTGGACCCGTGACTGCCCGAATGCGCCAAAAGCCAAGCTGGCCACGTAGTGCGTCCCGTCATGTGCCCACACCAGTTCTCCGCTCAGGGTATAGGGGAATTTGTTGGACTCGACCTTGTAGACCAATTTGATGGCGCCCGGCACACCGCTGACGTTGAGGTTGGCGGCTTTCTCGCGTGGCGCACGTGGCGCTGACAAAGCCTCTGGCTCGGGTCGGGGTAGGGCTGATGCCGTGCCTTGCGGTGCCAATGCGGTGGGTGTTGGCTCGGGCGCGCTGGGTTCACCGGCGGGGCCAGGCTCAGTGGGTGCAATGGCATCCAGGGCGGGCAGGGCCTGCGCGCTTGTCTGCGGTGCAGCCTTGGGCCGGGGCTTTGGGCGAGGTTTTGATTGTGGATGGGTCGCTGGCGCGGGGCTTGTGACGTCAATATTGACCGGCTCGGGTGTCAGCGTGCGCATGGCAAAGCTCACGCTGGGGGTGTTTGTTGCCATGCTGGACAGGCTCAACGGCATCGATTGCAACAGCACCAGGTGCAGCAAAAGCACCGCCAGGCTCAGCATCAGCCAGGTTTTGAGCAGGGTCTTGGGGCGTGCCATGTCAACTAAAATGGGCTTGATTTTGGCGGCTCTGTGGGACGAATTGAATGAAACTTGCGACTTTGAATGACGGCTCCCGCGATGGCCAACTGGTGGTGGTCTCAACCGACTTGGCGAGCGCGCATTATGCAACCGGCATCGCCGACCACATGCAGCATGTGCTTGATGACTGGAACTTCATCTCCCCCCAGCTGCAAGACCTTTATGACACCCTGAACCATGGCAAAGCCCGGCATGCCTTTGCCTTTGATACGCGCCAGTGCATGGCCCCGCTGCCGCGCGCCTACCTGCTGGCGGTGGGCGATGCTTATGCCCGCCCCACGCTGAGCCCTGTGGCCACATCACCTGCAACCCATGCCCCCGCACCACTGCGCCTGGCCTTTGCCGACGCTTTGCTGGGTGCTTGCGCGCCCTTGACCGGTGCCAGTGTGGTGCAGGCACCTGATTTCGAGGCGGCGGTGGCGGTGGTTACCGGTGATGTCCCGCAATGGGCCACGCCGGCACAGGCGTTGGACGCGGTGCGCCTGCTGATGCTTGCCATCCACACCCATTACCGCGGCTGGCAAGACCAGCCCGCGCTGGCGCTCATGGCCCAGCCCCACACCGCTTTCAGCCCGGTGGTTGTCACGCCGGATGAGTTGGTGTGGGCTGGCGAAAACGCTTGGGCACAAGGCCGCTTGAGCTTGACCTTGCAGTGCAGTGTGAACGGTCGCAAGTTTGGTCTGTGTCACGCGGGCAGCGATATGGCCACGCATTTTGGTGAATTGGTTGCACAGCTGTGTCAGACGCGCCGCTTGTGTGCGGGCACCATCGTGAGTTCTGGTGAAGTGCGCAACCTGGAGGCCAGTCGCGGCTGCAGCAGCATCGCTACCCGGCGCGCGCTGGAAGCCGCGCAAGGCGGCGCCGCGACAACGCCGTGGCTGGCGCAGGGTGACCACGTCTCGGTGGATGTGAAAGGTCGCGATGGTCAGAGCGTGTTTGGCACGATTGACCAAGATGTGCAGATTGGGCCGCATGCGGCTGCGGCTGCTCAGTCGCGGCGAGTGCCTTAGGCGCCCGCCACCTGTTTGACAAAGGTCTTGATGCCGCGCAGCATCATCTCGATGGACACGGCCACCAGCACCAGCCCCATCAGGCGCTCCAGCGCCACCACAAAGCGGTCGCCGGCCACCCGCTGAATGCGCTCGGCCAGCACCAGCACCACGGCGCTCACCGTCATCGTGACGCACAGTGCGGCAATCCACTCCATGCGTTTTTCTGGTGCTTGTGACACCAGCAGCAGCACGGTGGCCAGGGCAGACGGCCCGGCAATGGCGGGTATGGCCAGTGGCACGATCAACGGCTCCCCCATCGGCTCATCCGACTCTACCTTGGGTGGCGGAAAGATCATGCGCAGGGCAATCAGGAACAAGATCACGCCGCCGCCAATTTGAAGTGAGAGCTCGCTCAGGTTCATCACGCGCAAGAAACCGCTGCCAATGAACATGAAGGTCAGCAGCAGCGCAAAGGCAATCAGCACCTCACGCAAGATCACCCGCGCGCGCCGTTCCGGGGCCACATGCTTCAAGGCGTTGGCAAAAATCGGGATGTTGCCAATCGGGTCGGTGATCAGGA
The DNA here is from genome assembly GCA_038207945.1 of Burkholderiales bacterium. Taxonomy (GTDB): domain Bacteria; phylum Pseudomonadota; class Gammaproteobacteria; order Burkholderiales; family Burkholderiaceae_C; genus Rhodoferax. The sequence continues at coordinate 22,872 of JBBQZG010000003.1, forward strand.
TCAGCAGGATGGTGGCTGAAAGAAAGGTGTACTGCATGCGTGCTGCGAAAGACGGTAAAAGGCCACAGAATAGCAGCCTCGCCGCATGCCCTGCCACGGCAATACGCATCCTGGCGTGCCCTGCCGCGGGCAGGACTGCCGCTGAATCACAGGTGATGCAAACTTATTTTCGGCGTACCAAAAACAAGGACGTGGTGGCGATGCGCACCAGGTTTTCTGCCACGCTGCCCATCAGCAGGCGTTCAAAGCCACGTCGTCCGTGGGTACCAATCACGATCAGGTCTGCATCCCACTGTTTGGCTGCGTCAACGATCAATTCTGCAATGCGTTTGTTGTCTGATTCGACCAGAATACGGTAAGGGTCGAGTCCGGCCTCCCTGGCCTTGACCACGGCCTCGTCAAGCAGGGTTTCTGCCGCTTTGCGCATGCCGGCTTTGACCTGGTCAACGTCGATCAACGCCCCCATGCCCATGCTGTTCTGGCCCAGTGGGCCCGCGTCCAGGACGGTGCCGATGCACAGGCTCATGCCTGGCAGGCGGGCGAACTGGATAGCCTCAACCAGCGCGGCCTGCGCCGTGGCACTGCCATCGATGGCGACAAAAATACGTTTGCACATGAATGAACTCCTGGAGAATTGAACGGATTTAAACCTTGGCGACCAGCATCATCGGGTCGGTGATGCCCATGACATAAATGGCAATCATGGCCAGCAGGCCCGCCATGAAAAGATAGTAGATTGTCGGAATGATGGTCATGCGCAGAATCGCGCCTTCGCGCCCGAGCAAGCCCACCGTGGCCGAGGCCGCCACCACGTTGTGAATGGCGATCATGTTGCCAGCTGCAGCACCCACTGCCTGAACCGCCACCAGCAGGGCGCCGGAGACGCCGATCAGTTGCGCGGTGTCAAACTGGAACTGTGCCATCATCAAATTCGAGACCGTGTTTGAGCCTGCAATGAAGGCGCCCAGTGCGCCCACCGATGGCGCAAAGAACGGGTAGATGCTGCCCACGCTGCTGGCCACCAGTTCGGCCATGGCACGTGGCATGGAAGGCAGGTTGGCCATGTTGACACCCGAGTTGATCAGAATCCGCACCATCGGGATGGTGAACATCAGCACAAAACCAGCACCGAGCAAAGTACGTGACGATTCATTCACCGCCGCCTTGAGCTCAGAGAACTTCATGCGTTGCAGCAGGAAAGTGGCCAGTACCACCATGATCATGATGCCGCCTGGCAGATACAGAAACTCGATGCTGCCGGACAGCCCTGTTTCACCCAGAATGTTTTTCCAGCCCAGCACCAGATTTTTGGTGAAGAAGGCTTTCACATCGGCGTTGACGCGTGAAAGCACCAGCAAACCGGCCAGTAACAGGTAGGGCAGCCAGGCCAGGCCGACCGACATCGGGGCTTTGGCGGTCAATTGGTCCAGCTTGATCTCGATGCTGCCCATCCACAGGTGGGACCATTCTTTGGGGTCAGCAAAGTCCCAGGTCGTTTTGGGCACCAAAAAACCCATTTTGGCAGCGGGAACCACAATCGACAAACCCACCAGGGCACCGATGATCGACGGGAACTCCGGGCCCAAAAAGACGCCAGCCGCAGCATAGGGCAGCACAAAGGCAAGGCCCCCAAAGATGGCAAATGGGGCAATGGCCAGGCCTTCGCGCCAGGACTTGTTGCGGCCAAAAAAGCGTGTCAGCATGGCGCACATCAGCAGCGGAATCATAAAACCGATCAGAGCATGGGTGATGGCCACTTCAGACGTGATGAGTCGGTAGAAGACCTCCCACTCTGAGCCATTGGCCAGCAGTTGCGCAGAAATACCGGCCTTGTCGAGGCCGCCGGTGACGCCCACCACAATTGGCGTACCGACTGCGCCAAATGACACTGGGGTCGATTGCACCATCATGCCCAGCATCACCGCACCCATGGCCGGAAAGCCCAGGGCCACCAGCAGCGGTGCCGCCACCGCAGCCGGGGTGCCAAAGCCGGAGGCGCCTTCAATAAAGCAGCCAAACAGCCAGGCCACGATGATGACCTGCACCCGGCGGTCCGGGCTGATGTTGGCAAAGCCGCCGCGAATCGCCTTGATCGCCCCCGAATGCTTCAAGGTGTTCAGCAGCAAGATGGCGCCAAAAATGATCCACAGCACCGCACCGGTCAAGATCAGGCCTTGCAGGATGGAGGCCATGACACGGTTCACCGACATGCCCCAGGCGCTCAGGGCAATCACCACGCTGATGATCAGCACGGCTGGCATGGCGCGTTTGGCCGGCCAGTTAAATCCGACCAACAGCACAGCTGCCAGCACAAGGGGCACAAAGGCCAGCAGTGAAAGCATGGTTTGATTCATGATGGACTCCTGAGGGAAGCGGGTTGTGAATATAAATAAATAGGCCACCATGTGTGCATGAAAGTCTCCTCGTTTTAAAAATTAAAAAAAGCTGTGGCTGGGAAATGTCTGGATTAACAGGTCAGCGGGGCGTCAACCCGGCTGCACTCTTCCAGCAGGTAGGCAATCGAGTGGTAAGGGCGACCGGTTTCGGCCGTGAGCCCGATTTCGCAGGTGCGGTTGGTTGACACACCCTTGCAGCAGCTTGCAGGCAGGGCGTCGTGCACCTTGCGCAGCGCGTGCACGTTCAGTTCTGGCACGGCAAAGCCGCGGTCTCCGCCAAAGCCGCAGCAGGTGACACCTGCGGGCTCGACAATTTCCGTCACACAAGCTGCCATCAGCTTGCGCAGCTTGGCGTCAGAGGCGGTGCGGCGCACGCTGCAGTTGATGTGCAAGGCAACCGGCCCCGGCTTTTTGGTCAGAACCAGGCGAGGCAGCAGGGCATCGTGCGCAAACTCATGAAAGTCCAGCAGGTTCACGCGTCCAGCCAGCACTTTTTGCATGCGCACCGAACAGGTGCTGGCGTCCATGATGACCGGGTAATACCCGCCCTGGCCATCGTCTGCGGCTTTCAGCAGGGCTTGTGTCACGGCATCGCTCATCTCGTTGGCTTCTTCAGCCATGCCTTTGCTCTCCAACATCTGGCCGCAACACAGCTTGTCAAAGCCTTCGGGCAGGATCGGCGCGTAACCGGCACGCACCAACAGTTCCATGATGACTTCGGGCAGGGTGGCCTCATCAGCGCTGTTGGCGCCAAAAATGCGCCCGCCGCAGGCCGGGAAATACACCACCGGGTCACCGGTGCCGGTGTAGGCCTGCGGTGCCTTGCCTGCCAGAGGCATGCCGCGTTTCCACTTGCCGCCGGAGAGTTTGGCCAGCCAGTTGTCGCCGACCACACTTGAGGCCACCTGGCCCAGGCCAATGCCCAGACGGGACGCTGCGGTCACCTTGCCAAAGTTGTCAGCCGTCCATTGCGCCACCTTGTGTTGGGTGTTGCCCATGCCGCGCCCACGCAGCAACCGGGTCAAGGCGCCGGTGTCAATGCCCACCGGGCAGGCCGTGGAGCACAGCCCACACCCGGCGCAGGTGTCCAGGCCAAAGTAAGCAAAGTCGGCTTCCAGATCAGCCACGCTCTCACCGGCGGCGGTGCGGCGCGACAACTCGCGCCAGCTCACAATGCGCTGGCGCGGTGACAGTGTGAGCCGGTGCGACGGGCACAGCGGCTCGCAAAAGCCGCATTCAATGCAGCGGTCCACCATCTCTTCGGCGGCCGGCATGGGTTTGAGGTGTTTCAGGTGCGCGTGCGGGTCGTCATTCAGGATGACGCCCGGGTTGAGCAAATTTTGCGGATCAAACAGTTGCTTGATGCGGCGCATCAAATCAGTGGCTTGTTTGCCCCATTCTTTTTCAACATAGGGCGCCATGTTGCGCCCGGTGCCATGCTCGGCTTTGAGGGAGCCGTCGTACTTGTCCACCACCAGCTCGGCCACGTCGTCCATGAAGCGCGCATAGCGGTCAATTTCAGGTTGTGTGGAAAAGTCCTGCGTGAAGACAAAGTGCACATTGCCCTCCAGCGCATGGCCAAAGATGATGCCCTCAAGGTAGCCGTGTCTGCGCATCAGGGCCTGGATGTCGAGCACGGCACTGGCCAGCGATTCAAGTGGAAACGCCACATCCTCAATGATCACTGTGGTGCCGGTGCGCCGCATGGCTCCCACCGACGGGTAGGTGCCCTTGCGCACTTTCCAGTACATGTCGCAGGTGGCGGGGTCGGTGGAAAACGTCGGCGGTTCAATGGTGGCAATGCCGTCCAGGGTGCTCATCGCTGCGTCCATGCGCAGTTGCAATGCCATTTTGGTTTCGGCGCGCACCTCAATCAGCAGCGCGGCAGCCTCATCGCCCAAGCTGCGCATGATGGGGGGCAGGCCGGGTTTGTCTTGCACCGAGCGCAGGGCGGCGCGGTCCAGCAGCTCCACCGCCGCGACTTGTTTGGTTTTCAGGCCAAGCACCGCCTGGCAGGCGATCTGGATACTTGGAAAAAACACCAGCGCGCTGGCTTTGAACGGGTCTTCCACCACCGTGTGGTAGGTGATGCGTGAGATGAACCCGAGCGTGCCTTCCGAGCCAATCATCAGGTGCGCCAGGATGTCTATCGGGTCTTCAAAGTCCACCAAGGCGTTGAGGCTGTAGCCGGTGGTGTTTTTGATTTTGTATTTATGGCGAATGCGCGCAGCCAAGGCCGCGTTGGCGCGGGTGCTTGCCCCCAGCTGTTGCAACTCGTCTACCAATGTGGCATGGCTTTGCCGAAAACTTGCCACGCTGAACGGGTCTTCGGTGTCAAGCACCGTGCCATCGCCCAGCACCACCCGCATGCCGGCCAGGGTGTGGTAGCTGTTTTGGGCGGTGCCGCAGCACATGCCCGAGGCGTTGTTGGCGGCAATGCCGCCGATCTTGCTGGCGTTGATGGATGCCGGGTCGGGACCAATCTTGCGTCCGTAAGGGCTCAGCCGAAAGTTCACCTCGCCCCCAATGATGCCCGGGCCGACCCGCACCGTGGCTGCATCCGGGCCAATTTCGCAGGTGGCAAAACCCTCGCCAATCAACGCCAGTACGTTGTCTGTGACGGCTTGGCCCGACAGGCTGGTACCGGCTGCGCGAAAGGTCACCGGGCGACCCAGCGTGCGCAGCGTCTGCAGCAGCGCCTGCACCTCCTGTTCGGATTCAACCACCGCCACCACTTCGGGTGTGAGGCGATAAAAGCTCGCATCGGTGCCGTAAGCGAGGCGCCGCAAGGGGTCGCTGATCACCTGCTTGGGCGGCAAAATGCGCGTCAGCATACCCATCAATTGGCTCATGGCTTGTCTCTTTCATTCTTATGTTGGTAAAGTGGTATTACCAAGCAGCAACTGTAAAGCCTCGTTTTTTTGAGTTATTCAGGGTTTACCCTGATCACTCGTGCGCAATTTTCAACGACCAGTTGAAATATCATGCAACTGGTCTTACCATTTTTTGCCACATGATTCCTCTACGCCCTGCTGTTGTTCGCCTTGCCGACGCCGTGGCCAGCGAACTCGAAAAAAGAATTCTCGAAGGCTCACTCAAGCCTGGCGACCGCTTGCCGTCTGAGCGAACGCTGGCGCTGGACCTGGGTGTGTCGCGCCCCTCGCTGCGCGAGGCCATGCAAAAACTGGTGTCCAAAGGCCTGTTGACCACGCGCCACGGCGGCGGCACCTATGTGACCGATCGGCTGGAGGCGCATTTTGTCGACCCCTGGCAAGACATGCTCAAGGGCAACCCCTTGCTGCACCGTGACCTGCTTGAATTCCGTCAAATGCTGGAGAGTCAGGCCGCCTCACTGGCGGCTGATCGGGCCACCGACGTGGACATCAGTCGCATCGACGCCGCCTATGCGGCATTGGAAGACAGCTACGGCCAAGATGATTTGGCAACCTGCATTGACACCGATGTGGCCTTTCACCAGGCCGTCGCCGAGGCCTCGCACAACGTCTTGATTGGGCACCTCACGGCCAGCCTGATGCGGGTGATTCATGGTCATGTGTCCAATAACCTTGCGCATTTGCATGCTCGACCACAACGCTGGGGCCAGTTGCGCGCGCAACACCACGCGATCTGGCAAGCCATTCGGGAACACAAACCACAAGAGGCCGCAATGGCCGCCAGCGCACACATCGAATTTGTGCGCCAGGGCATTGAGGACAAGGTCATGGATGAGGAACGGCGCGCCAGTGCGCTGCGGCGCATGGGGGAGGCGCCTGCGCGCTAGTTAACTGGCGTAAAGCGTGTCAAGCGACTCAAAGCCCTTGACCTCAATCGGGTTGCCAAACGGATCACAAAAAAACATCGTCCATTGCTCGCCCGGTTGCCCGGCGAAACGCAGCTGCGGCGGCAGGATGAAATCGACCCTGGCGTCTGTCAGCCGCTGCGCCAGTGCTTGCCAGTCGGGCAGCGCCAGCACCAGCCCAAAGTGCGGCATCGGCACCAAGTGATCGCCGACATGACCTGTGGGCGCGGTCTTGAATGGCTCACCAAGATGCATCGAGAGCTGGTGGCCAAAAAAATCAAAGTCGACCCAGGTGGTGGTGCTGCGGCCTTCGCGGCAGCCCAGCACGCCGCCATAAAACTGACGCGTCTGGTCTAGGTCGGTGACGTTGAAGGCAAGGTGAAATAAGCTTTTCATGAACCAAAGGATAGCAGGGCCATCTGTGCCATTTCCAGTTCGCCAGGGGCTCACCGGTTAAGCTTATGCATCGTCACTGCCTTTAAAGCATTTTGCAGACATCTTCTGATTCCACAGCCCGCCCAGCGCCCAAGGTGTTGATTGTGGGGGCCGGCATTGTGGGCGCGGCCGTTGCCTACTTTTTGACGCGGTCCGGTGCACAGGTTACCCTGCTTGAGGCCAGCACACCGGCAGCGGGCGCGTCTGGCGCATCAGACGGCGCGGTGTCGGTGGCGAGCAAGCGCCCCGGCCCCATGATGGTGCTGGCCTGTGAGGCGCGCAGCCTCTACCGGCAGTGGGTTGCGCAAGGCGTGCTCGCCGACATTTACCACCCCCGCCCCACCTATTTGTTTGCCCGTACCGATGAAGAAGTGGCTGTGATCGCGCACCAAGGCGCTGATTTGATGGCCCTTGGCGAGCGCATCCTGCCCCTGACGCATGGCGAACTGATGCAGCGCGTGCCGGGCTTGGGGCGACATGTGCTGGCTGGCATGAAGGTGCCCGACGACGGCCATGCCCTGGGTTACCGGGTGGTTGACCGACTGCTGCAGGTCAGTGGTGTGCCGGTGCGCCGCCACACCCCGGTGCTGCGGCTGGCCCAAGCCAATGGTCGGGTGGCGGGTGTGATCACGCCTGAGGGCACGTTGCTGGCCGACGTCGTCATTGTGGCGGCCGGGTTGGGCAGCGCGCCGCTGGTGGGGCTGGACGATATTTTGATTCCGCGCAAGGGCCAGCTCATCGTGACCGACCGCGCCTCAACCACGGGTGCGGCACTGCCCGGCCCGCTGATGTCGGCCGGCTACCTGGCCGCCAAGCGCCGCATGGTGCTGGGCCAAACCAGCACCAGTCTGGTGATTGACCCCTTGGCCACCGGGCAGTTTTTGATTGGCAGCAGCCGTGAAACCGGCTTCAGCGACCGTCAGACCGATGTGCTCACCGTGTCCACCCTGCTGCGCGAGGCGCTTGCGGTGTACCCGGCACTGGCGCGCCAGCGGGTGATTCGTACCTTTGCCGGTATTCGCATTGGCACCCGCGATGGCCTGCCCATTGTGGGCCGCCACCCCACATTGCCGGGCCTGTTCATTGCCACCGGCATGGAGGGGGATGGCATTTGCCTGGCCCCGGTGGTGGGCAAAGCGGTGGCCGACATGGTGCTGGCTGCCGTGCCAAGTTTTGATGTGTCAGCGCTGGACCCCGGTCGTTTTGGTGACCTGCCCGTGCTGGGCAGTTCTTGACCTTAAAAAAAGTTCTGCGGGCGTAGGGAATGGCCGGGTGACGTCGGCCACATGTTCTGTTATCGTCAATATTACATTTGCACAAATTAAAAAATGAACACCGCCCCTGGCTCAACCCTGTTTTGGGACACTGTTGCGATCCCGTTTCGCCCCGGCGAAACCATCGCAGCGGCATTGCAACGCCACGGGCTGACTGATCTGGGTGCGGCCGTGGGTGGATTGCGGGGGCGCTATTTTTGTGGCATTGGCACTTGTCAGGCCTGTTTGGTGTCGGTCAACGGCGCCAGCCCGGTGGAGGCTTGTCTGACACCAGCGCAACACGGCATGCAGCTGGCCCCGGCGCTGCTGCCGGTCAGTGCATTCGCCCCCATGTCCCCGCTTGCAGCACGCGGCGCCCCCAGCGATGCGCCCAACCCCGGTACTGCGGCATGACTGCGCCGGATGTGCTGGTGATCGGCGCCGGACCGGCCGGCTTGTCGGCGGTGGCCGAACTTGCGCGCCTGGGCTTGTCAAGCCTGTTGGTGGAGCAACGCGACCAGGTTGGCGGTGCCATTTACCGCCGCCATGTGGGCGAGGGCAACCACCCCCTGGTCATGCCGGAGCACCATCGTCGCAACCGTGACACGCTGATGCACAACCTGGCGCAAGCCCATGCGCATGTCACGCAGGCGTTGGCATCGGTGTTCATCGGGGTTGACCGCGACGGCCGGTTTTTGCTTGACAACCGGCGCACCGGCCGGGTGCAAAGCGTGACGCCCAAGGCGGTCATTGTTGCCGTGGGCACGGTGGAGCGGGTGCACCCCCTCGAGGGCTGGGAGTTGCCCGGCGTGGTCAGCGTGGGCGGCATGCAGGTGCAGTTCAAGGAAACCGGTGACGTACCGCGTGGCCCGATTTTGTTGGCCGGCAGTGGCCCGCTGTTGCTGGCGCTGGCGGCCCAACTGGCGGCGGCCGGCAACCCACCGGTGGCGGTGCTGGAGCGTGCCCAGCCCTTGGCATCGGTGTGGTGGCAAGGCCGTGCCGTGCTCAACACCTTGCGCAGCTGGCCCCATGTGGCCGAGGCTGCGCTCTACGCCCGCGAACTGTGGCGCGCGCGGGTGCCTTATTTGACTGGCTGGCATGTGGTGTCGGTGCACGTGTCTGCCACCGGTCTGGACGTGAGCGCGCAGCACCACAGCGGTGTGATCCGGCACTACCCGGTGCAGCATGTGGCGCTGCATGACGGGCTGGTGCCCAATGCCACCGGCTTGCCTGCAGCCAGCCAGTCCGTCAGCGCTTGCCTCATTCACGCCGGTGACTGCCGCGACGTGCTGGGGGCCCGTGCCGCCGTGGACGATGGTTGCCGTGCGGCACAGCAAGTGGCGCGCCATCTCGGCCAGCGCGTGGACAGCCAGCGGCTGGACCAGGCCATGGCGCGGGCGCAGCGCACCCAGCACGCGCTGGCGCAATTGTTTCAGGCCCCGGCCGTGATGCCCACCGCCAACACCGTGGTGTGCCGCTGTGAGGGGCTTCGGCGGGCGGATTTTGACCGCCTGGAGGTGGCCGGATCGGCGCGTGAGCTGCGGCTGGTGGGGCGCTTTGGCATGGGTGCCTGCCAGGGCCGGTTTTGTGCCCACACTGCAAGTCAACTGGCACATGAACACGGCTATGGCTTTGACCCCGCTGCGCTCAATGGCGAGGTGCCGCGCTGGCCGCTGCGCCCGGTGTCGCTGGCGGCGCTGGCTGCGTATGCCGAACTTGATCCCGACCCCGTTTTGTAACCGGCAAGCCACTTGCCCTATTTGAGGAGAAAAGCCATGACCAAGACCAACCGCCGCAATGTGCTTCTGGGCAGCGCCGCTTTATTGGGGTCTGCCATGACCGCCCCCACCTGGGCGCAGGACAAGGCTGACATGGCCACCTGGGACCGCATTGCCAGCAGCAAAACGCTGCGCATCGCCGCCGTGGCTGGTGGCGCGCCAAATTACCAGAAAGACCTGGCCACGGGGGCCTGGAGCGGCATCATGATCGACCTGGCCAACAACCTGGCCGCCAGGCTCGGCGCCAAACTGGTCATCAGCGAGACCACCTGGGGCAACGCCGTGCTGGATTTACAGTCCAACAAGATCGACATCTTCTTTGGCCTGAACCCGACGCCGCAGCGCGAAAAAGTCATCGCGTTCTCGCAACCGCTGTACAACAACGCCTACAGCCTGATTGCCAAAAAAGGCTTCAGCCCCAAGACCTGGGACGAGCTGGACACGCCTGAAGTGACCATTGCGGTGGATGTCGGCTCGTCTTACGACAACCTGGTGACGGCGATGTACAAAAAAGCCAAAATTTTGCGTTTTGAGAAATCTGCCGATGCCACGCTGGCGGTGCAAACCGGCCGCGCCGATGTGCAACCGCTGGTGGTCACGCTCTCGGTCGGCATCGTCAAAAAGAATCCCGGCATTGGCCATGTGGTGGTGCCCGAGCCCATCAAAGGCACATCGACCAACGCCGGGCTGCGCATGGAGGCCGATCAGCGCTGGAAAACCTATGTGGACAGCTGGATTGACGAGCTGCGCCAGAGCGGCGCCATGAACACCATCGTGCTGGGCAATCTGGACACGCTGATGCGCATCAAGCGCGAGGAAATTCCCGCCATCGTCAGTTTCTGACCTTTTCGCAAAGGACGCTGCCGTGTACGAGTGGAATTTTGGCTACCTCTGGCAATACCGCCAGCTGTTTGCCAATGGCCTGATGGTCACCGTGGGCTACAGCCTGCTGTGCATCGTGTTGGGCCTGTCGGTGGGGCTGCTGGCAGGCATTGGCGGTCTCGCCAAAACCCGGTTGATCGCCTTGCCGCTCAAGTGGTATGTGGAGCTGTTTCGCGCCACACCGGTGCTGGTGTTGATCATCTGGTTTTACTACGCGCTGCCGGTGCTCATTGGCGTGGCCATGACGGCGTCAGTGGCGGCGGTGCTGGCCTTGTCGCTGTACGGCGGCGCGTTTTACGCCGAGATCATCCGTGGCGGCATTGTGTCGATCGACCCCGGCCAGGGTGACGCCGCGCGCGCCCTGGGCATGACACGTTTTCAGGTGATGCGCCGGGTGGTGCTGCCGCAAGCCCTGCGGCGCATGACCCCGCCGCTGATGAACCAGTCCATCATGCAGCTCAAAAACACCTCACTGCTGTCGGTGCTGGCGCTGCCTGATCTGGTTTACCAGGGCCAGGCGGTGGCGCATGAAACCTACCGCCCGCTGGAGGCCTACACGCTGATTGCGCTGATGTACATCGCCATTTTGTTGCCCGCGAGCAAGCTGGTGCGCCGGCTTGAATCCCAACGCACCGAGTAAGTTTTATCCCAAGCCATGAAACACGGCAGACGCAACGCCATGATCGACATCCACGGATTACAAAAAAGCTTTGGTGACCATCTGGTCCTGAAAGACATCAGCATGCACATCGACAAAGGTGCGGTGGTGGCGCTGCTGGGGCCGTCAGGCTCGGGCAAATCCACACTGCTGCGCTGCGTCAACCTGCTGACCATTCCTGACAAAGGCAGCATTCGCGTGGGCACGCATGAGATGAGTTATTCGGGTGATGCCACGCGCTTGCCCGGCGACCGCGCGCTGGCGCGTTTTCGGGCCAACACCGGTATGGTGTTCCAGCATTTCAACCTGTTTCCGCACATGACGGTGCTGCAAAACGTCATGGAAGGCCCGGTCACCGTGCTGCGCACGCCCAAGGCTGCCGCCCGCGAACAAGCCCACGCCCTGTTGGCCAAAGTCGGCCTGCAGGACAAGGCCGATCAGCACCCGGCGCAGCTTTCGGGCGGGCAAAAACAACGCGTGGCGATTGCCCGTGCGCTGGCCATGCAGCCGCAGGTGATGTTGTTTGACGAGGTCACCTCGGCGCTTGACCCCGAGCTGGTGGGCGAGGTGCTGGGCGTCATTCGTGATTTGGCGGCTGACGGCATGACCATGATTCTGGTCACCCACGAGATGTCGTTTGCCCGCGAGGTGGCCGACCAGGTGGTCTTCATGCGCGACGGTGTGGTGCTTGAAAGCGGTACGCCCGAGGCGGTCATCAAGCACCCGCAGCACGCTGCCACGCAGCAGTTTTTTGCCCGCTACCACGCCGGGCAAAGCGTGTGATGACTGACAGTCAACTTGTCATGGCAGCGGGGACGGCTTTGAGTCCCTGGTGCCATAATCGCGCCCCATGACCCTCCTGCACACCCTGCGCAACACACCCTGGCTGGCCAAACTGGCGCTGCTGTGGTTTGCCTTGACGCTGGGTGCCGCCGTGGCCTCGCCGATGGTCAACCCGCAGACCGAGCTGGTGATTTGCACCGGCGCGGGCATGCTCAAGGTGGTGCTGGCCGATGACGGCACGGTGACCACCGCAGCCTCGGAGGCGGGTGATGCGTTGTTTTGCCCGCTGTGCATGGTGGGCGGCGCGCCAGCACCGTTTGTGATGAACACGATGGCGCTGCCGCAGCCCTTGGGCCATGTGCAGCAACGCATCCCAGCGGCCATCATCGCCGCCTTGACTGCCGCGCCACCGCCGGCACGCGGACCACCGCAAGTCTGATTGCTCTGATTTTCAGAGCGCTCTGCGCAACAAGCTTGAACACACCGCGTTGATCTGCGCTGGTTTGAGCGTCTGAGCCGCAGGCCGTGCGGGCAGCTTGCCTCAGGCATTGGATGGTGTGACTCATTTGCTATTTAAATAATAGCTGTTAATGCTTACGTCATAAGGGCTAGAGCCATATTTGTTATATAAAACCCGGTCGCTTTGACCTTTTCACCCTGAAGGAAAACCCCATGAAATTGAAATCACTGTTGACCGCCATGGCGCTGGCTGCGGCCTCCCTGAGCGCCTTTGCCGCTGGCGAAGCCGTAGAGGTGCAAAACGCCTGGGCACGCGCCACCGTCAAAGGCCAGATGGCCACCGGCGCGTTCATGACGCTCACCGCCAAAGAAGGCACCAAACTGGTGGGCGCAGCGTCGCCGGTGGCTGGCGTGGCGCAAGTGCATGAGATGAAGATGGACGGCGGCGTGATGAAAATGGCCGAGGTCAAAGGCGGCCTGGAGCTGCCTGCTGGCAAGGCTGTGGAGCTCAAACCGGGCGGTTTTCATGTCATGCTGATGGACTTGAAAGAGCCCCTGGTCAAGGACAGCACCGTGCCCGTCACGCTGATGTTCAAGGATGCCAAAGGTGTCGAGAGCAAGGTGGAGCTGAAAATGCCGGTGGCCATGGCAGCGCCCGGTGGCATGGGTAAACCAGCCGCCATGGACCATTCCATGCACGGCATGCCAGCCGCAAAACCAGCCGCCAAGCCCTAAGCCAAAGCCTTCAAGCCTTCTGGTTAACCCGAAGCCCGTGCACCGATGTTCAGCCGCTACCGACGCCCGATGACCACGCTACGCCGCCCCTGGGCGGTGTGGCTGGCGCTGTGCATGGCACTGCTGGGTGCGCTGGCGCCAACGGTGTCGCATGCGCTGAATTGGGCGCAGGGCCAGCAGACGCCGCTGATTGAAGTTTGCACCAGCGCCGGACCGCGCTGGATGGCGTTGTCCACCGCCCCTGACCCCGCACCCAGTGACCCGGCCACCGCCACGTTGTGGGATCACTGCCCGTTTTGCCTGCTGATGGCTGACCGCGTGGCACCGCCACTGCAGCCTCTGCCGCTGTGTTTTTCTGCGTCCGACCATGCCGGTGTGCCTGCCCCGCCGCCTGCGGTGGTTTTGCCCGCCCAAGTGCTTGCGGCGGCGCATCCCCGCGGGCCCCCCGTGCTCTGATTTTCTTGTGCGTCGCCTGAGCTGCATCCGCGCAGCGCAGGCCTGACCGCTGCGTGCCCGCCCCATTTCTGGGTCGCATGGCAAAGGCATTTCCGCCATTGCCTGTTTTTTCAACGCTTTCAGAAAATTACCATGTCAACCCTCAAACTCAACGAATTCACCCGTGCCATGGCGCTGGCCGTCCCCGCGCTGTGCCTGCACTGCGGCCAGGCGCTGGCGCAAGACACTGTGGCGGCCACGCTGCCAGCCATCACCGTCAACGCCAGCAAAATCACGCCGCTGCCAACCAGCTCACCGGTTGACAAGGCCAGCCTGGCGCCCAAGCTGGCGGCCACCAATGACACCGCCAGCTTGCTGTCGGACATTCCCGGCCTGAGCCTGAATGGCGCGGGTGGCGTCTCGAGCCTGCCCGCCATCAACGGCCTGGCCGATGACCGGCTGCGCATCAAGGTTGACGGCATGGACCTGATCGCCTCATGCCCCAACCACATGAACCCGGCGCTGTCTTACATCGACCCGACCCAGCTGGGCGTGTTGAAGGTTTACGCCGGCATCACACCCGTGAGCGCGGGTGGCGACAGCATTGGCGGCACCATCATTGCCGAGTCGCTGGCCCCCGAGTTTGCTGCGCCCGGACTAAAATCGATCACCAAGGGCGAGGTGGGCAGCTTCTACCGCAGCAACAACAGCGCCAGCGGTGCCAACCTGTCGGCCACCTACGCCACACAAACCTTCAACATCAGCTACAGCGGGGCCACCAGCAAAGCTGGCAACTACACCGCTGGTGCCGATTTCAAAACCTATGACTTCACCGGTCGCCTGGGCCACACCCTGGCGCGCGATGAAGTGGGCTCCACCGCCTATGAAACCCTGAACCACAGCCTGGGGCTGGCGTTCAAAAATGACAACCACCTGTTTGAAGCCAAGTTGGGCATTCAAGACATGCCGTTTCAGCTCTACCCGAACCAGCGCATGGACATGCTCTACAACAAGCAGAGTAGCCTGAACCTGCGTTACCTGGGCCAGTTTGACTGGGGCTCTCTGGAGGCGCGCGCCTACCAGGAGAATGTCGACCACTTCATGGACTTCGGCCCGGACAAGCGGTATTGGTATGGCGGCACACCAACGGGGATTGGCGTCACCAGTTCAGGTGGCCCGACATCAACCGTTGGGTATGCATGCAGTCCGATCAGCCCAACATGCGCCGCAGGCATGCCGATGTACACCGAGGGCAAAACCACCGGCATCAGCGTCAAGGCAGATGTCGCACTCAATCAGCAAGACTCGCTGCGTGTGGGCGCTGAACTGCAGCAGTACCGTATCAACGACTGGTGGCCAGCCTCAGGCGCAGGCATGTCGCCAGGCACCTTCTGGAACATCAAAGACGGCGAGCGTGACCGCACCGCGCTGTTCGCCGAATGGGAAGCCCGCAAGAGCGCGCAGTGGATGACGCTGATCGGTGTTCGGGTGGAGCAAGTCAAGATGGATGCAGGCGATGTGCGCGGTTACAACACGGCGACGACTGCCATGGGGTTCCAGGCGCGTGACGCGGCTGCTTTTAACGCGCTAAATCACAGCAGCACCGACACCAACGTCGACCTGACCGCCCTGGCCAAGTACACCGCCAATGCCAACTACGACATCGAATTCGGTTTTGCCCACAAGGTGCGCTCGCCCAATGTGTACGAGCGCTTCACCTGGTCCACCTGGCAAATGGCGGCACTGATGAACAACTTTGTGGGTGATGGCAACGGCTATGTGGGGAACTTGGCCCTCAAACCCGAAAAAGCCAACACCCTGAGCGCCACTTTTGACTGGCACGCAGCAGACCGCAGCTGGGGTTTCAAGGCCACGCCGTTCTACACCCAGGTGTGCGACTACATTGACGCTGTGCAGTGGAACGCCACCACCAACGCCCCCGCCACCGCCCTGGTCACGGACAAGTTCAGCGTCCTCAAATACGTGAACCAATCAGCTCGGCTGTATGGCGTGAACCTGTCGGGCCACATGCCGCTGGCCAAAACCGCCTGGGGTGATTTCGGCGTCAAAGGCCTGTTGAACTACACCAAAGGCAGCAACGAGACCACGGGTGACAAGCTGTACAACATCATGCCGCTCAATGCCAAGCTGGCCGTGACCCAAAAAATGGGGGGCTGGGACAACAGTCTGGAGTTGGTGGCGGTCAAGGCCAAAACCGATGTCTCCAGCGTGCGCAACGAGATCAAGACCCCCGGCTACAGCCTGGTCAATCTGCGCAGCAGCTATTCGTGGAAAACGGTGCGGCTGGACTTTGGTGTGGAAAACCTGTTTGACAAGTTCTATTTCCTCCCTACAGGTGGGGCTTACACCGGCCAGGGCACCACCATGGCCAACCCGTTGTTGCCTAATTACCCGCAGTGGGGCACGGCTGTGCCCGGCATGGGGCGGTCGATTTATGTCGGCGTCAATGTGAAGTTCTGATGCCTGGGTTGTCAATGCCACCAAACGCTATTAAATATATAGCTTCTAGCGCATATTGAATATGGGCTAGAGGCCAATTTTATCCATCAAGGAGAGACCATGAGACCATCCATACCCACCGCAGCCAGCCGCAGCTTGAGCGCCCGTGAAGGCCTGGCTGAACTCGACATGACGCAAATGTGGCGTGTGGAGACGGGTGCGCTGCGCATTGACAGCGCGCAGCGTGGTGAGGCCAGCCGGTTCATGCGCCTGGCCTTGCCCGGTGATGTGATTGGCGTGGAAACGTGGGTCGGCACCGACGACACCTTGAGCGTGCGTGCGCTCACCGCCGTCACTTTGAGCCCGGTGCAGGCCACGGGCCCCGAGATGATGCACATCCTGATGGAAACCGTGGTGGTGGCCCACCAGCGCTGCCGCGAGGTGGTGAGCTTGCGCACCGGCCCGGCATCACAGCGCGTGAAGTGCCTGCTGCTGATGTTTGCCGACAGCGTGAACCAGAGCGCAAAGACCACCTCGGAGTGCGCGCTGCCCAACCTGAGCGACATGGCCGACATTCTCGATGCCGCCCCCGAGACCGTCTCAAGGGTGTTCAGCAGCATGCGCAAGCTTGATTACCTGCAAGACCGCAAGCCCCACAAAGCCAGATTCAGCAGCCTGGCGCTGCGGGCACAAGAGTTGATACCGGGCATGACAGCCAGCTCGGCCGTGTTGCGCGCGCACATGGCCGGGGCCTGAGCGCTTTTGCTGCGGCCTGGCGGTGCAGCAAGTTCGGCCTGCAACGTAGTTCATTTCGGGACACTTTCAGTGTATAAAACAGGCCATAGTCCTCTGTTAAACCTGTTCAGGAGCCTCCCATGAACTTCCTTCCCCTCAACGCCGCGCGTTCTGCCGGTGCCGCCCTTCTGTTACTGGCCGCCGGTGCCGCCCAGGCGCATACAGGCCATGGCACCTCGGGTGTGGTTGACGGCCTGGCGCATCCGTTCGGGCTGGATCACCTGCTGGCCATGGTGGCAGTCGGTGTCTGGTCGGTGTCAGCCTTGCCTGCCAACAAGGCGTGGTGGGGGCCGACAACTTTTTTGCTGACGCTGGTGGCCAGCGCGGCCCTGGGTGCATTGGGCTTCACGGTGCCGTTTCTTGAACAGCTGATTTCGCTCAGTGTGGTGTTGTTTGGCGTCATGCTGGTGTTTTCCCGACTGCAGATGCCGGTGGGCCCGGGGCTGGGGTTGGTGGCTGTGGCGGCCTCCCTGCACGGGCTGGCACACGGCGCCGAAACACCTGAAACTGGTTTTGCCGCGTACGCCGCTGGCTTTTTATTGACCACGGCTGCGCTGCACTTTGGCGGTGTGATGGTCGGCCTGGGCATTCGTCGTTACCTGGCCCGGCAGGCCAGCTGGGTTGTTCCAGGGCTGGGCGCTTTGTGCGGCGGCGCCGGGATTTACCTGTTCAGCCAGATCTGATTGGGGTAAGCTGTCAGGCGTTCAGCAACCCTAAAGGAGATGTTCATGAGTGATTCAGAAAACGCTGGTTTTGCCAAATTCGTGCCCGGCTTTGATTTTTTGCAAAATCTGGCCAAAAGTGCTTCTCAGACGGTGCCGCAAATGCCGAATCTGGCCAATTGGATTGCGCCCACGCTCAACGAGGAAGAGCTGGAAAAGCGCATCGCCGAGCTCAAGGCTGTGCATTTCTGGCTGGACCAGAACTCCAAGGCGCTGGGCGCCACCGTGCAGGCGCTCGAGGTGCAAAAGATGACGCTGGCCACCTTGAAGGGCATGAACTTCAACATGGGTGATGTCGCCAATGCCTTCAAGCTGAAGGCGGCTGACTCTGTGGCATCTGGCATGCAAAGGGTGTCCGAAAAAGCTGCAGCCACTGTCAAAACGGTGGCAGAAGTGGCCGAGCAAGCCGAAGAGGTTGCCAAAAAGGTGGGTGATGCCGCCAAGCCCGCTGCGTCTGCGGCTGGCCTGGTTGACCCGATGCAGCTGTGGACATCGCTGACTCAGCAGTTCCAGCACATTGCTGCGGGTGCCATGAAGGAAGCCAGCAAGGCGAGCGTCATGGACCTCGGTAAAAACCTGGCCAAAGAGACCGTGAAAGCGACCCAGAACGCGATGACCGGCGCCGCCGGAAAAAAGGCCCCGGCCAAAAAGGCTGCCCCAGCCAAAGCCACCAAAAAAGCGGCAGTTAAAGCCCCGGTGCGCCGCTAAAGTGTTGGGTTTGATTCGAGGGGCCTGGCCATGAAGCTGTTTCCGTACGCGCACGCGACCCATCCGCAGTGGGGCATGGCGGCTGGTCTGGTGCTGGCACAGTTGCGTGCCCAAATTGCGTTGCACGGTTATGCCAGCAGCCCAACGCTGGCACTGCTCTACATCACCGACCATTACGCGGCACATGCCGAAGAGATTCTGGCGCACCTCAGCGGTGAGCTGCCGGAGATCACCGACTGGTCAGGCACGGTGGGCGTCGGCATTGCATCCAACAACGTCGAGTACTTTGACGAGCCCGCCCTAGCCGTGATGCTGCTGGAGTTGCCCAGCGACCAGTACCGCGTGTTCTCAGGTGTGGCACCGCTTGGGCTCACGTTTGAGGCACACACCGCGCTGGTGCATGCCGATGGCCACACCCCCGATGTGGCCGGGCTGATTGAAGAGCTGGCGGCGCGCACCCACTCTGGCTATGTGTTTGGTGGCCTGGCCTCCAGCCGGGGCAAGGCGGTGCAGTTTGCGGTGTCGGGTGATGGCAACGTCAAAGGCCAGGGCGCGGCCAGCGGGGTGTTCAGTGGCGGTTTGAGTGGGGTGGCGTTTGGCCCGGAGGTGACGCTGGTGTCGCGCGTGACACAAGGCTGTTTGCCGATCAACCGGGCGCACAGGGTCACTGGCGTTGACCGCAATGTGGTGCTGACGCTGGATGGCCAGAGCGCGTTGGAGGTGATGCTGCACGAGCTCAATGTGACGCTGGATCAACCGCGTGAGGCGTTGCAAGCCGTGCGAGCCACGCTGGTGGGCTTGACCGAGCCCGCTGACATGGCGGATGTTTCGCCCACTGTCATGCGCACTGGCAACTTTGGCGCGGATGTGCTGGTGCGCCACATCATTGGGCTCGATCCCGGGCGCGCCGGTATCGCCGTGGCCGATGTGGTGACTGAGGGCATGGAGCTGGCGTTTTGCCAACGCAACGCGCAAGCCGCCCGCGCTGATTTGATGCGCATTTGCGCCGAGATTCGTGAGGAACTGGAGCCGCAAGAGCAGGCGCTTGAAACTGCCACCGCCTTGGCGCAGTCCGAGGCTGAGGCTGCACCCCATGCTGCCCGCGGCATTGCGGGTGCCATTTACGTGAGTTGCACGGGCCGTGGCGGCGCGCATTTTGGTGGGCCAAGCGCTGAGTTGCAAATCATTCGCCGTGCCTTGGGTGATGTGCCCTTGGTGGGCTTTTTTGCCGCTGGCGAAATCGCCCGGCATCACCTGTATGGCTACACCGGCGTGCTGACGGTTTTTTCAGGAAAATAGGGCTCTAGCCCTTATCTATACTGGGTATATAGCTATTTAATATGTAGCATATAAGCACGTGCTGGCAGGTGCTCATTGGACTTGTCAGCGGTCAAGCAAGCGCTTCAAGCGCCGCGTCATCTGCCGCTTCAGCACCCGCCCGAGTCGCCACGGCCATGTGGCGCGGGTCTGAATCAGCAGGCGCTCTTTCCAGCTGACCCAGCGCGTGTAAGTCTGGGCAAACCAGGCCAGGCGCATCAATGCAGGTCGTGTCAGGGTGAACAGCCGGGCAACGATGGCCGTGCCAACCAGCTTGGCCCCCAGAATGACAAGGGTGCCCGCCAGCACCTGACCTTGCCCAATCAGCCAGAGTGCCAGCAATTTCACGGGCAACAGCAACAGTGTGGGCAGTAAAAACAGGGCCAGCGCGCCGTGGGGTGGCAGTGCCTGTATGCGTCGCTCCAGCCAGCGCAGCACAGGCAGTTGACCAACCCAGGCCAGCGCGCGCTGCAGCGGCTCCCAGCCCCATTCCTCGAACAGGATGACCAGCGTCAGCAGCCAGCCGAACAGGCCCTTAAGCAATCGAGCGAGCAAATGCATGGCTCAAAATGGACGCAGCGTGTGGCGTTTTATCCTTGTCATTCATGGCGCGACGTAGCCGATGGACAAGGACAAATTCACGCCTTTCACACCCCGTGTGCCCGGTCTGCCTTGAATTGCGCCCTGAACGCGCCAAACGTGCCGGCATCCAGCGCGGCACGTATCTCGCGCATGAGGTTCAGGTAGTAATGCAGGTTGTGAATGCTGGCCAGCATGGGCCCGAGCATTTCGCCGCAGCGGTCCAGGTGGTGCAGGTAGGCGCGGCTAAAAGCGCCGCTGACGGTGCCGTTGGCACGCAGACTGCCTTTGCAGGCATAACAGGTACAGGTGCTGTCCAGCGGGCCGTGGTCTGCTTTGTGGCGCGCGTTGCGCATTTTCAGGTCGCCAAAACGCGTGAACAGGGTGCCGTTGCGGGCGTTGCGGGTGGGCATGACGCAGTCAAACATGTCCACACCAGCCGCCACGCCTTCAACCAAATCCTCGGGCGTGCCCACGCCCATCAGGTAACGGGGTTTGTGCGCCGGCAGGCGGTGTGGCGTGTGCGCCATGATGCGCAGCATCTCGTCTTTGGGTTCGCCCACACTGACGCCGCCAACCGCGTAACCAGGGAAGTCCATGGCCACCAGCGCTTCCAGCGACTCCTGTCGCAAGTGCTCAAACATGCCGCCTTGCACAATGCCAAACAGGGCGTTGGGGTTTTCCAGCCGGGCAAACTCTTCCTGGCTGCGTTTGGCCCAGCGCAGGCTCATTTCCATGGAAGTGCGGGCCTCGGTCTCGGTGGTGATCTGGCCCTTGGTTTTGGGTTCGACTGACATATACGGCGTGCACTCGTCAAGCTGCATGGCAATGTCGGAGTTCAGCGTGGTCTGGATCTGCATGCTGACTTCGGGCGACATGAATAGCTTGTCACCGTTCACCGGGCTGGAGAAATGCACGCCCTGCTCGGTGATTTTGCGCATGGCACCCAGGCTCCAGACCTGAAAGCCGCCCGAGTCGGTCAGGATGGGTTTGTTCCAGCGCTCAAAGTTGTGCAAGCCACCAAAGCTCTTCATCACATCTTCACCGGGGCGCATCCACAGATGAAAGGTGTTGCCCAAAATGATTTGCGCGCCCATGTCTTCCAGGCTGGAAGGCATCACGCCTTTGACTGTGCCGTAGGTGCCCACTGGCATGAAGATCGGCGTTTGCACCATGCCGTGGTTGAGCGTGAGCGTGCCGCGGCGGGCGTGGCTACCCGCATAGCCAGTCTCCGGCACTGCGGTGTCGGTGCGGAGCACGTCAAATTGAACCACGGGCTGGGCTGGGTGCGGGTGCGGATGGTCGTGTGGGTGTGTATGTGTCATGACGCTGGAGAGGGGCTTGGCTGATATTGTCTTTGATCTGCGGCGCATGCAATGGCACTGAATTGGCTTGACGTTTCTTTCAGCCGCAAAGTGTCTGCCGATGCGCTGGCGCTGGCTGCCACATTCTGGACGCAGGATGTGGATTGCCAGGGTTTGCCTCGCGTGAATGACTTCGCCAAGCCCTGAGTTCAGGCTGCGCGTTGCAGCAGCATGGCGTCACCATAGCTGAAAAATCGGTAGTGCTCGCGAATCGCGTGGGCATACAGCGCCATGATGTGCGCGTGACCGGCAAAAGCGCTCACCAGCATCATCAGGCTCGACTTGGGCAGGTGAAAGTTGGTGACTAGCGCGTCCACCACCTTGAATTCAAAACCGGGCGTGATGAAGATGGCGGTGTCCCCTGTGGTTTGACCAGTCGATGCCCAGGATTCAAGCGTGCGCACACTGGTGGTACCCACGGCAATGATGCGGCCACCGCGCGCGCGGCAGTCGGCGATGGCCTGCTGGGTGGCTGCGGGCACGTCATACCACTCGCTGTGCATCTGGTGCTCGGCCAGGTTTTCGGTCTTGACCGGCTGAAATGTGCCGGCACCCACGTGCAGCGTGACATGTGCGCGTTGCACGCCCATGGCGTCAATGGCGGCCAGCAGGGCCTCGTCAAAGTGCAGCGCCGCAGTGGGGGCCGCCACGGCGCCAGGGTTTTTGGCGAACACGGTCTGGTAACGCTGCGCGTCCTGCGCAGAGTCGGCGTGGGTGATGTAGGGCGGCAGCGGCACATGGCCGTGGCGCGCCATCAGCGTGTAAGGGTCGTCACCGGCGTCGTTGGACAACACAAAGCGGAACATTTGTCCCTTTTCGTCCGGCCAGCGCCCCAGCAGGGTGGCGCTCAGGTGGTCGTTGCTGCCCGGCGCACTGAGCAGGGTCACGGTGGTGCCTGCCTCGGGTTTTTTGCTGACGCGCATGTGGGCGGCCACCTGGTTGCCTGGCAGCACGCGCTCAATCAACAGTTCCACCTTGCCGCCGGTGGGCTTTTCTCCAAACAGGCGCGCGTTCATCACCCGGGTGTCGTTGAAAACCATCAGGTCGCCCGCCTTGAGCAGCCCGGGCAGGTCACGAAAAATGCGGTCAACCGGCGTGCTGCCTGTGCCGTCAAGCAGCCGTGAGCCGCTGCGCTCGGGCGCGGGATGCTGGGCAATCAACTCAGGCGGCAGGACAAAATCAAAGTCACTTAGGGTGAATGTGGGCGGCGATTCAGGGGGAAATGCGGTCATGGTGCGTGCAGGGTGAACTTGATCGCCTGTCGGTTGGGTAGGGTCGGGATTGTCGCAGGCCAACCCCCGGCGTGGCTGCATGAAGATGGTCAGCGCAATGTGATTTATTCACTGATTGCGTTCGCCAGCGCACCCAGCGCGTGGCACCGGGATGATATAAGTTGGGTTTTTAACCTGAACACAAGGATTCACCATGACAACATCAATATCTCGCAGCCGTCCTCTCATTGCCGGTTTGAGCGCACTGGTTGTGCTGGTCAGTGGCTGCGCCAACATGACAGATAACCAGCGCAGCGCGGCCATCGGTGCCGGCGTGGGTTCGTTGGCGGGCGTGGCTTTGGGGCACAACCGCGAATCAGCGGCCATCGGCGCCGGTCTGGGTGCACTGGGTGGCTACATCTGGTCGAACCAGATGGCACAGAAAAAAGCCGCCATGGAGCAGGCCACGGCGGGCACTGGTGTGGAGGTGACGCAAACAGCGGACAACCAGCTGCGTCTGAATATTCCCAGCGACATTTCGTTTGACACCAACCGTGCAGACATCAAGCCCAACATGCGCCCGATTCTTGACCAGTTTGCGCAAGGCCTGTCCAATCAGCCCAACACCGAAATCCGCATTGTGGGCCACACCGACAGCACCGGCTCGGACGCCATCAACAACCCGTTGTCGATCAACCGTGCAGCCAGCGCGCGCAATTACCTGGTGTCACGCGGCGTGAATTCACAGCGCATCCAGATTGATGGCCGTGGTTCGTACGAGCCCATTGCCGACAACAACTCCGACAATGGCCGCGCCCGGAACCGTCGTATCGAGATCTTTTTGGCCGAGCGGGCTGCTGCACGATAAGTTGCAGGGGTTTGACGCTGCGCAAGCAGCGCCAGATGGTCTCTGAGTCAAGGGCCCTTGCGAATTCACTTTGCTATTTAAATAATAGCTAAAAGTGCATGGAGAATAAGGGCTAGATCCTGATTTTTCATAAAAATGCGGCTCGAAGGCCGCTTTTTTTCGTCAATGGCAATGCTTTGTTTTTCTGTGTCGGGAATGGGATGCGCGCTGGTGTCTACAAAGGAAGCGTTGTCGGTCGAGGTTTTCTGCAGGGCGGCCATGCCTTCAAATGTGCCGCTCGTGACACTTGACTGCGCCAGTGAGCCCGAGCCCACCACGCTGTAGCCCGCTGCTGTGCCGTTGATCGTGAAAGGATAGGTGCGGGTGTCATTGAAGTCGTTGATGTATGCCGTCTTGATCTGTTCGTGGTTCTAATCCGTGCAAAATCGACGCATGCCGCCGTCCATCGCCACGTCTTCAGCCGCGCCTGCAGCCAAGCCATCCGCCAAGCCGCTGACCGGCCCGCAAAAAGCCCTGCGCAAGCTCGGCCTGAATCGCGCCATCGATCTGGCGCTGCACCTGCCGCTGCGCTACGAGGACGAAACACGGCTGGTCAAACTGCGTGAGGTGCGCGAGGGTGATGTGGCTCAGGTGGAGGGCGTGGTGACGCACGCCGAGGTCAAGCTCAGCGGTCACCGACAGCTGCTGGTCACATTGGATGACGGCACGGGCACCTGCCTGTTGCGTTTTTTTACTTTTTACCCGTCGCAGCAAAAAGCGTTGTCTGTCGGCAGCCGGATTCGGGTGCGGGGCGAAATTCGGGGTGGTTTTGCCGGCCTGACCATGATGCACCCGGTGGTCAAGCCCGCTGGCGGCGAACTGGCCACGGCCCTGACCCCGGTGTACCCCACGGTGGCTGGCTTACCGCAAATTTATTTGCGTAGGGCGGTGCAGGCGGGGCTGGCACGCGCCGAACTGCCCGACACCGTGCCAGCGGCATATTTAAACGAAATTGGTATCCAGCCCTTGTGGAATATGCGCAAGGCGCTCACATTTTTACATACCCCGGCGCCTGATGTCGCGCTGGATGCGCTGCAAGACCACAGCCACCCGGCGTGGCAGCGGTTGAAAGCCGAAGAGCTTTTGGCGCAGCAAATGTCGCAATTGCAAGCCCGGCGGGCGCGCGCCCGGCTGCGTGCGCCGGTGCTGGCGGCGTCAGGCGCTGACACCTTGAGCCGTGGTCTGCTGGCGGCCCTGCCATTCCAGCTCACCGCCGCACAAGCGCGCGTGGTGGCCGAGATCATCCGGGACATCGCCCGCCCGATCCCGATGCACCGCCTGTTGCAGGGTGACGTCGGCGCCGGCAAAACCGTGGTGGCGGCGCTGGCTGCCGCCGTGTGCATGGATGCCGGTTGGCAATGCGCGCTGATGGCCCCGACCGAAATTCTGGCGACCCAGCACTTTGCCAAACTGGTGGGCTGGCTGCACCCCTTGGGCATCACCGTGGCCTGGCTCACTGGCAGCCAGAAAGTCAAACAGCGCCGCGAGATGCTGGCGTTGATCGCCAGCGGCCAGGCGCAGTTGGTGGTGGGTACCCATGCGCTGATTCAGGACAAGGTGCAGTTTCACAACCTGGCGCTGGCCATCATCGACGAGCAGCACCGCTTTGGCGTGGCGCAGCGTCTGGCGCTGCGCAGCAAGCTGACCTCGCAGGACAGTGACACGCTGGAGCCTCACCTGTTGATGATGACCGCCACACCGATCCCGCGCACACTGGCCATGAGTTATTACGCGGACCTGGACGTGTCGACCATCGACGAGCTGCCGCCCGGGCGCACGCCCATCATCACCAAAGTGGTCAATGATGCGCGGCGCGATGAGGTCATTGCGCGCATCAGCGAGCAGATTGCCCAGGGGCGGCAAATCTACTGGGTCTGCCCGCTGATTGAAGAAAGCGAGGCGCTGGACCTGACCAACGCCACCGAAACCCACGCGCAGCTCAATGCCGCGCTGCCCGGTGTGATGGTCGGGTTGCTGCATTCGCGCATGCCGGTGCTGGAGAAAAAAGCGGTGATGAGCCTGTTCACTGGCGGCCAGATGGCGGTGCTGGTCAGCACCACGGTGATCGAAGTGGGGGTGGACGTGCCCAATGCCTCGTTGATGGTGATCGAACACGCTGAGCGTTTTGGCCTCTCGCAGTTGCACCAGTTGCGTGGCCGCGTGGGGCGCGGCGCAGCGGCGTCGGCTTGTGTGCTGTTGTATTCCACCGGCGACGCACCGCGCCTGGGCGAGACCGCGCGCGAGCGTTTGCGGGCGATGGCCGAGACCAACGATGGTTTTGAGATTGCCCGGCGTGACCTGGAGATTCGCGGCCCCGGCGAGTTCATGGGTGCGCGCCAGTCGGGCGATGCGATGCTGCGTTTTGCCGATGTGGCCGAAGACGCCTTGTTGCTTGACTGGGCCCGCCGGCTGGCCCCGGTGATGCTGGACCAGCACCCGGCGTTGGCCGAGCAGCATGTACAGCGCTGGCTGGGCGGTAAGGCGGAATTTTTGAAGGCATGAAGTCGTTCGCCCAAGCTGGCGTCTTTGGATAAAACCCGCGTATGCTCCAACCACCATGCCGCGCCTGACCCAAGCCCCCAACCTTGCCATTGCCACCCTGTGGGCCGATGCGCTTCAGGCGGAAGGCATTGCCACCAGTGTGCAGCGCCAATACCTCAGCGGTGTGGCGGGTGAGTTGCCGCCTGACCAATGTCTGCCCGAAGTCTGGATTACGGATGCGGCACAGGAGCCGCGGGCGCGTGAACTGCTGTACCAGCTGCAGCATGTGCCGCAGCGTCGCTGGGCTTGTGTCTGTGGCGAGCTGGTTGAAGGTGGCTTTGAACAATGCTGGGCTTGCGGCGCCTGGATGCCTCGTTGACCTTTTTTGAATCTGTCGCGCACTGGGCGAAAATAACACCATGACCCTGACTGAACTTAAATACATCGTCGCCGTGGCGCGTGAGCGGCACTTTGGCAAGGCGGCAGATGCGTGTTATGTGTCGCAACCCACGTTGTCTGTGGCTGTGAAAAAGCTCGAAGAAGAGCTGGACGTGAAACTGTTTGAGCGCAGCGCCAACGAGGTCACCGTGACCCCGCTGGGTGAAGAAATTGTGCGCCAGGCACAGAGTGTGCTGGAGCAGGCCTCTGCCATCAAAGAGATTGCCAAGCGAGGCAAAGACCCGCTGGGTGGTGCGCTTACCTTGGGGCTGATCTACACCATTGGCCCGTATCTGTTGCCGGATCTGGTGCGCCAGATGATCACGCACACGCCGCAAATGCCCTTGATGCTGCAGGAAAATTTCACGGTGAAACTGCTGGAGATGTTGCGCACTGGCGAGATTGACTGTGCCGTTCTGGCTGAGCCGTTCCCCGACGCCGGGTTGGCGATTGCGCCGCTGTATGACGAGCCGTTCATGGCGGCAGTGCCTGCCAACCACCCACTGGCCGCCAAAACCCAGGTGACCAGCGAGGAGCTGAAGAACGAGACCATGCTGCTGCTCGGCAGTGGCCATTGTTTCAGGGACCATGTGCTTGAAGTCTGCCCGGAATTTGCGCGCTTTTCCAGCAACACAGAAGGCATTCGCAAGAGCTTTGAGGGCTCGTCGCTGGAAACCATCAAGCACATGGTGGCTGCTGGCATGGGGGTCACGCTGGTGCCGGGCCTGAGCGTGCCCAAAGAGGCGTTTGCCGTCAAACCCAAGTCGAAACGCCGGCGCGATGAAGACGCGTATTTGAGGTATTTGCCGATTGTTGACAAAGAAGGAGGCACCCCGCCGACGCGCCGGGTGGTGTTGGCTTGGCGGCGTAGCTTTACCCGGTACGAGGCCATTGCTGCGCTGCGCAACGCCATTTACGCCTGCGAGTTACCGGGCGTGACGCGCTTGTCCTGAATGCCCATGTCTGAAGTGTTTGCCATGAGATGGCGTAAAAAACTGGATTTGTATCTGGCCTTGATCCGTTGGGACCGACCGGCCGGTTGGCTGCTGCTGCTGTGGCCGACGCTGGGCGCGTTGTGGGTGGCAGCAGGCGGGTTTCCCGGCTGGCATTTGCTGGCCGTGTTTGTGTTGGGCACGATTCTGATGCGCAGTGCGGGCTGCTGCATTAACGACGTGGCAGACCGCGAGTTTGACAAGCATGTCAAGCGCACGGCGGGGCGACCAGTGACCACTGGCGCAGTGTCGGTGAAAGAGGCTCTGGTTGTGGGCGCGGTGCTGGCGCTGCTGGCGCTGGCGCTGGTGCTGACCACCAACATGATCACGGTGGGCATGTCGAGCGCCGCGCTGGCCATCACCCTGGCTTATCCGTATGCCAAACGTTATGTGTCGATGCCACAGGCGGTGCTGGGCATAGCCTTTGGCATGGGCATACCGATGGCGTTTGCTGCGGTGCGAGGTGATGTGCCGCTGCTGGCCTGGGTGCTGATGCTCGGCAACCTCTTCTGGGTGCTGGCCTACGACACCGAGTACGCCATGGTGGACCGCGACGATGACCTGCGGCTGGGCATCAAAACCTCGGCCATCACGCTCGGTGTCTTGGATGTACCGGTGGTCATGTTGTGTTATTTGACATTTATAACTATATGGGCTCTAGCCCTTATGCCGTATGTGCAAGGCACTATTTTTTACATAGCAATTGCGGCAGCTTTGGCGCAGGTCGGGTGGCACTTTACGCTGATCAGAACGCGCTCCCGCGAGGGCTGCTTCAAAGCTTTTCGGCAGAACCACTGGCTCGGTTTTGCCGTGTTTGCGGGCATTGCCGTCAGCTATTTCGTTCCATAGCCACGCCAAACTCGTTGCCCAATTCCTTTGCGCGCTCACGCGCTGCGTACATGGCGTCAATGAACAGGGCGCGCACGTCGTTGTCTTCCATGCTGGAAATGGCCGCAGAGGTGGTGCCACCTTTGGAGGTGACGCGCTGGCGAAGCACTTGCGGTGTGTCAGTTGACGCCTGGGCCAGGGCGCTGGCGCCGCTAAAGGTGGCTACGGCCAACTGGTGCGCCTGTTCACGACTCAAGCCCATCTCGGTGCCGGCCATGGTCATGGCTTCCATGAAGTAAAACACGTAAGCCGGGCCGGAGCCCGACAGGGCGGTGACCACGTCAAGCTGCTCCTCAGCATCCAGCCAGAGCGATTGGCCAGTGGTGGCAATCACTTCTTCCACAAACGCCCGGTCATTGGCCGAGACGCTGGCGCGCGCATACAGCCCGGCGATTCCCTGGCCGATCAGTGCCGGGGTGTTGGGCATGGCACGCACGATGCGCTCAACGCCCAGCCAGGCGGCGATGCTGTCGCTGCGGATGCCTGCGGCCACGCTCAGGTGCAAAGCAGCGGCGGCATGTGGGGCCACGGCCAGCGCGGCTTCCTTGAAGCTTTGTGGCTTCACAGCCCACACCACCAAGGCGGCATCGGCCAGAAATGCCCCGGCTTGTGCATGGGCCTCAATGCCAAAATTGGCCTGCAGCTTGTCGCGCGCCTCGGCAAAAGGCTCCACCACGTCAATCTGTTCAGGCGGAAGGCCTTGCGTGATCAGGCCGCCGATGATGGCGCTGGCCATGTTGCCCCCGCCGATGAATGCAATGCGTTTGCTCATGAAGGGTGTGCAGGTGTGACGCTGCACCCATAGTTTAAAAAACCTTGAGTCTAATCAACTGTGGCGGCAAAACCATTTCAAATGCCGGGCAGAAGCACGGTTTGTTGCACGGCGTGTTCCCAGCGGGCCATTTGCTCCGTGGCATGCTGGCGGGTCATGGCGGGCTCAAAGCGTCGTTCGGCTCGCCACAGCGTACTGAGTTCCTCGGTGTTGCGGTAAACCCCGGTCGTTAGCCCGGCCAGGTAGGCCGCGCCGAGCGCCGTGGTTTCAGTCATGGCGGGACGCAGCACCGGAATGCCCAGCAGATCAGCCTGAAATTGCATCAGCAAATTGTTGACGCAGGCACCGCCATCGACACGCAACTCTGCCACTGCCGCGCCCCCTGCAGCTATGGCATCCCGGCTCATCGCCTGCAATAAGGCGGCACTTTGAAATGCAATGCTCTCCAGCGCGGCACGCGCAATGTGCGCCAGCGTGCTGCCACGCGAGAGGCCGGTGATTGACCCGCGCGCATCAGGCTTCCAGTAAGGCGCGCCGAGGCCGGTGAAGGCCGGCACCACCATCACGCCACCGGCGTTGGGCACGCTCTCGGCCAGCGTTTGCACTTCAGCGCTGCTGGAAATCGCCCCCAACCCATCGCGCAGCCACTGCACCACGGCACCGCCTACAAACACGCTGCCCTCCAGCGCAAATTCGGGCTGCATCGTGGTCTGTGCCGCGCTGGTGGCGATCAGGCCGTTAGTGGAAGACTGAAGCGTCTGTCCGGTGTGCATCAGCATGAAACAGCCGGTGCCATAGGTATTTTTCACCATGCCGGGCTTGAAGCAGGCCTGGCCAAACAGGGCGCTTTGCTGGTCACCGGCAACGCCCCCAATCGGGATGGCTGCACCCAGCAGGTCTGCGCTGACCTCGCCAAACAGCGCGCTTGACGGCTTGACGCTGGGCAGCAGGCCGACCGGAATGTCCAGCGCCTTCAGCAATTCATCGTCCCACTGGTTGCGGTGCACGTTGAACAGCATGGTGCGCGAGGCGTTGCTGACGTCCGTGGCATGCACGCTGCCATGGGTAAGCTGCCAGATCAGCCAGCTGTCGATGGTGCCAAAGGCCAGTTCGCCGTTGGCCGCTTGCGTTCGTGCACCCGGCACATGGTCCAGCAGCCACTTGAGCTTGGTGCCAGAAAAATAGGCATCGATCAGCAAGCCGGTTTTGGCTTGAATGCTGGGGCCCAGGCCACGCGCGCGCAGATCGGCGCAGGCGGGTTCGGTGCGACGGTCTTGCCAGACGATGGCGTTGTGAATGGGCAAACCCGTTTTTCGGCTCCAGACCAGCGTGGTCTCGCGCTGGTTGGTGATGCCTACCGCGCGCACATCACTGGCCTGGAGGCCGGCCTTGCTCAGTGCGGCACGCGCCGTGGCAAGCTGGGTTTGCCAGATTTCCCGTGGGTCGTGCTCGACCCAACCAGGCTGCGGGTAGCTTTGGGTGAGTTCTTGCTGCGCCATGGCGACGATACGGCCTTCCGGGTCAAACACAATGCTGCGCGAACTGGAGGTTCCCTGGTCAAGGGCAAGCAGGTAGGTCATGGGGATGTCCTGAACTGGCGAATAATTGGGGCTTTTATCACCCAGGTGAGTCACACATGCCCACTGTACCGCAAGCCATTGCCACGGATCGTGCCCAACTTATGGCCCGTTTGGCGGAGCCGTGTCACTATGACATGGCGGTGGTTGGCGGTGGCGCTACTGGCCTGGGCGTTGCGCTGGACGCGGCCGCACGGGGCTTGAGTGTGGTGTTGATCGAGGCGCATGACTTTGCCAAAGGCACCTCCTCGCGCTCCACCAAGTTGGTGCATGGCGGTGTGCGCTATCTGGCACAAGGCAACATCGCATTGGTGCGCGAAGCGTTGCATGAGCGCACGCTGCTCTTGGCCAATGCGCCGCATTTGGCGCAGCCTTTGCCCTTCGTGATGCCCACTTACCAGTGGTGGGAAGCGCCTTTTTATGGCGTTGGCTTGAAGATGTACGACGTATTGGCCGGCCGTGCCGGGTTGGGCCGCACCGAGTTTTTGAGCCGCGATGAAACGCAGGCTGAGTTGCCCATGGTGCGCTCTGCAGGGCTCAAGGGTGGCGTCAAGTATTGGGATGGCCAGTTCAACGATGCACGCATGGCGCTTGCGCTGGCGCGTACCGCCGCGATGCACGGCGCATTGCTGGTGAACTATTGCCGGGCCATCGGTTTGATCCATGCAAACGGCCGGGTTGCAGGTCTGGCGTGCGAAGACCAGTTGACAGAACAGGCCTACTCTATTGCGTGTGGTTGTGTGGTCAATGCCACCGGCGTCTGGGTGGATGAATTGCGCAGTCAAGACGGCGATGTTGTGGACGGGCTGGCAGGCCAGAAGACGCAGGCTATGGTGGCGCCCAGCCAGGGTGTGCACATTGTGGTGGATCGTGAGTTTTTGGGTGGCAATACGGCCCTGATGGTGCCCAAAACTGCCGATGGACGTGTGTTGTTTGCGGTGCCATGGTTGGGTAAAGTGATTCTGGGCACCACCGACACGCCGCGCCACGACCTTGCGCTGGAGCCAAGCCCCTTTCCTGACGAAGTCGAATTCATTTTGAGTGAAGCTGCGCGGTATCTGCGCCGGGCACCGACCCGTGCCGATGTCAAAAGTATCTGGGTGGGATTGCGTCCATTGGTCAAGCCGCCGGAAGATGATGGGAATGACACCAAGGTAATCAGCCGCGAGCACACCATTTTGGTCAGCCGCAGTGGCTTGGTGACCGTGACTGGCGGAAAGTGGACCACTTACCGCGCCATGGCGGCAGACGTGCTGGCGCAGTGCGTAAAGCATTCACTGGTCAGGCAGACGGTAAGCGGATTGACAAAAAACCTTCGGTTTATCGGTGCAGATTCAATGAAAGTCGCAGTTAAACCTTTGCATGAGCCGGAGGGCTTGCATTCATATGGTGCTGAACAACCATTGGTGCAAGCCTTGTCAGGCGCTGATCACTGGCTGTGTGCCGGGTTGTCTGAGGCGATGGTTCGGTTTGCCGCGCGCTATGAATACGCCATCAAGGTGGAGGATCTGCTCGCCAGGCGCAGCAGGATGCTGTTTCTCGATGCGCGCCTGGCAGGCCAAATGGCTGGCGTTGTGGCGGATATCCTGCGCGCGGAGACGGGGCTGGATCCGGCCCAAGAAGAATTCCAGCGCCTGTGGCCGCATTATTTGTTGGGCGTTAAATAAAAAGTTTGATCAGCCTGCATTTTTGCTGCATAATACAAGGCTTCGCGTTAAAAACGAAGTGTCTGCCCAAAGCTAACAACATGAGTGGTTCATGTTGCGTGTAACGGGCCCAAGACTGACTAAAGCAAAAGTTTGCGTCGTGCAAACTGATTCTTTAGTGCAAGTTGGGAATTAAACAAATGATCCAAACCGAATCTCGACTCGAAGTCGCCGACAACACCGGTGCCAAGTCCGTTCTGTGCATTAAGGTGCTCGGCGGATCCAAGCGTCGCTACGCCAGCGTGGGCGACATTATCAAGGTAAGCATTAAAGAAGCAGCGCCACGTGGCCGCGTCAAAAAAGGCGACGTCTACAGTGCTGTGGTGGTTCGCACTGCCAAGGGTATCCGTCGTAGCGATGGTTCTTTGGTCAAGTTCGATGGCAATGCAGCAGTGTTGCTCAATGCCAAGCTCGAGCCAATCGGCACTCGCATCTTTGGACCAGTGACGCGCGAATTGCGCACTGAAAAGTTCATGAAGATCGTGTCTTTGGCACCTGAAGTTTTGTAAGGACGTCACATGAACAAGATTCGCAAAGGCGACGATGTCATCGTGCTCACCGGGCGCGATAAAGGCAAACGTGGCAAGGTCACGTTGCGCAAAGATGATTCGCACCTGATTGTTGAGGGTGTAAACATCGTCAAGAAGCACGCAAAGCCAAACCCCATGAAGGGTGAGGCTGGCGGCATCGTTGAAAAGACCATGGCGATCCACCAATCCAATGTTGCCATTTTCAATGCAGCAAGCGGCAAGGCTGATCGCGTGGGTGTCAAACTGCAGGCTGATGGCAAGCGCGTACGCGTTTACAAGTCAACTGGCGAAGAAATCAAGGTGGCATGAACATGGCTCGTTTGCAACAACTCTACCGTGAAAAACTGGCGCCAGAATTGATCGCCAAGTTCGGCTACAAGTCACCCATGCAGGTGCCGCGCTTGACCAAAATCACTCTGAACATGGGTGTGAGCGAAGCGGTTGCTGATAAAAAAGTAATGGATCATGCGGTCAGTGATTTGACAAAGATCGCAGGCCAGAAACCTGTTGTGACCATGTCGAAGAAAGCCATTGCGGGTTTTAAGATTCGTGAGAATCAGGCCATTGGTTGTATGGTGACTTTGCGTGGCGCTCAGATGTTTGAGTTTTTGGATCGTTTTGTCACAGTGGCTTTGCCTCGAGTACGAGACTTCCGAGGCATTTCTGGTCGCTCGTTTGATGGCCGTGGCAACTACAACATCGGCGTTAAAGAGCAGATTATTTTCCCTGAAATTGAATACGACAAGGTTGATGCCTTGCGCGGTCTCAATATCAGTATCACGACAACGGCCAAGTCCGATGATGAGTGCAAAGCGCTTCTCGCCGGTTTCCGTTTCCCCTTCAAGAACTGAGGTGACCTGTGGCTAAGATGGCTTTGATACAGCGCGAGCTCAAAAGAGACAAACTGGTTGCCAAGTACGCAAAAAAACATGCGGAATTGAAGGCGATTTCAAACAGCGCGAAGCATACCGATGAAGAGCGCGCAGCAGCTCGCTTGGGTTTGCAATTGTTGCCTCGCAACGCGAACCCCACTCGTCAGCGTAACCGCTGTGCGATCACGGGTCGTCCACGTGGCACGTTCCAGCATTTTGGCTTGGCACGTGCAAAGATTCGCGAAATGGCGTTTGCCGGTGAAATACCTGGCATCGTTAAGGCAAGCTGGTAATCGGCAGGAGAAATAGATATGAGCATGAGTGATCCGATCGCCGACCTGCTGACACGCATTCGCAATGCGCAAATGGTTGCAAAAACATCTGTTCGTGTACCTTCATCCAAAGTGAAGATCGCGATTACCCAAGTCTTGCAAGACGAAGGTTAC
>JBBQZG010000004.1:0-55101 GCA_038207945.1 Burkholderiales bacterium
ACCATCCACGGCGAGGTGCTTGGATGTGGCTTGACCACCGACATTGGCCACATCACCCGCCCCAGCGTGGACGGCCAGGCGGCTGCCATGCGGGCGGCGCTGGAATCGGCGTCCCTTGAGCCTTTGGCGATTGATGCCATCAATGCACACGGCACCGGCACACTGGCCAATGACGCGACAGAAACTGCAGCGATCAAAGCGGTGTTTGGGGCGCGCTCGCCAGCCATTCCGATCAGCGCCACCAAGGCGATGCACGGCCACCTGTTGGGGGCGTCGGGTGCGCTGGAAGCCGTGTTGTCACTGCTGGCCATGCAGCACACGGTGGCGTTGCCCACCCTGCACCTGAACACCCCTGACCCCGCCTGCGACCTTGACTATGTGCCCCACGTGGTCCGCACCCATGTGGCCGCCAGAACCATGCTGTCAAACTCGTTTGCATTTGGCGGAACCAACGCGGTGCTGGTGTTGCGTGCCGCGTCCTGACCACCCTGTGCCAGACCTCTCTGCCCGGCAGTCAACGCCGGCGCTCGTGGCCGGCTTTGGGTGAGTCCGCCAGTTGGCAGGCACGGCGGTAGGCTTGCAGGGTTTTCTGGGCCCGGCCTAGCACGGTGTCTGGCGCGTAACCGCTCGCCGTGCCTGGCAGGCCGCTGGCATGACCCGTCAACAACTCTATGCCTTCGCTCGCGTGCTCGGCGGTGTACACATGAAAGCGGCCCTGCGCCACCGCTTGCGTCACCTCACTGGCTAGCATCAGGTGGCGACGGTTGCGCTGTGGAATCAGCACGCCTTGCTGGCCAGTGAGTCCGGCCGTGGCGCAAATCCTGAAAAAACCCTCGATCTTTTCGTTGATGCCACCCACTGGCAGCACCTCGCCGTGCTGGTTGACCGCACCGGTGACGGCAATGCCCTGGTTCAGCGCCAGCCCGGACAGGCATGACAGCAGGGCGTACAACTCGGCGCATGAGGCTGAGTCACCTTCAATGCCGTGGTATTCCTGCTCAAACACCAGCGTGGCGTTGAGTGCCAGCGGGGCCTGGGCGGCAAACAAAGTGGACAGGTAGCTGTTCAGAATCAGCACACCCTTGTCGTGAATCGGGCCCGACAGCTCGACCTCGCGCTCGATGTTCACCAGCCCGTCTTCACCCGCGGAGGTGCGCGCGGTGACCCGCACCGGAAAACCAAAGCGGTAGTCACCCAGGTCAATCTGCGTCAAGCCATTGAGCTGGCCGATTTTTTCGCCCTGCAGGCTGATCAGCCGCTCGCCGTCGCTGATGGTTTCCTGCATGCGCTGGTCGGGGTAGTTGTGGCGCAGGCGGCGTGCCTGTAGCGCGGCGCTCACATCGTCGCCGTCCACGTGAGTGCCTCTGCGGGCCTGGCAGACGGCAGCGGCTTCCATCACCAGTGCCTCCATGTGAGAAAAAACACCGCTCTGGCGGGTCTGGTCGTCGACCTCACGGTGTGCGTCTTCCAGCAAACGCGCCACGGCATCGGCTGAGAAATGCGGCAAGCCCAAGCGCTGGCAGGTGTGGGCCACAAACACACTCGATGCGGCATAGGTGTCTGCGCTGGCAGCAAAACTCTCGGCAAAATCCACCTTGACGCGAAAGCGCCGGGCAAACTCGGGGTCCGCTTCCTGCAGCACGTAATACTCTTCGGTGGCGCCAATCAGCACGATCTTGACGTTCAAGTCAATCGCCTCGGGCGCCAGCGACACGGTGGCCATAGGGGCAAACATTTGCATCGGCTCTTCAATCTGCAGGCGCCCGGTGCGCGAAAAACGCCGCAGCTTTTCCCACACCAGCTCGTCTGCCAGCAGATCGCGTACATGCAGCATCAAAAAGCCGCCGTGCGCTTTGTGCAGGCTGCCGGCGCGGATGCGTGAGAAATCAGTCAGCAGCACGTCTTCTTCGGCCTGGTACTCGATGCTGCCAAACAGGCTGTGGTACGAGGGGTTGTTCTCGTTGATCACCGGCGCACCCGTCTGTCCCTCGTTGTCCACCACCAGGTTCACCCGAAAGCGCGACAGCACCGTGGCCAGGTCTTCCAGACGGAGTTCTTCGTCAACTTCTGACACGCGGAAGACGTCCAGGTTGTCCAGTACGTCGTGCATCACCTGCTCCAGGTAGTTGCCGAGCTTCACCGAGTCCTTGATCTGCTTTTTCAGGCCCAGCCTGATCTCTTGCAACTCATGCTCCAGCAGCGGCTTGATGATCTGGCGCCGCAGGGCAGTCAGGCCCTCGTTCTTGATGCGCTCAATCGGGCGAATGATTTCGAGGTAGCGGGCAATCTCGGTCCGCAGTTCCTGCTCGGCCTGTTCAATCTGGGCACGACGGTCTTTCGGCAGGGAGCGTGCCTCGATTTCAGTCAGCGCGTTGCCTCCTGAGCCCAGCAGGGTAAACACCAGGTGCCCGTCTTCACGGTACAGCGCAAAGGATCTGGCCTCGGCAAAGGCGTCCAGCTCGGTATAGGCCTTGGTTTCTTCAACCTTGTAGGTTTTTTCAAGGTGCGCACTTTCGGCCTTGAAGTCTGGCCCGTCCAGACGCAGGGGGATTTCCTTTTGCAACGTCTTGCTCATTTGCGCCATGAGCTGGCGCAGCAGCTTGCCCTGGCCGGATGGCATGCGCAACGCGCGCGGCTTTTCTGGCGCATCAAAGTTGTGCAGGTAACACAGGTCGGGCGGCACCGCTCGGGTAGCGGCAACCTCTTGCATCAGTTGTTGCAACAGCGACGAGCGGCCGCTACCTACCTCGCCCAGCACAAACAGGTTGTAGTCGGGCTGGTCCATGGTCAGGCCAAACCGCGCTGCCGCTTGCGCCCGCGCCTGGCCAATCCAGGGCAGGGGTTGCAGCAGCAGCTCGGACGTGTCTTTGAATCCGAGCGACTCGGGGGCCAGGGTCAGGGCCAGGTCAGTGGGGGTCAAGTTGGCAAGGGTCATGGTGCGGCTCCAGATGGTGCGGCCTCCAGTTTTACCCAATTCGTGATGGATGTGTTGACATGACGCAAGCTTGTCACTTGCGATGCGTGCAGAGGGTGCAATAGGTGCGCTCTGACTATTCTTTGGTTACCCGTAAAAGGCTCGACTGCCGGTTTCTGCAGGGCTCGGCGAGTTGAGCGCCTGCGAACCAGTCAATGTCGTCTGGTCACTATGTGGGCTATCGCACTGACAGACGGCTTTGGATCAGGCAACATTTCCAACTTGGTTTGATCTGTGTTGATTTCAGGGCACAGTTTCACCTGAAAATTTACATGAAAATAGCTTCACGCTTTTATTTAATAAGCGTTAATAGCTATATTTTAAATAGCATGATAAAACCGCAAAGAACACAGACAAGGAAACTTTTATGCCCATGACCGTCGATATTCTCAAGGCCCGCATCCTGATCGTGGATGATCAGGCAGCCAACGTGCAGCTGCTGGAGCAGTTGCTGGCTGATGCCGGCTACACCGAGGTCACGGCCACTATGAACCCCACTGGGGTGTGTGCGATGCATCGCAAAAATCCCTTTGATGTGATTTTGCTCGACCTTCAAATGCCAGTCATGGATGGTTTTCAAGTGATGGAAGGGCTCAAGACAAACATCACCGATGACTACCTGCCAGTGATTGTGCTCACCGCCCAGCCCGGTCACAAGCTGCGCGCCTTAACCGCGGGTGCCAAAGATTTCATCAGCAAGCCGTTTGACCTGGTGGAGGTGAAGACCCGCATTCACAACATGCTTGAAGTGCGGCTGCTGTACAAAAAGCTGGCCGACTACAACAAGGTGCTCGAAGCCACGGTGGCTGAGCGCACTGCCGAGTTGCGCGAGAGCGAGGCGCGCTACCGCAGCCTGACCGAGCTGGCCTCAGACTGGTATTGGGAGCAGGACGAGGCCGGGAAATTCACCAAAGTCTCAGGCCCGGTGCTGGAAATGC
Source organism: Burkholderiales bacterium (assembly GCA_038207945.1). Lineage (GTDB taxonomy): Bacteria > Pseudomonadota > Gammaproteobacteria > Burkholderiales > Burkholderiaceae_C > Rhodoferax. The sequence continues at coordinate 3,913 of JBBQZG010000004.1, forward strand.
TGGGCGTGCAGGTGGAGCCGCTGGGCGGCGAGGCGGTCACTGCGCTGGCCGATGGCTGGGACGAGGCCGAGCGCGACAAATTGCGCGCCACCATTGCCAACCGGGAACCGTTTCTTGACTATGTGTTTCACCGTGTGGACGCGGACGGCAGCCAGCAAAGCTTTCAGGTCAGCGGGGAACCCATGTTCAACAGCCGCAGCCGTTTTGTTGGTTACCGGGGCATTGGTGTGGAACTCACGTCAAAGCTTAAGTGACAAACGGTAAGGCGCCCAGTGCGAGCAAACATTTGATAAATCGCATGTCTGCGCATCCCAGCAAGTGCAAAATAATTAATAAATCAGGGTGAACACACATGGCTTTACCGCAAACCACAAACACCAGTCCGACGCAAAACCATCTGCTGGCCGCCTTGCCAGCGCCAGACTTTGAGCAACTGGCCCCACATCTGGAACTGGTGCAACTGGCGCTGGGCCAGACCTTGTATGACCCTGGCACACAAATGCGCTATGCGTTCTTTCCGACCACGTCGATCGTGTCCTTGCACTACGTGACCGAATCTGGCGCGTCGGCTGAAACGGCGGGTGTGGGCAATGAAGGCGTGGTGGGCATTGCGCTGTTCATGGGCGGCGACACCACGTCAAGCTCAGCAGTGGTTCAAACGGCGGGGCAGGCCTATCGGCTGGACCGCCATGTTTTGAAAGAGCAGTTTGACAAAGGTGGCGCATTGCAGCGTTTGCTGCTGCGCTACACCCAAGCCTTGATGACGCAAATGGCCCAAACCGCCACCTGCAACCGGTACCATTCTGTCGAGCAGCAACTGTGCCGTTGGCTGCTGCTGACGCAGGACCGCCTGCCGGACCGCGAATTGGTCATGACCCAGGAACTGGTGGCCAGCATGCTGGGCGTTCGCCGTGAAAGCGTGACCGATGCGGCCGGGCGCCTGCAAAGCCTGGGCTATATCCGTTACCGCCGCGGCCACATTGGTGTGCTGGACCGCGCCGGGTTGGAGTCCACCGCCTGCGAGTGCTATGGCGTGGTCAAAAAAGAGCTTGACCGCCTGCTCAGCGACGTGCGCTGAACAGCAGGCCCTGCGTCAATACCGGCGCGCAACGCCGTTGTCGATCTGCACCCGGTCACCCACGCGAATGTCATCCGCGCTGTTCTGAGTGATGGTTTGGTAAGTGCCGTTGTTCAGACGGATGTTGAGCTTGTAGGCGTTGACTTGCTGCGTGGCCTGGTTCTTCTCCATCTGGTTGCCGACATACGCGCCACCTGCAGCGCCCAGCACGGTTGCTGCTGTGTTGCCGGTGCCGCCGCCAACCTGGTTACCCAGAATGCCACCGACCACGGCGCCAGCAATGGTGCCCGCACCGATGCCGCTGGTTGGCGCCACGTTTTGCTGCACCAATTCAATCGACTGCACCACGCCATACTGGGTGTACACGTTGGTGTTTTGAGGGTAGGTGGTAGCGGCTGGCGTGGCGGTGTTCATGTTGGCGCAGGCACCGAGTGCCAGCACGGCGACGAGACCGGCAACTGCCTTGAGTTTGTAGATGTGTGTCATGGTGTATTCCCCTTACTTTTTAATGCTCATATCATTGCTGACTTTAGTGACGCCTTCGACGCCACCGGTGATTTCAAGGGCGCGATCGATCTGCCCCTGATTGTTGACAAAGCCGCTTAGCTGGACTTCGCCGTTGCGTGTGACGACGGCGATGTCAGCGCTTTTCACGCCTTCATCAGCCATCAGCACCGATTTGACTCTGGTGGTGACCACCGCGTCGTCAACCTTGGTTCCGATGCTTGTGGGCGCCCCCTTGAGGCTGACTTTGTTGTCAATGGTCACCACACCGGGTACTGAGCGCGCCACAGCCACAGCATGATCAATTTGGGCCTGGCTGTCAACAAAACCGCTCAACATCACCTCACCTTTGCGAGTCTCCACCTTGATGTCAAAGCTTTTGATGTCAATGTTGTCCATCAGCGCCGCTTTGACGCGGGTGGTCAGCAGGCTGTCATCAATGACCGTGCCGACGGTGCTGGCGGTGCCCGGTGGGGTGATGGGGGGCTCGGGTTTGCTGCAACCGGCCAAATAAAAACTCAGCGCGCCCGCAAGCGCGAGGCTCAGGTTGTGTTGTCCAAAAGGGTACTTCATAGATTGGGTTCTCCGGGTCGTAAAGTCATTGTGTTAACTGTGAGCGCCTGCAGCCTTAACTTCTGTGCGCTAGCGAACATTGGCCAAGTGTTTGACGCGCACCCTGTGTGTGGCGGCGCACAGACCCGTGGCCGGGCTTGCCCTAGCCTTGGCCGCCTCATGAAACCAAACCCGACAGCGCCTGCATGGCACGACTACCGTTTGGTTCTGGCGCGTGTGGGCCGCAGTGCAGTCGGCCTGTTTGAGCAGGTTGACGCCATGTTGGCCTTTCTCGGCGAGACCGCGCTGGCGTTCGTGGGTTGGCTGTTCAACCCCGGGCGCATCCGCTGGCGCGTGGTGTTGTTTAACCTGCGAACGGCAGGCTTTGATGCACTGCCCATTGTGGGCTTGTTGTCTTTTTTATTGGGCGTGGTGGTGGCCTACCAGGGGGCAGACCAGCTCAGGCAGTACGGTGCCAATATTTTTGTGGCCGATCTGGTGGGTTTGTCAATGCTGCGCGAATTTGCGCCCTTGATCACGGCCATCATCGTGGCCGGGCGTTCTGGCTCGGCCTATGCCGCACAGATCGGCACCATGGCGGTCACCGAAGAAATTGATGCCATGCGCACCATCGGCATTGAACCCCATGAGCTGCTGGTGCTGCCCAAAATTGTGGCGCTGGTGATTGCGCTGCCTTTGCTGACGGTGTTTGCCGATGTGCTGGGCGTGTTGGGCGGCATGGTGATGGCCAAGGCGCAGCTGGGGGTGGGGTTTGCTGAGTTTCTGGACCGCATGGCCAAGGCGGTCAGCATCACCTCCTACCTGGTAGGTATTGCCAAAGCGCCGGTGTTTGCCGCCATCATTGCGCTGGTGGGTTGTTTTCAGGGCTTTCGCACGCGGGGTGGTGCTGACAGCGTGGGGCGCCAGACCACACGCAGCGTGGTGCAGTCCATCTTTCTGGTGATCGTGGCCGATGCCTTGTTCTCCATCGCCTTCAGCGTGCTGGACCTCTGACATGGCGAACGCGTCACCCAGTGCAGTTGCCACCGAACTGGTGATTGACATTCGGCAGTTGTCAACCCGCTTTGGTGACCATGTGGTGCATCGTGACATCAATCTGCAGGTGCACCGTGCAGAAGTGTTTGCCATCATTGGCGGCAGTGGCTCGGGCAAGTCGACGCTGCTGCGCGAGATGATTTTGCTGCACCAGCCCAGTTCAGGCAGCATCAAGGTGTTGGGGGTGGCCCTGAAAGGCCTGTCGCGGGAAGATGCGCTTGACCTGCGCCTGCGCTGGGGCGTGATGTTTCAGCATGGCGGCTTGTTTGGTTCGCTCACCGTACTGGAAAACATTGGCTTGCCGATGCGCGAGCACACCAAATTGAGCGACGCCGAGATCGACGACATCGCCGCAGCCAAGCTGGCGTTGACCGGTTTGAAGCCCGAGGTGGGCGCCCAGTACCCGGCGCAGCTCAGTGGCGGCATGATGAAACGCGCGTCACTGGCCAGAGCGCTGGCGCTTGACCCGGAGCTTCTTTTTCTGGATGAGCCCACCGCCGGGCTGGACCCGCAGAGCGCCGCTGGTGTGGATGAACTGGTGCTGCACCTGCGTGACCAGCTTGGTTTGACCATTGTGATGATTTCGCACGACCTGGATTTGCTGTGGCAAGTGACTGACCGGGTCGCCGTGTTGGGCGATGGCACCCTGCAGGCCGTGGGCAGCATGGCAGAACTTTCCCAATTGGACAACCCGCTGGTCAAGCCGTTTTTTGAAGGCGCGCGAGGCCGTGCCGCGCACACAGCGGCGCACCTCATCACCCAACCCAAGGAGTCATCATCGAAACCAAAGTGAACTATGCAGCCGTTGGGGTCTTTGTGCTGCTGCTCGGTGCGGCGCTGATTGCCGTGGTGCTGTGGCTGGCCTCTGGCGGTAACTGGCAAAAACAATACGACGTGTACCTGGCTGTTCTGGATGAATCAGTGGCCGGCCTGAACCTGAATGCGCCGGTGAAGTACAACGGGGTGGATGTGGGGAAAGTGCAGGACATTGAGCTCGACAGTGCCAACCCGCAGCGGGTGAACCTGCTATTTGCCATTGAACATGGCACGCCTATTCGTGAGGACACGGTGGCGGTGCTGAAAACGCAAGGGTTGACCGGCATTGCCTATGTGGAGCTCAGCGGCGGCGCTGCTGGCTCACTCGCACTTCAGGCCAGGGCTGGCAGCCGCTACCCGCAGATTCAAACCAAGCCGTCGCTGTCGGCCCGTCTGGAGAATGTGCTCACCAGTGTGCTGAGCAAACTTGACAGCACCTCAGATGGCATCAACGCCTTGCTCAGTGCAGAAAACCAGGTGGCTTTCAAAACCGCGCTGGCAGACATTGCTGCGGTGGCGCGTACGGTGGCCGCCCGTAAGGATGACATTGACCACGGCTTGACCCAAGCCGCAAAAACCTTTGAGAACACGGCAAAGGTCACTGCACAGCTGGAACCCGTGCTGGCGCGCATTGGTCGCAGCGCTGAAGCGATTGAAAAAATGGGTGTGGAAGTGGCGCGCACCAGTGTCAGCACGGGGCGCACCGTGGATACGGTGGGCGCCGACGTGAAACGCTTCAGTGTTGAGACCTTGCCCGAACTGGAGCGTTTGCTGGGTGAGTTGAGCACGCTGACCACCTCGCTGCGGCGCTTGAGTGATCAGACCGAGCGCGACCCACGGGGTTTGATTTTTGGCCGTCAACCGGTACCTGCTGGCCCCGGAGAAAAAGGAGTGTCACCATGAATGAATTGCCTAACGGCCACGGGTCGATCACTTCACGTTTGCGGCGCATCGCCATAGGCTTGGGCGCAGTGGCCCTGAGCGCTTGCAGCGCGCTGAGTCCCACTGCGACCCCGGCCACGGCTTTTTATGCACTGGACGGCGCGCCACAGCCAGCCGTGGTGGTCAGTATGGCCGCAGTCGCATCGCCGACAAGGACTTTGCTGATCAATCCTCCGCATGCAGCAGCTGGGTTTGACAGTTCGCGCATCATCTATTTGCGGGAACCCCACAAGCTTGACTATTTTGCGTTGAGCCAGTGGGTAGACCCACCTGCGCGCATGTTGGGGCCACTGTTGACCTCAGCCATCGAGCATACCGGCGCATTTCGGGCGGTGGTGCTGATGCCGGGGGCTGCCGCAGGTGAGGTGCGGCTCGATACCGACATCATTCGGCTGCAACATGAGTTTCAAACCCGACCGAGCCGGGTGCGGTTTACCCTGCGTGCGACGCTGGTGGACGACCGGACCCGCCAGGTGCTGGCCTGGCAAGAGTTTGATGCGGTTGAACCCGCCAACTCTGAGGATGCCTATGGCGGTGTATTGGCCGCCAACCGGGCGGTGCAAACCGTGGTGGACGAGCTGGCCCTGTTTGTGGCGGCTAAAGCAGGCGCCGCCAAAACTGTGCCAGCCACTCCTTGAGCTTGAACTCCAGCGGGCGATGGGCCCAGGCCTGCGGCTCTATACGAATGGATGAAGCCAGGTCCTTTTCAAACATGGCTTGCATTTGTGCGGCGAATTCACGGCCGATCACCACCGCGTTGACCTCGTCGTTGTCGAGAAAACTGCGCCAATCGAGGTTGGTGGAGCCCACAGTGGACCAGACGCCATCAACCACGGCAGTTTTTGAATGCAGCAGTTCGCCTTGGCGCTCGAAAATTTGCACACCGCCATTGAGCAAACTGGCGTAGTGGGCGCGTCCGGCGTGGAACACCAACTCGGAGTCGGAGTGGCTGGGCAGAATCAGCTTGACTTCTACACCGCGTCCCGCAGCCTGGTTCAGCGCGTTGAGCAATTGCGGGTCGGGCACGAAATAGGCATTGGTGAGGTGGACATGTTTTTCGGCGTTGCCGATGGCCGAGATCAGCGTCAGGTAAATCAGGCTGTAGGGGTCGTCAGGCGTGCTGGCAATGGCGCGCACGATGTCTTTGCCCTGACGGGTCAACGTGGGGAAATACGTTTTTTCAGCCAATGCCGGGCCATGCTGCTTTTGCCAGGTTGCCATGAACGCTTTCTGGAATTCGGCCACCACCGGGCCTTCAATTTGCAGGTCGGTATCACGCCAGGCCACCGCGCTGCGGTCTGGCTTGCCAGGTCGCCTGATGACCGAGCCGGAGGAGTAGACGTTGCTGATGTTGATGCCGCCAAGGAAAACGCTGTTGCCGTCCACAATCAGCAGTTTGCGGTGATCCCGGTTGTTGATCAGCCAGGGGCCCTTGGCCTGCAGTGGGTTGATGGGATTGAATTCAAGTACCGCGATGCCGGCTTGCTTCAGTCGGTCAAAAAACGCCTTGGGCGTGTTGAAGCCTCCCACGCTGTCGTAGATCAGGTTGACTTGTACACCGCGCGCCTGGGCCGCCAGCAACAGGGTGGCAAACGCGTTCCCGGTGGCATCGTCTTCAATGATGTACGTCTCCATGTTGATATGGTTTTTGGCTTGGGCGATGGCGGCAAACATGGCAGCGTAGGTGGCTGTGCCATCTTGCAGCAGGGTAACCTTGTTGCCCATCGTCAGCGGGCTGTCGCTGATGGCTTGTTCCAGTGCCAGTTGTTTGTCCAGAATGTCGATGTCGCCTGACCTGCGTTTGAGTTCAGCCAGGATGGCTGCACTTTTCTGCGCGGACACCGGGCCACGTGCATTTTCAAACCGGGCGGCTTGCGCGCTGTGCCGTTCAATCAGTGCATCGGCGTCTGGCAGGGTGGCGCAGCCCGCCACACCCATGGCGAAAAACAGGAACAGCGCAGATGAACAAAGTGCTTTGAAGTTCATTTTTTACCTTGTAGCCATTCCACACAATCGCTGTCTTTGCCAGGCCCGGCATCAATCAACGGCAGCAGCGCCAACAACGGGTTGACCACACCCAAGGCCAACGCGCTTAACGCACGCACAGCCATCCGGCCCTTGTCAACCTGAACAATTGGCTTGGCAAAATTACCGCCAACGTGTATGGGGCTGCGTAAGGCCAATGGGCTGGTATTTTTGGTCTTTTGGGTCAAGGTCAAATCCAGCTTTTCCTGTGCCAGGTCAATGTTGCCAGTGCCCAGGAGCGTCGTCACCTGCGTGTCCAGCAATAGCGTATCGACGGTCATGGTACCGGCTTTGACGTCAAAATTGGCCACTGCGCAGCGCAGCTTGATTTGTTTGTCACCAGTCAGCGTCAGTCTAAATATTTCCCAGAGGTGCAGGCCCGCTTTTTCCATCATGAGCTGGCTGATTTCACCCCCAGACATCAGCAGCGACAGCTTGCCGTCGGCGTGGGCCAGCATGGTTCCCACCGAGTTGCCACTGCCGGCCAGGTTGGCTTGGCCACCGATCTGGCTGGCGCTGGCCTCGCCCCTTTGATCGGCCGGCAACAGTTTGGCCAGTGCCAGCCGCTTCATCTGCACCCGCGCCTTGGCCTGGATCGGGTCATGTCGACCGTCCAGGGTGATCGCTGCATTCAGTTGCCCACCGGCCACGTCAAATCTCAAAGGGTCAAGCGTCAGTACCGAATCTTTCAGGCTCAAGTGGGTGCTGAGCGCCTCCAGCGGCATATAGCTGGCCTGGCGTAGCGACTTGGCGCTGAAGTCGACTTCGGCATCCACCGAGTCCCAGTTTTTGAATTTGAAGGGCAAGTCTGGAATCACGCGTTTGGATCTGGGGGTGACTGCCTCCGCTGGCCCCGTCAGCGTAACGGCTTGCTTGGCGGCCTGGACGCTACCCGTGCGCGCACCGATGACCGGGCCCAAGTCTTCCAGGGTGAGCTTGGTCGAGACCAAAGCGGCGGTTAACAACGGCCGTTTGCCGCCTGTTTTGAGCTGCCACCAGCCAGCCATGTCGCTGGTGCCAACGCGCCCTGTGAACGCGTCGTAACGCAGCACGTTGTCCTTGCGTACCAGATGCCCTTGCGCGACGTAGTCGCGCGTGGCTGGCAAGGCAATGCCAGTCAGTGTGAACAGCTGGTTCAGGTTGTCGCCGCTAACCGCCAGCTGCATGTCAATGGCGCTGAACTTCACCAGGCTTGTGATGTCGCCATCGGCTTGAATGCGCGTTTGGCCCACGGTGGCGTCAACTTTCAGGCCATAGGGTGTGCCCTCATCGCGCAGGGCCAGCACCGAGTCCCCCGCGCCTTTAGCCACGAGGGCCAGACCCTTGAACTTGCCTTTGGCGCTGAAATTCACCCCAAGGTCGCCGGTGCTGCCTGAGCCGGGTGAGACGGTTGAGAGTTCGGCGCGAATGCTGGTTTTTCCTGCCGTGTCGTCATACCCAACGACGCCGCGGTCAAGCGTCAGGCGCTCAATCAGGACGCGGGCGCTGTCATCTTGCTGGTTGGGGTCGAGCAGCCAGGTTTTTCGGCCGTCTGCGCCAAGCTCCAGAAACACAAGCGGCCGCACCAGATGGAGGTCGGTCATTGCCAGATTCTGAGCCAGCAGTTGCGGCAGGTGGATGGAAAAAGCCACCTGGTCAGCCGTCAGCATTTGAGGTTGTGCGGCCCACGCGGGGTTGGCAAAAGTGACGCTGTTGGCTTCAACACGTGGCCACGGCCAGCCCAAGGCCACATCCAGGTCACCTTTGATCTGCAGGACCCGTCCGGTCTGCTCGAACACCTTTTTTTCCAACGGAGCGCGCAACCAGTTCCAGCCAAAAATGGTGATGAACAAAATAGCCAGGATAACCAGAGCCAGCAACACACTGCCCGCCCATTTGAGCGTTCGCAAAATCATGGTGATATTGTCTAAGTAAAGTTTGATTGTGTTCGGTTTCAGCAACTCGCGTTGCAGGCTAAGGCAAAGGGGCCGTGGCTTCCGTGCGCCAACGCACTGACTGAATCGACTTAAACCTTGAGGATTGCCTTTTGACTCACTTTTAAGGTCCTTATGAACCACACGCAGATCGTCCGAAGTTTGGCGTTGGCACTGGCGTTGGCGGCTGGCAGCACGGCCTTTGCGCAGATCAATATCAATATTGTGATGGCCCCACCCGAGCCCATGTATGAGGTGGCACGCCCACTGCCAACCGGCTATGCGTGGGCGCCAGGTTACTGGGCCTGGAACAACGACCGCTACATCTGGGTGGGTGGGCGCACCATGTTGCAGCGCCCAGGCTACCGCTGGCAACCCGACAGCTGGGAGCAGCGCAATGGGAATTACTACCGTCAGGCGGGACATTGGGAGCGCGACCACTACGCGGCGCCCATCAAAGCTCCGAAGATGCAGAAATCCAAGCATGACAACGGTAAACATCATGACGGGAAAAAAGATAAAGGACGTAAATACCAACGCGATAACGGTCGTTGATTGGTGATGAGAGCATGATAGAGCCCCTGTTGCTGACGACAACGCAGGTCACAACGTTTGATGGTGACCGGCAGCTCAGCCGGGCGACGGGGTTCTTTTTTGAGCGTGAGCGCCGCCTTTACCTGGTGACAAACCGCCATGTGCTGTTTGACGAGCCAAGCGGTCACTTTCCGAATCGCATTGAAATCGATTTCCACACCGATTCCGAAGACCTCACGCAGTTTTCAGTGCTTTCGGTGCCGCTTTATCTGGACGGAGAATGCGTCTGGCATCAGGGGCGGGATGCGGCAGGTGACATTGATGTCGCTGTGCTTGAGCTGGACCGCACGGTTTTGCCTGCATCAGCCGTGTTCGAGCGTTTCACGCCGGTGCACCTGCAGTTCGCGTTGAACGAGATCGAGGTGGGTATGTCTTTGTTGCTGGTGGGTTATCCGCTCGGTTTTCAGGACACCCGGCACCATTTGCCAGTGGTTCGCCAAGCCCTGATTGCCTCTTCTTTTGGCGTGAGATTTCAGGGACAGGGCTACTTTTTGACCGATGCGCGAACGCACCGGGGCTCAAGTGGTGCACCTGTGGTGCTGCATGACACTTCCGTTGATTCGGGTTTGCCATGGAAGTTGCTCGGCGTGCACTCGGCCCGCATGGACATCGGTCCGCGTGACCGGCAACTTGACGACTCGTTGGGGTTGAACAGTGCCTGGTACGCGGATATTCTTTTGACACTTACCGCTAATGCGCCGCATGAGCTGGTCAGCTAAAAAAAGAAGCCCCGCGATCCGATAGGCGAATCCGGGGCAACAACCTTTAAAGCCAAGGTTTGGCGCAGCGTGAGCTGCTATTTCTTTGGAAACCAATCGTCGGTTGCTTTGCGTTCCCATTCGGTGACTTGTTTTTCAGCCTCATCTTTGGCCACGCCGTAGCGCTCCTGGATTTTGCCAGCGAGTTGGTCGCGGCGACCGGCAACCACATCAAAGTCGTCGTCGGTCAGTTTGCCCCATTGTTCTTTGGCTTTGCCGGTAACTTGTTTCCAGTTACCTTGAATTTGATCCCAGTTCATGGTATGTCCTTCACGTTATATGGATAAGTGCCCGCTTGAGTTCGACTCAAACTCAAGGACGGATGGCGATCTCGTTCTTGACGGACTTCACGTTTTTGACACCGCGTGCGATGTTTTCAGCTGCGCTCTTTTCAGTGGCATCCTTGGCAAAACCTGACAGCATCACAACGCCGTTCAGGGTTTCAACGCTGATAGATGTGGCGCTGACCAGTTTGCTCTCGGCCATACGGGCCTTGATGAGGGTCGTGATGCCTGTATCGTCAACGTAAGCGCCAACAGTTTCCTGGCCGCGAGTCACTGCGCAACCAGCGGTGGTGAGTAGAGCAACGGCCATCATGGCGGCGACGAGTGTGGTTTTAATTTGCATAATGAAACTCCAAAGGATATTGATGGTGAAAGCCCCACCACCGATGGGCGATTCGCTGGGCCTCTCCCAGTCGATGAGCCAACTTTAAAAGCTGGGCCCAGTTTCGTCCGTGCGCTGGCGCACTTAAGGCAAGGGGTGTTCGGCTTGGTGTGGCATCGGAATCACAAAGCAGGTTTGTGCAGCCAAGCCTGGCCAGTGCAGGGCCTGGCCAACTGTGAGCAATTGCGCACCCCACTGTGCGGTAGCTTCCAGGGCGATAGACTCACTGGCGCGCATGAAAATGAAACGCATCACCCGTTGGTCGCGCACCAGCGTCATTTCTGCCTGTGGCCAGTGCGACGGCAGGCAGGGCGTGAAGGTCAGGGTTTGTGCCCGTTGATTCAGGCCGAAGATGGACTCGATGGCAGCCCGGTGCATCCAGGCTGCAGCACCGGTGTACCAGCTCCAGCCACCGCGCCCCACGTAAGGCGTCTGGGTGTAGACGTCGCCTGCCATCACGTAAGGCTCCAGGCCGTAGGCCGGCCCACGGGTGGGGTGAGCGGCACGGTGCGCCGGACTCAGGTAAGTAAAGTAGCGGTAGGCAAGGTCGCTGCGCTGGCGTGAGTCAGGGTCAATGACTGCAAGTTTGGCTTGCGCCATCAACGCCCAAACGCCGGCATGTGAATACTGGCCACCGTTTTCACGCACGCCGGGTGGGTAGGCCTGGATGTAACCTGCGCTGGGCACCGCATTGACCAGCGGTGGATCCAGCAGTTTGATCAGGCCGGACTCTGGGTCAACCAGATGGCTCTCAACAGCAGACATTGCCAGGCGTTGCAACTCAACCGGCGCTGCGTTCGACAACACCGACCAGGCTTGCGCAATCAGATCAATCTGGGCTTCAGGATTGTCTTTGGAGCCAAGCGCTTGACCATCGTCAAAAAACGCCCGTTTGAACCATTGGCCATCCCATGCCGTGTCATTCAACGCGGCGCGCCAGCCCACGGCGGCATGTTCCCAGCGCGCGGCGCGCTGGCTGTCGCCACGCTGATGCGCCAGGGGTGCAAAGTCTGCGACCAGATGGCACAAAAACCAGCCCATCCAGACGGATTCGCCACGGCCTTCGATGCCAACACGGTTCATGCCGTCATTCCAGTCGCCGCTGCCCATCAGCGGCAAACCATGCACACCCACAGCCAGGCTGCGATCTATCGCCCGGGCCGCATGGTCGTACACCGAAGCATGCAGGGAACTGACTGTGGGCGCAAAGTACGCATCCTCAGCGCCTTCGGGAATCGTCATACCTTCCAAAAATGGCACCTGCGCATCAAGCACTGTGACATCACCGGTGGCCTGCAGGTAATGCACACAGGCATACGCCAGCCACAGCAGGTCGTCAGAAAAATGGGTGCGCACCCCAACCCCAAGGGGTTCGTGCCACCAGTGTTGCACATCACCTTGAACAAACTGGCGTGAGGCGTTCAAAATGATTTGTGCGCGCAACAGGTCTGGCGCGGTCCAGGCCAGCGCCATCACGTCTTGCAACTGGTCCCGAAATCCGGTGGCGCCGCCCGCCTGGTAAAAGCCGGCTTTGGCCCAGAGGCGGCATGACACGGTTTGGTAAAGCAGCCAGTGGTTCACCATCGCGTCGAACAACGGGTCTGGGGTTGACACTGTGGTGCTTCCCAATAAGCGGTGCCAACTGCGGGTAACTTCATCAAGGCGTTGTTTGGCCGACGTCTGGGTCGCCAGGGTGGCCAGTTGGCGTGCCGCATCAAGGTTTTCTGCGTAACCCAGCAAGTACGTGCGCGTTGCGGTACGTCCACTTTCCAGAATGAGGTGTGTGGACAAGGCCGCGCAGGGGTCAAGCCCGTCACCACTGCGCTGGCCGAAGTGGTCTGGAATGACCAGGCGTCCGCGGGCATCAAAAAACTCACGACGGTCACAGGTCCAGTCCTCGGAATCATCGGAGTCACTGGCCATGCCAAAAAATGCCGTGCCCCCGCCAAAACCGGCAGAAGCGTCGCGTTGCGTGCTCAGCATGGCCGTCAATTTTTGCTGGTGAGCGGGCAGGCGCTGGTGAAAAGAAGCCGTTCTCACCGTGCTGCGGTCACTGCGGTTGGCACCCATCAACCACTCCACCATGCCAATCAGGCGCAGATGTTTGGTCTTGTGACCGCGGTTGACCAGTGTGACATGGATGTGTTTGACACTGGTTTTTGCATCCACACACCACACCACCGTCACCTCCAACTCGCCCTGGCGGTGGCTGATCGTGCTCCTGCCCTGACCGTGTGACACCTGAAATGTGATGTCCTGATCGATACCCGCCGAAGGCGACAGGCGCCAAACTTCACTGGTTTTGGTGTTCTGCAGCAAAAACCACTCTGATGGTGGATCACCCACCGGGTCATTTGACCAGGCCGTGAGCTGGTTCAGGCGGCTGTTGATGGCCCAGGTGTAGCCACCGCCTGCCTCTGAGATCTGTGCACCAAAGCCAGGGTTGGCCAGCACGTTGATCCAGGGCCGTGGCGGTCGCTGGGTAGCGCTGACCTCAAATGCAAACGCACCTGTTGCTGCAACAAATTTACCCTGCGATGGCGCGCCCGCCGTGTGGCTGGTGGTCATGTCCAGTGCGCTGGTGGAGGTATCAAGCCGCAGTAGCTGGACCAGTTCGTGTCGACGGTTGAGCTCTTGCACGTGAAAGGCCAGAGGGCGACCATCCGCGTGCAGCAACACGCGGGCCAGACTGTGCAGGGTGCTCAATTCACCACGGGTCAGCTCATTTGCAGGGATCAGGTGGAAGCCGGTACTGACCTGGCCGCCGTTGGCGTCGCAGTCAGCGGCGTGGCGGTTACGCAGGGCAGAAATTTCCCGTTGCAGCGGCATCAAGTAAGACGTTGGCTCGGCATTCACCACCACCAGATCGCAGGACTGCCGGCTCCAGGCCCACAGGCTTAACGCCTGCGACAGTGAGCGCAGTAAGCCCAAGCCCTGAGTCGCGCCGGTCAGGACCAGAATGATCGGACGGTCGCCTGAAATGCCGAACCGCCACAGCAAGCGGCGGTCACACACCTCGGTCGCGGTGCCCTCGGGTCGCACGGCTCGGGCTTGCACGCGCGTGAGGCTCATTGCCAGGACGGTGCTGAGGGTTTGCATGGCGGCTAAATTCTCGGCCGTGATGCGCAGTGCCCGCAGCCGGATGCTGGTCATGGTGGCGGACATCAGTGACGCCCGCTGCACATTGCTGGTCAGGCGGTATTTGTCAACCACGGCCCTCAGTGTGTGTGTGCTCAGCGAGGCCGTGGTGGCAAAGGTCAGGCGGGCCTTGGCGCCTGGTGCAATGCGCAGGGTGACTGCCAGGGCACTGACTGGGTCCAAGCCGGTATCAAGCGCCACAGGCTGATCATCCGTGGCCTCTGGTGCGGCGTCCAATTCAGCCGCCAGGTGGCTGGCAGCCTGGTTTCGCCCTTGCCAGCGCGTGCGGTCAGTGGTCAGGCGGATGTTGCTCACTGGCACGCTCATGTCGGTCAGAAAGTGCGCCACTTTCAAGCCCTTTTCACTTGGCAGACGAGGCTTTCTTTCAAACAGCAGTGTCTGTTGGGATGCCAGCCACTGGGCAGTGATGAACAGGTTGGTGAATGCCGGGTGGGCTTCGTCGGCACGGGCGTCAGACAGCGTGACCTCAAAGGCTGATGTCAGTTCAACATTCAGCGTGTGTTCACTCAGGTTGCTAAGTTCCACCTGCCTGAATTCAATGTCATCCTCCGGGCTGACCCACACCGTGGTGTGCGCTTGCAGGTCAGGCCACTGCGCATCAAAACTCACCCGATCCGCATGAAACACACTTTGGTAAAGCGCTTGCGGGTCAGGTGCGGGGTGCTGGGTGACCGAGTGTGGCTGGGCTTGTCCGTCCCACTTGACAAAGAAAAAGCTTCCATGCGCATCGCGCAGCGCATCATCGCGCCAGCGGGTGATGCCAGTCTGATCCCACCGGCTTAAACCCGCCCCATTGGCGCGCAGCAAAACGCTGTAGCGCCCGTTGGACAGGATGTGCGAGGGCTCAATGGCGTTGCTGCCTGGAAGCACTTCGCGAAATAGACCGGGCGTGCGTCGCCTTTGGGTTTGCGGTTGAAGCGCGATCGGCAAGGCCCGCAGCACAGGTATCTCACGCGGCACCCGTTCATGCAGCAGGGAAGACACCGCCTGCACATGTGCATTGGCCATGCCCCAGCGCAGCGCAGCACCACCCAGAAGCACATTGGCCAAAGCCACGATGCTCATGCCCTGGTGGTGCGCCATGACGGTGTCCACCGGTGTAAACGGCTCGCGTCCGGTACGGCCCGCCGCAGAGTAGTCAAGCGCTTCGATGAAGCCATAGTGGCCGCGGCCACCGAGCTTTTGCAGAACCTTGAAGTTCAGGCAAGCACAATGCGGCGCAATTTGCGCCACCAGTGCGGTGGCGTACGGTGCAATCACCAGCTCGTCGGGCGGAGTGCGGCGCAATGCCAGCCGTGGCACGCCGTGTGGCGCGTACTGGTAGGCCAGGGTGAAATCACTGGCTGCGTAAGCTGACTCGGAAATGCCCCAAGGCACGTCTTGGGCTTTTGCAAACGCCATCTGTTCACGCAGCGCAGCATGGCTGGCTTCATGCAGCACACTGCCATAGGGCTCGTCGAGTACCACGCCTGGCATCAGGTATTCAAACATGGAGCCGCTCCATGAGCGCAGCCCTGCGCAGGCACCCACCGCAAAGAATTGCCGACCCAAAGCACTCCAGTGGCGTACGGGCGCATCGCCCTTGGCAATGGCCAACAGGCTGGTGAGCCGTGACTCAGAGGCCAGCAGGTCATAAAAGCCGGCATCTCGCTGGTGTTCTGCCACGCGATAACCAATGTGGAAAAGATGACGCCTGCGGCTGTACAAAAAGCTGAAATCAGGTTGCCATGCCAGTTGCTCCAGGGCGTTGGCCAGGGTGTGCAGGCGTTGACTTGTTACAGCTATGGCGGATAACCCGTCTGACTGAGCCAGCATGTCTAGCCGGTTAGACGTCAATGTGGCGCGCAGGTCAGCCAAAAGCCATTTGACCTCTGCACGTTCAGGCGCAGCCAGCGCAGAGCGCCTTGCCAGCAGGGGTTGAAGCCGCTCTTGGGCCGCACTGATGGCGAGTTGGCCAGTTGCAGCGTCAAAGGGTGAGGTGGCCAGCTCCCGGCAGGCCTGAGCCACCGCCAGCAAATGGCCACTCAGGTTGCCGCTGTCCACGGTGGACACATACATCGGCAGCAGGGGCTCACCGCTCTGCGTGTCGTACCAATTCATGAAGTGGCCGCGGTGGCGTTGCAGCGTGAGCAGCGAATAGAGCGTGGCTTCCAGGCGGGTCAGCAAGTCTTGTGTGCCGATCCAGCCAAACTGGCGGGCGCAGGCCACGCTGAGCAAATAAAGGCCCATGTTGGTGGGCGAGGTGCGGTGGGCCACCATGTCGAAAGGTGTGGACTGAAGGTTGTCGGGTGGCAAGTGGCGGTCGTCAGGTCCCACGCAACGCTCAAAAAATCGCCAGGTGTCGCGTGCAATGCCGGTGAGGTAGACGCGCTCGGCCTCAGGCAACGGCGCTTCTTCGCCTGCAGAATCGGTTCGGCTGACCCACCACGTCCACAAGGGCGATGCTGCCCACAGCAGGCACAGCACGCTGGCCAGCCCTGGTGTGGGCGTACCCATCCACCACACAGTGGCCAGCAGGGAAAAGGCAACGATGGGTTCTGCGCGGTGCTGGCGCAGAATGCCCCGGAGGTCCGTCCCGGCTTGCGCCTGGGCTGCTGCAGCGGTTGTCCACTGCAACAAGTGGCGACGGCTCACTCCCATGCGGTACAGCGCACGCCCGATGGCATCCAGGACCAGCAGTGAGTGTTGCAACAACTGCGCCAGTTGCCATAGGCCACCCAACAACGCCCGCGCCAGATCAATGGCTGCAGTGCGGTAAAAGTGGCGCGCGGCCACGCCGTCATGGCTGGGCGAAAACCCAGCTACGGCGCCCATCACAGGCCCGCCGGAAAAGGCGGCCAACACCAGTGCCAGTGCCACCCAAGGCGACATCACCAACCCGGACAAGGTCGCCAGCAACAAGGCCAAAGACATGGGTGCCACCAGTGAGCGGCGCAGGTTGTCAACCATTTTCCAAAGGTTGATGGGGCTTAAGCTGTAAAACTTGGGCGACAGTAAAAACGGCAGCAGCTGCCAGTAGCCCCGGGTCCAGCGGTGTACCCTGGAGGCCGCTACATCTGAATGAAAAGGTGCATCCTCAAGCACCGTGATGTCGCTGACCGCAGCACAGCGAGCCATGGCGCCTTCGAGTAAATCATGGCTTAATACCTGGTTTTCTGGCAGCCGGTTGGAGAGCACGGCGTGCACGGCGCGCACGTTGAGCAACCCCTTGCCTGTGAACGTACCCTCAGAAAATACGTCCTGATAAATCTCGGAGCTGGCCGCGCTGTAGGGGTCGATACCGCATTGGCCGGCAAATAACCAGTGGTAGAGCGTAAATTCTTTCACCGCTGGCAGCGGCATGGCAACCCGGGGTTGCAGGATGCCATAGCCGCTGACAATCTTTTGGCCACTGGCGTCGAGTTGCGGCTGGTTGTGCGGGTGTGCGGCGACACCGACCAACTCACGCAGCCGCCCCGGTGGCAGCTGGGTGTCGCTGTCAAGGGTGACGACGTAGGGTGTGCCGGGCTCAAGAATGGATTCAGAGCCAAGGTCCATAAAAGCGGCGCTGGTACGCCGGGCCAGCGCAGTGACCAGCAGTTCCAGCTTGCCACGTTTGCGTTCCCAGCCTATCCAGCGCTGCTCGGACTCGCTGAAAAGGCGCGCCCGGTGCAACACAATGAAGCGCGGTGCCTGGCTGACATCAATGGCACCTCTGGGGTACTTCAGGTTCAGGTCACGCACACCCTGTGTGGCGTGTGACAGGAAAGCGGCGTCTGTGTCAAGGTGTGCCGAGTCTGCGTCCGCCCAATCGGTCAGCAAGGCAAACTGCGCGTGCGGCTCCGGGTTGGCCAGGTAGTGCAGTTGCAAGCGATTCACCAGCTCCAGGGTGGACGCCGCACTGGTCAGCATGCCTGGAATCACCACCAGCACGCGGTGTTCGTGCGGAATGCCGTGAACCAGCGCCAGACGCGGCAAGTGTTGGGGTCGAACGGATTCACTGATCAAGCGGTGGATCATGGCCACCACGGCCTCAGAGGCCGGAAACAGCGCCAGACACATGACCAGCAGCGTCAAACCAACTGAATCCGCCGTGCTGTGGCGCAGCAACAGCCAGAGCAATAAACCCAGTGTGACAAAGAGCGTGCCCAGATAGCCCAGCAAAACCACACGGCGGGCAAAAAATTGCCAAGCCATCACCGCGGGTGGCTGCAAACCCAGTGCGCGCCACAACTCGGGTTGGCCTGATCCGCGCAGCCAGTGCGCAGCCACTGAATTGGCAACGTGTGCGGCAGTGGGTGCGTTCATCAGTGCAAGCAAGCTGTGCGCCACCGCGATTTCAGACTGATGGCTTCGTTTGGCCAAACGTTCGATCGCGTGCAGCGTCTGGTCCCGCGTGGTGTTGTCTTCTGCCTCAAACACGGGTGAGCTCAACATCAATTGCATCAACACACTGGTGCGGGTAATGATGTCTGGCCAGTCGGCGTCTCCTATGGCCCGCAGCGAGGTGATGGCGTTACTCATGCTCAGGTTATCGGCGGCTTGGTCGGAGCCCTGTTGCAATTGCGCGGTGGCAAGATCGGGCAAGGCCTTGTGCAACCACGCCTGAAATTCGCTTTGCCCGGCCGCTGTCTCCGCAGGGCGCAGATCTTGTTGACGCTGCGCCAGTTGCACCAAAAAGACCCGACCGACGCCCCGTGCGTTGAGCAAACTCAGCAGATCGTTGAGCGAGTCTGGTGTATAGCTGTCAATTTTGTCAAAGCACAGGTTGGCTGCTTCGCGCGCTGCCTTATTGGTCGCCACACGCTCGGCCAGGCGGCGCAAGTTTTCTACCAACACCACCCGCAAGGTGGTTGGCAGCGCCCACATCTCGCTCAGTTTGAGTTCGCACGTTTCCTGGTACGCGCTCAGGAATTCGACCAGCATGGCGTCGTCAAAAGCCCCATCGGTGTGCGCCACAAAGGCCCAGGCTACGCCATAGACCCGTGGCAAACCGGCTAACGGTTCATCCAGCAATTTGGGCAGCGTTGAGAAATAGCTGCGCGGTAACCCGGCCTTGATTTCGGCGAGTTGGGTTTCGATCAGGTGAAAATTGTCCAGCAGCCATTCGGCAGCCGGGCTGATGTCATACCCCGTGCTGGCCTGGACACCGATGTAATGGTGCGCCTCATGCAGTGTGCTGAGGTTGCCCTTGATGCGTGGGAAGAAATTGGCCGAACGCGAGGTTGACTGCGTGGCCCGATGCGTTTGTCCCAGACTGCGGCCATGCTGCGCAAAGCGCTGGGGGCCAAAGATCTCGGAACGTATAGGCGGCTCTGCGGCACCGCGCGCACTGTCCAGGATTTGAAGAAATCCTGGCGACGCATCCGGGATCAATTCGCGCAGTGTCAGGCTCGCCATACGCCTTAAAGCATCCGATAGCCGACGCTAAAGAGGACGAGCAAAACCACCAGGGTCGTCACAAAGCGTGTGGCCACGAAGCCATGAGCCGACTCGGCGACGCGATGCAGGGTCAGCAGGTGTCGATGCAATTGCGTGCAGGTATTCAGGTGCTCACCGAGTAACAGCAAATCGCTACCGGAAGACTTGCCTGTGTCACTGCGTGAGGCAGTACACCAGATTTGGCGGGGGGGCATTGGGTTGAACATATCAATTCTCCTCCCGCACGGCTCAATCGCCGTGCAGGTTCAAGGTTAACGTTTGCCGGTGACTTCAATGTCGACGCGGCGGTCGGGTTGCAGGCAGGTGATCAAGGCTGGGGTGGTTTTGGTACCCACACAGCCGCTTGGTTCTGTCACGGGATCAGAGCCGTTGACGCCTTTGGCGTTGATCTTGCTAGCCGGGCTGCCTGCAGATGTCATCAGGCCATCAGCCATGGCAATCCTCTGAAAATACCGTTGATCTTTTTCATTCGCCAACCCTTCGCGTTAATTCAAAACCATTTGGGAGCCGATGTCGCTGGGATTACAACATCAGAGCTGTTGTTGTGCACGACCACAAACGTCGTGGTCATTGCGGGTTCGAGTATCAGGATGCACATGCTTTGGGTCTGTGCGCCAGCCAACATAGGTCGATAAGTGAGAAAGCCTTGCTTCTGAAAAGGATGGCACTGACAGGTGGCAGTGGTGGTCAAAGACCATTTTGAACTCGGTTCGCTATCGCACAGACCCTGAGGCCGTGGAAGTCTTAACGTCAGGCCGTTGTGATCACCAAGGAACCGCGATGCAAAGCTTTGACATGATAAGTTCAATATCGGCGCAGTGGCGTCCAGAACGCCCTGGTGCACCAGACACACTGGGTTCGGCCAGCCAAATCGAGCGCGATCGGCAAAAAAACCACCAGTTCGTTGACCTGCTCAATGCCTTTCGACGCAGCGGCGGGCTGGCCAGGGTGCCGGAGGTCGCGGCACGGTTTCGGAGTTACGACGTTAACGCCGTCTCTCCCTTGGCAGCTTGGGTCAACAAGCGCGAGGTGATCAGTTTCGATTGGCAGTCCAAGTTGTGGCTACCGCTGTTTCAGTTCAATCCTGTGGGCTTGACGTTGCGTGCAGGCTTGAGCAGCGTGCTGGTTGAGTTGCTTGGAATTTATGACGAATGGGACATGGCGAACTGGTTTGCCCAACCCAACCCGTGGCTTGCCGATCGCACCCCGGCCGACATGTTGGCGGTGGCCGCACCACAGGTACTCAACGCTGCGCGCGCCGATCGCTTTGTGGCAGCTGGTTAAGGTCATTAATTGCTATGTTTTGCATAGCAAGTTACGAAAATAAATAAAGGGCTACAGCCTTATACGATGTAAAGATAAATCAGATGGAGATGGTTGGGTTCATGGTGTGTCTACGGCGGATGCCAGGGTCGGGTTGGCCCGTCTGCGCCAGGCTTTTTCGATCTCTACCGTGATCCCCACCACTGCGGCAGCACCCAGGCAGATGGCCAACTCTGTCAGGCTGAGGGGCTCGGTTTTAAAAATGGGGTTCAGCATTGGCACATAAATGGTTGCCATCTGCAACAAAAAAGTCAGCAGTACGGCCGCCAGTAAAGGCTTGTTGCTGCCCAAGCCAAGTTGCCAGATGGCGTCGCGCTCGGAACGGATCGCCATCACATGGACCATTTGCGACAGCGTCAGCACGGTGAAAACCATGGTTTGCCAGTGCGCATGGCCAGTGGCCAGTGCCCAGGCTTGCACCCCCAGACACAGGCCGGCAATCAGCAGGCCAATACCCAGAATATGCTGCCACATGCCGTTGGCAAACAGGCTCTCAGACTGCGCACGGGGCGGGCGCTGCATGACACCACGCTCGGCTGGCTCTGCCGCCAACGCCAGGCCAGGCAGCCCGTCGGTCACCAGATTGATCCACAGGATGTGGATGGGCAGCAGCGGAATCGGCAGAAACAGCAGCGGGGCCAGAAACAGCGTCCAGATTTCACCCGAGTTGCTGGTCATGGTGTAGCGCACAAATTTTCGGATGTTGTCGTAAATGCGCCGGCCCTCGCGCACCGCCGCCACGATGGTTGCAAAGTTGTCATCAAGGAGCACCATGCTGGCGGCTTCACGCGCCACATCGGTGCCGCCTTTGCCCATGGCCACACCAATGTCGGCGCGCTTGAGGGCTGGGGCATCGTTCACGCCGTCACCGGTCATGGCCACAATTTCACCCTGAGCCTGAAGGGCTTCCACAATACGGATTTTTTGTGCGGGGTCCACCCTGGCATAGACCCGCACCTTTGCCACGCGCAGCAGTAGCGCGGCATCGTCCAGTGTGGTGAGGTCTTGCCCAGTGAGCACTTCAGCCTGTGCGTCAGACACGATGCCCAGGCGCTGGGCAATGGCGCGTGCGGTGGCGGGGTGGTCGCCAGTGATCATCACCGGCGTGATGCCCGCGCTGATGCAGTCACGCACCGCATCGGCGGCCTCGGCGCGCGGCGGATCAATCAGCGCGATCAGACCCAAAAATTGCAGGTGCTGCTCAATCTGATCGGGCGTCGACATGTTTGGCAGCGCAGCGTGGTCGCGCCGCGCAAAGGCCAGCACGCGCAAGCCCTGGGCCGCCAGGCGGTCGGCTTGCGCGATCACGGCGACTGAGTCCAGAGGCTGCGCGCCATCTGGCGACCATTGCGAATCGCAGCACGTCAGCACAGATTCGGGTGCGCCTTTGGTGTAGCCAACAAAAGCCGCCGGACTGCGGTGCAGTGTGGTCATGCGCTTGCGCTCGGAATCAAATGGCAGCTCTTTCAATCGGGGCCACTGCGATGCCAGCGCTGCCTTGTCCACGCCGCCGGACTGCGCTGCCATGACCAATGCGGTCTCGGTCGGGTCACCCTGCCAGTCTTCATTGGTGCGGGCTGCGTTGTTCCGGTGCGCGTCGTTGCAAAGGGCTGCGGCGCGCAGCGCCTCCAGCAGCACGGGCCCCGGCTGGGCCTCGCCGGGCACCCACGTCTGGTCAGTGGCCCAGGCCAGTTCCGCATGCATTTTGTTTTGTGTCAGGGTGCCCGTTTTGTCTGAGCAAATGGTGGTGACCGACCCCAGCGTTTCCACCGAGGGCAAACGTTTGACCAGCGCGTGCACGGCCACCATGCGTTTCGCACCCAAAGCCAGCAACACAGACACCACGGCTGGCATGGCCTCGGGAATGGCAGCCACCGCCAGGCTGATGGCGGTCAAGGCCATCAGCAGTGCCTGCTCACCACGCCAGATGCCCGCCACAAAAATCACGATACAAATGCCAATCACCACCAGGGCCAACCGTTTGCCGAAGGCGGCCAGCCGCCGCTGCAGCGGGGTACTGCGGTCTTCCTGGTCCAGCAACCGGGCCACTTTGCCAAGTTCAGTGGCCGTGCCGGTGGCCACCACCAAGCCACGCGCCCGGCCATGGGTGGCGGTGGTGCCTTTGAACGCCATGTTGAGGCGGTCGCCCAGGGCACTGTCGGCGGTATCCGGGAGTGCCGCCGTGTGTTTGGCCACGGTGACGGATTCGCCAGTGAGTGAAGATTCGTCAACCTGCAGTTGCGCTGTGCGGATCAGCCGCAGGTCTGCAGGCACTTTGTTGCCAGCCTCCAGCAACACAATGTCGCCCGGCACCAGGTCGCGTGCGGGCACTTCCTGGGTCTGGCTGCTGCGCACCACGGTGGCTTGCGCTGTCGCCAATTGTTTGAGCGCCGCCATGGCCTGGTCAGCGCGCCAGCTCTGGACAAAGCCGATCACGGCGTTGAGCAGCACGATCACCAAAATGGCAATAGTGTCAATCAGGTCACCAATGAGTCCCGACACCACCGCGGCTGCCAACAGCACCAGCACCATAAAGTCGGTGAACTGCGCTGCAAAAAGCCTCAGCAGACTGCGTTTCGCCGCGCTTGGCATCTCGTTGGGGCCATGGATGCCCATGCGGCGATCCACTTCAGCGGGGTGCAGGCCCTGGTCGGGGTTGACGGCGTGTTCGTCGGTGAGTTCATGCACCTCGCGCTGGTGCCAGGTGCCCGGGTCAGACGCCGTTGTTACATCAGACATGCAAGTGCACAGGTACCAGGGCTTGCAGTGACTGCACCTGACGCTCCAGCAACTCAATTTGAACCAGCTGCTCCAGCAAAATTGCCACGGTGAACAAGTCCAGATCAAAGTCCACACGCATTTTGACTGCCGCCCGCAGCGGCACCACCCACTGGGCACTGAAGGCGCGCTCGGGTGTGCTGGTCAGTGGCACCAGGGCGTTGTAGTCCATCAATTCATCCAGCTCGGCGATGCTCATGCCGCAGCACTCTGCCAGATCACTCAGGGTGATGGTGCTGCTGGCATCCAGACTGAAGCATTCAATTGAATCTTGTGACATGCGGACTCTCCTAGAGCGTGACAGCGCGAGGGTTGAAGCTCGATACCTTGGCTAATTCCTGGAACAATTCGCGCTCGCGCGTTGACAGCGTGCGCGGTACGTCAATGTGCACGATGGCGAACAAGTCACTTTGGTCAGCCACCAGACCGCGGCCGCGCAGGCGCAATTTTTGCCCTGCGCGGGTGCCCGGTGGCACGGTCAGCAGCACCGGCTGGTCCAACGTAGGCACTTCGATTTCGGTGCCCAGCACGGCTTCCCATGGCGACAGCGCCAGGTCAAAGTACAGGTTGTGACGGTCAGGCCGAAACACCGCGTGCGGCGCCAGTTTGATGTGCAGGTAAATGTCGCCATCAGGCCCGCCGTTGATGCCCTTGCCACCCTTGCCACGCAAGCGCAGTTTTTGGTTTTGACTGGCGCCGGGCGGGATGGTGACTTGCAACGTGCGCTCGGCGGCGCCGTCTGCCAACGTTAAGTTAACGGTAGAACCCCGCCTGGCATCTTCCAGCGTGATGTTGACTGACGTTTCAAAGTCCTGGCCCTTGAGCGGCATGGCGTGTTGTGGCCCTGCGCGTTGCCCGCGCCCCATGGCGGCCAGCAAATCAGCCAAGTCCAGGTCTTCAAAAGACATGCCACCGGGCGCAAAGTCTTGTTGCCATTGCGGTGGCGGCCTGAATTCAGCGCCTGCAGCAGGGTGGCCGAGTTCGTCGTAGGCGGCGCGCTTGGCTTCGTCTTTGAGTGTGGCGTAAGCTTCACCAATTTCCTTGAAGCGAACCTCGGCATCCGGGGCCTTGGACATGTCCGGGTGATGGGTGCGCGCCAGTTTGCGGTAAGCCTTCTTGATGTCATCCAGGCTGGCCGTGCGCGGCACGCCCAAAATATCGTAGTAGTCTTTGTATTTCATGGTGTGGTCAGTTTGAAAGCAATGCGCAAGTCAGGTGTTGCGTTTGCTCAACTAAAGTTGACGCGTGCTGCCAAAAATGTGCCAGACCGCGATGAACATGGCTGCAATCAAGGGGCCGAGAACAAAACCGTTGATGCCAAAGACCGCCATACCACCGACCGTCGTGATCATCACCACATAGTCGGGCATGAGGGTGTCTTTGCCCACCAGAATGGGCCGCAACAGGTTGTCCACCAGACCGATCACCAGCACACCGTAGGCTATGAGTGACACAGCCTGCCAAACAGCACCGTTGGCCAAAAAATACAGGGCGACTGGCAGCCATACCAGCGCCGCACCAATGGCTGGCAGAAGGGACAGCGCGGCCATGACCACAGCCCACAGAAGCGCACCACCTACCCCAAGAAACCAGAATGCCAGCCCGCCCAAAGTGCCTTGTATGGCGGCCACCAGCAGATTGCCTTTGACGGTGGCCCGCACAACAGTTGCAAATTTGTCCCAAAGCTGTTGCTTGTGCGCGGGCGCAAGCGGGATCACCCGCCCGATGGTGCGCATTACCGCGTTGCCGTCACGGATCAGAAAAAAGGCCAGGTACATGGTGATAAAAAGGCTGACCACAAACTCAAACGTGTTCTGCCCGATATTGAACACCTGAGTCGCCGCAAACTGGGAGCCCTGCGCCATGGCAGCGGTCAAGCGGCGTTGCAGTGTGGTGAAGTTGACCAAGCCCAAGCGGTTCAGCACGGCGGTGATCCAATCTGGCAGCTGGTCAAATACATGACGGAAATACTGGGCCGGGTTGATGTCACCCGATTGCAGCCGCACATAAATGCCAGACGCTTCTTGCGCCAGCGCCACCATGACCAATGTGGCTGGCAGAACCACGATCAGAATGATAACTGCCATGGTGCAGAGTGCTGCCACTGAGGGCCGACGGCCAACTCTCTGAAGTATCCAACGGTAAACCGGCGTAAACAGCAGGGCCAGAATCACGCCCCACATGATGGCTGCGTAAAAAGGCAGCAAGACCACCACCAGTGCTGCCGATACAGCCACCAGCAGGGGCAGAAGCGCCCGATTGTCAAGTGATGGAGGTGTGTTGGTGGCCACCCTAAGACTGTATCTTGTTTTGGCTACTCAAAATGCTGATGACCTTGGGCAGCAGACCAACCAGGACGGCCGAGCCAGACAGCCAGCGCCAAGGGTGTGCGCGAACTGCCAGGGCACCCACCAGCGCTGCACCGAGCACGAGTCGATAGGGGTGGGCCGTTGCCATAGGCAACACAGTGAGCTCCGTCGCCTTTGTGACCAGATTTGTTTTTTTGAACAAGTCCATGTCAGCTATGAATCGTTCGCGTGTGTGTTCAAACGCAACGGCTTGTACATATTTTTTTGCAGCCATCAAGCAAATGACGCCAATGGCCAAGAAGGCCATCGGGATTGCGATCAGGACCCAAAGTGAATGAATTTGAGCCGGGGGTGTCACCGCCCAAAGCATGGCAGCCATGCCCGCCAAAATAACTGCAACCCCAAGGCCGCACGCCCCCAGGACTTGCAACTGCGTTCGTTTGCGCCACAGGTTTCTGGAGTCATTCCACTCCTTCAGTATCAGTTCACCGTAGGCCTTGGCGTGGTCAGCCAGCGTTTGTGGCAGTGAAGCCTGGGTGCTGGGCCTAGTTGGCATGGCAATGATGGCCAAGCGGTTCAGTGACGGCTGCGGCTGGCACTGAACAGGCTGATCAGTGCCATCAACGCTGCACCTGTTGCTGCAGCGATCAGGATCGACTTGACCGGCTCATGTCTGATGTAGTTGACGGTGCTCTCGGAGGCATGACCGGCCTTCACGCGCAACTGATGTGATGTGTCCATGATGCGATCCATCGCGTCGTTGGCCATGTGCTGGGTGGCCTGGATGGCCTGGTCCGCCGCATGTGCGGTCTGGTCGACCAAGTTGCTGGAGGTGTCAGAGAGTTTGTTGTTAAACATGTGGATTCCTTAAAGTGTTGTGAAGAAAAGGGAGTGAGTGAGAGTGAGAGGCGTTGTTTGGTGAGGCGTGACTTCAGCCTTTTTTGATCAATCCAAACAAAAAACTGGCAATGGCCAACACCAAAAACACAAAGAACAGCGTCTTTGCAATGCCAACGGCGCCGGCAGCAATGCCACCAAAGCCGAACAGGGCGGCAACCAAAGCGATGACGAAAAATACAACGGCGTAGTGCAGCATGAGATCCTCCTGAGTAAGGGCGCATCAAAAATGACGGGCCTGCAGGACTGCACGATACGGGGAATTCAATGCAGCGTCGGTTCGGTGGCGCACATACCAAAGATCGTTGTGATCCTGAACGAGGGCCGACAGCTGCCCTCCAGTCATGGGCTGCTCAGGCCTCAAACCGCGGGTGAAGTTGACGGATGCGGCGCATCACCATGCCGGCTGCGGCGGTGCGGGTCTCTACCCCAAGTTTGACAAAAATTCTCTCCAGGTGTTTTTTGACTGTCATCGGACTGCTGCCCAAAATGTCACCAATGTCGCGGTTGATCTTGCCCTTGACGACCCAATACAGCACCTCAGCTTCTTTAGGGGTCAGTTTGAAGCTCAGCGCAATCACCTCGATCACGCTCTCATCGGACACCTCCTGCATGATGATGAGCCAGTCGCCACCGCCCTCGCTGTCGCCAATTTGCTGGTGCAGACGAAACGTCAGCCGCCGGGAGGCTTGCTCGATGCTCAACCGGGGCGGCTCGATGCCAGTCAAGCCCTGCGCCACATGGCGGCGCAGCCAGTTCTGCACGGGTAGGGGTGTGGTAGGGGCATCGGTACCGTAGTAGCGTTGCAGCAGGTCGCGGGCAAGTGGGGTCTGCCACATCAGACGACCATCACTCACCCGCACCGTGATGCTGGCGTAACCAAAAGCATCCAGTGCGTTGCGCGCCTGGCGCCTTTCACGCGCGCTCTGCAGGTGCACAGCCATGCGCGCCAGCACTTCCTTGGGTTTGATCGGTTTGGTGACGTAGTCCACGCCACCCGCATCAAGTGCGGCCACCAGATGCTCCGTCTCTGTCAGACCTGTCATGAAAATGATGGGAATGTGTGCCGTTCGCGGTGCCGCCTTGAGCTGGCGGGCGACTTCAAAGCCATCCATGCCAGGCATCATGGCGTCAAGCAGAACGATGTCCGGCAGTGCTTGTGCTGCGCGGTGCAGCGCGGCTGCGCCACTCAGGGCCACCAGCACGGTGTAGCCGGATTCATCCAGCGCGTCATACAGCACGGCCAGGTTGTCGGGGATGTCGTCCACGATCAGCACCAGGTCGCTGTTGGCACGGTCAAGGGTTTTGTCCAGCGAGGTCATGGCATGTGTTGTGGGATGTCATTGCGAACGTGTTCGGTCGTCATGAGTTGGGGTCTGGGCCTGGGACGACCGCCTGGTTCAGCTCTTCACGCATGGTCTCAAACTGAAACTGCCGTGCCAGATCGCGCATGTGGGTCACAAACCGTGCATGCGAAGGCAGCGCGGCTTCAAGTGCGTCAAGCTGGTTCAGGATGCCACGGTAGTAGCCCAGGTTGACCATCTCCAGCAAAGCCTGCAAATGCTGGGGTTGCGGGCGCGTCAAGGCCTGGGCCGGCGGCGTATCTGGCGGCTTGATGGACGGGTCGGCGTCAAGCCAGCTGAGGTGCAGGCGCTGCTCAAGCCAGTCCAGCAGGTCGGTGTGACGTACCGGTTTCAAGATAAAGTCTTCGCTGGGAATGCCGACGTCGTTGTCCAGCCCTCGGTCAAATGCGTTGGCCGAGACGATCGCAATGTGTGGCATGGGGCCTGGGTTGTTGCGCCACATGTCGCGCATGCGGCGAATGGTTTCCCAGCCGTCGATGCCGGGCATGGCCAAGTCCATCAAGATCACTTCGGGCTGCAGGCCAGCGGCCAACAGGTCAAGGCAATCGTGACCGCTGGCGGCGGTTCGCACCTCAAAGCCAATGGGTTGCAGCAGCTGGTTCAGCAGCTCGCGGTCGGCGGCTTCATTGTCCACCACCAGAATGTGCCGACGCGGGCCAACGTAGGCCACCCGTGGGCGCCGCACAAAAAACCGGTTCTGGTGTTTTGAGGCCGGTGAATACACGGTGGCGCTCAGCGGCATGCGCACCTCGGGCAAAAACAGCTTGACCTTGAACACCGAGCCCAGCCCCGGCGTGCTGGTCACAGCCATTTCACCGCCCATCAAGTCGGTCAGCATCTTGGCAATGGTCAGGCCCATACCAGCGCCCGCCGCAACCTGCCCCGAGCTGTTGAGGCGGGTAAAGGGCTCAAAAATGCGCCTGAGTTCCTGCGCCGTCATGCCGGGGCCGGTGTCCTCGATGTCAATCACCGCCATTTCACGGGCGTAGCGCACGCGCATCACCACTTGGCCTTGGGTGGTGAATTTGATGGCGTTGCCCAGCAGGTTGATCAGGATTTGCCGCACCCGCTTTTCATCGGCCCGCACCACCCGGGGCAGCACCCCAGCCATGTCGCAGCGGAACGCCAGCCCCTTGGCCAGCGCTTCCAGCTCAAACAAGCTGGCGATGTCTTGCACCAGTTCAGAGAACTGCATGGGTTTGATGTTCAGGGTGAGCTTGCCGCTTTCAATGTGGGCCATGTCCAGCGTGCCTTCAATGAGTGAGAGCAGATGCTCACCGCCGCGTTTGATGACCGCCACCGCCTGTTTGCGGTGGGATGGGATGCCGGCATCTTCGCCCATGAGTTGTGCATATCCCAGGATGCTGTTGAGGGGGGTGCGCAGTTCGTGGCTGATGGCGCTGATGTAGCGGCTTTTGGCCTGGTTGGCGTGGTCCGCCGCCAGGCGTGCCTGGTCTGCCACCTGCTTGGCATGTTGCAGCGCTTCATCAGTTTGGCGGTGCAGTTCAATCTCGCGCAGCAGCAGCTGGGTTTGACGGTTGGACTCGTCTTGCGCCACCTGGCGGCTCTCGTGCGCCAGCACCACCCACCATGCCACCAGTCCGGCAATCAGAACCAGGGCCAGGTAGGCTTTCACGAAACCTGAACGCAACGCCGCAATGGACGCCTGCAACATCTGGGTGTCGAAGATTGACTGTGTCAGGGCACGGCTTTCCTGGTGGTAGAGCAAGCCAAACACTGCAGCCAGCAGTGGTGCAATCACCAGCATCAGCAGCAAAAAATAGCCCAGCCCTTTGTCCAGATGTGCCCAGCTGCGCTTTGGTAACAACCAGCGCAGCGCGCTTGACCATTGCGCAGCCAGGCTGGCGTGCGGCTTGCATAGGTCGCCGCAGCGGGCGTCGAGCGTGCAGCACAGCGAGCAGATCGGGCCCTGGTAAGCGGGGCAGTGCGCCATGTCGGGCGCTTCATATTCCCGCTCACAAATGACGCAGCGGGTGAGTATGTCGTGCTGGCAGCTGTCATTGTCAGCGGGCACCGGCCGTGCGAGGTAGTACTTGCCGCCGGTGAGGAAAGCGATCAACGGGGCGGTGACCAAGGCTATGCCCATGGCAATCAGGGCGGAAAACGCCTGGGCCATCGGGCCAAAAAACCCGAGGTAGGCGCTGATGGACAGCACCGAGGCCAGCGCCATGGCGCCCACACCCACCGGATTGATGTCGTACAGGTGTGCCCGCTTGAACTCGATGCCGGGTGGCGAAAGACCCAACGGCTTGTTGATCACCAGATCGGCCACCACCGCCATCATCCAGGCAATGGCGATGTTGGAGTAGAGCCCGAGCACATCGCCCAATGCCTGAAACACGTTCATCTCCATCAGCATGAAGGAAATCAAGGTGTTAAAAACCACCCACACCACCCGGCCAGGATGGCTGTGTGTCAGGCGGGAGAAAAAATTGCTCCAGGCCAGCGACCCGGCATAGGCGTTGGTGACATTGATCTTGAGCTGCGACACCACCACGAACAACGCGGTGGCGGCCACCGCCCAGCCGTAATGGGGGAACACATATTCATAGGCAGCCAGGTACATCTGATTCGGGTCCACGGCACGGTCTACCGGCACCGCATGGCTGATGGCCAGGTAGGCCAGCAGCGCGCCACCCAACATTTTGAGCACCCCCAAAATCACCCAGCCTGGTCCACCCGCCAGCACGCTGGCCCACCAACGGACGCGGTTGGCCGGGGTGCGCGCCGGCATAAAGCGCAGGTAATCAGCCTGCTCACCCATCTGTGTCATAAGTGCCACACCGACGGTGAGGGCTGCACCAAAAAGAGGCAGGTCAAAGGCCTCGGACAGACCTTTGTCACCAACATAGTGCACCACACCCGCAAAGGCGGTGGGCTCCTTCCACAGCACAAAGCCAAAGGGCAGAAGCCACATCAGCAGCCACAGCGGTCCGGTCCAGACTTGCAGGCGGCTGATGGTGGTGACGCCATGGGTGACCAGTGGGATCACCAGCAGCGCACAAATCAGATAGCCCCAGGTCGGTGGAATACCCAACGCCAACTCCAGCGCGTAGGCCATGACGGCAGCCTCCAACGCAAAAAAGATGAAGGTGAACGAGGCGTAAATCAGCGAGGTGAGGGTCGAGCCAATGTAGCCAAAGCCCGCGCCGCGCGTGAGCAAATCCATGTCCACACCATGCTTGGCAGCGTAAATGCTGATTGGCAGGCCAGCCAGAAAGATGATCAGCCCAGTGGCCAGGATGGCCCAGAACGCGTTGACAAAACCATACTTCACCAGCAGCGTGGCACCAATGGCCTCCAATATCAAAAACGCAGCAGCTCCCCCAAGTGCAGTCTGGGCTACACGCCATTCTGACCATTTTCGAAAGCCCTGCGGGGTAAAACGCAGGGCATAGTCTTCCAGCGTTTCAGCCGCCACCCAGGCGTTGTAGTCCCGGCGCACCAGCGTGATGCGTTGCGGCGCATGGGGCTCGGCTGGCGTGGTGGGGGGAGGGCGGGGCGCTGTGTTCACCACGCAAGAAGTGCAGTATTCATGCCACGACCCAAGCCGATGCGATTTAACCCGCAGCGCACGTTGGGTATCCGCCGTATCAGGCACGGGATTTGCTGATGAAGCCGCATGGAACTTACCCCAAGAGAAAAAGACAAACTGCTGATCTTCACTGCCGGCCTGCTGGCTGAACGGCGCATGGCACGCGGCCTCAAACTCAACTACCCCGAAGCGCTGGCGCTGATCAGCGCGGCGGTGATGGAAGGCGCCCGTGACGGCCAGACGGTGGCACAGCTCATGAGTTTCGGGCGCACCCTGCTGACCCGCGCCGATGTGATGGACGGCATTGCCGAGATGATTCCCGACATCCAGGTCGAAGCCACTTTCCCTGATGGCACCAAACTGGTCACGGTGCATCAGCCCATTGTTTAAGCCATGGCCTGAATCGTTTATGCTATTTATTAAATAGCTGCTTGCGCAATTTAATCAATGGCTAGAGCCTGATTTCTTATATAAAGTGAGACCTGCATGATTCCTGGTGAACTCTTGACGGATGGCCCTGACCACGTGCTTAACCCCGGGCGACGCACGCACACGCTGGTGGTGGTGAACGCCTCGGAGCGGCCGATTCAGGTCGGATCGCACTACCACTTTGCCGAGACCAATGGCGCGTTGGGCTTTGACCGGGCGGCAGCCCAGGGTATGCGGCTGAACATTGCGTCGGGCTCGGCGGTGCGTTTTGAGCCCGGCCAACAGCGCACCGTGGAACTGGTGGACTACGCCGGGGAGCGGGCGATTTATGGCTTTCGTGGTCTGGTGCAGGGCAAGCTCTGATTTTTTAACATTTTATGCCTCTAGCCCTTATGTGATAACGGCTGGTAGCTCTCATTTTTGAAGGTTTTGAAATGGCCACGATTGGACGACGCGCCTACGCCGAAATTTTTGGCCCCACCGTGGGCGACCGGGTGCGCCTGGCCGACACCGACTTGACTGTTGAGGTCGAAAGAGACTTGACCCTCGCGGCCGGCGGCTACGGCGAAGAAGTCAAGTTTGGTGGGGGCAAAACCATACGCGATGGCATGGCGCAATCGCAACGAACCCGCGATGGCACCGGCAGCGGGCCACAAGCTGGCGGCGCGGTCGACTGCGTGATGACCAATGCCTTGATCATCGACCACTGGGGCATCGTGAAGGCCGACATTGGCCTCAAGGGCGGGCGCATCGTGGCCATCGGCAAAGCCGGCAACCCTGACGTGCAGCCGGGTGTGGACATCGTCATCGGCCCCGGCACCGAGATCATCAGTTGCGAGGGCAACATCGTCACGGCAGGGGGCATCGACAGCCACATCCATTTCATCTGCCCGCAGCAGATTGAAGAAGCGCTGGCGTCAGGCGTGACCACCATGCTGGGCGGCGGCACCGGCCCGGCCACCGGCACCTTTGCCACCACCTGCACACCGGGGCCATGGAACATTGAGCGCATGTTGCAAGCGGCCGATGCTTTTCCCATGAACCTGGGCTTTTTGGGCAAAGGCAACGCCAGCCTGCCCGCCGCGCTGCATGAGCAGGTCAATGCCGGTGTCATCGGCCTCAAATTGCACGAAGACTGGGGCACGACGCCGGCCGCCATCAACAATTGCCTGGACGTGGCCGACGAAGCCGATGTACAGGTTGCCATCCATTCCGACACCCTGAACGAGTCAGGTTTTGTCGAAAACACCATTGCCGCCACCAAAGGCCGGGGCCTCTGCGCCTTTCACACCGAAGGCGCGGGCGGCGGCCATGCGCCCGACATTTTGCGGGTGGTGGGCGAGGCCAATTTTTTGCCCAGTTCGACCAACCCGACCATGCCCTACACCGTGAACACGCTCGATGAACATGTCGACATGCTAATGGTCTGCCACCATCTGGACGCATCCATCGCCGAAGACCTGGCCTTTGCCGAGAGCCGCATCCGCAAGGAAACCATTGCCGCGGAAGACGTGCTGCACGACCTGGGCGCCATCAGCATGATGAGCAGTGACAGCCAGGCCATGGGCCGTGTCGGCGAAGTCATCATCCGCACCTGGCAAACCGCCCACAAGATGAAAGCACAGCGCGGCTGGCTGGCGCCACCGCTGGTGCCGGGCGCCATCCAGACCGAGGCCGCGCGGGTGGCGCACAAAGAGCGCAACGACAACTTCCGCGCCAAACGCTACATTGCCAAATACACCATCAACCCGGCAATAGCCCACGGCATCAGCCATGAGGTGGGCAGCATTGAGGTGGGCAAGTGGGCAGATCTGGTGATCTGGAAACCGGCCTTTTTTGGCGTCAAGCCTGCCCTGATTTTGAAAGGCGGCTTCATCGCCATGGCCGCCATGGGCGACCCTAACGCCAGTATTCCAACCCCTCAGCCGGTGCATTACCGGCCCATGTTCGGCGCGTTTGGCGGCGCGCTGGCCAAGGGCTCGATCACCTTTGTGTCACAGGACGCGCAGAACGCCGGCATTCAGGAACGCTTCGGGTTGAAAAAAAACGTGAGTGCGGTGAGAAACATTCGAGGCATCCGCAAGCAGCACATGGTGCACAACAGCTACCTGCCCAAAATGGAGATTGATGCGCAAACCTACACGGTGCGCGCCGACGGTCAACTGCTGACCTGCGAGCCGGCGCTGAGCTTGCCGATGGCGCAGCGGTATTTTTTGTTTTAGAGCCGTGGCTGCATGTGTTCGCGAATCCATTGCGCCAGGGCGGCTTCGTCCATCACGCCTGCCGCCACGTCCAGAATTGTCAGCGTCGCTTCGGCTTGCGTCGCTTTCAGCCGAAAACCGTTCACCATCAAGAACAAGCCAATGGCCAGGAACGCAGCCCGCTTGTTCCCGTCGACGAACGCATGATTTTTCGCAAGACCCACACCATAGGATGCTGCAAGGCTGGCGATGTCAGGTTGTTCATACAGCGCCAGATTCTGCGGTCTTGCCAGCGCAGAATCCAGCAAACCTTCATCACGCAGGCCACTGGCGCCACCGTGCTCCGCCAGGCTTTCGTCATGCAAGAGCAGCAGCACCTGCCGATTGATCCCCTTAAAGTCGCTCATTTGGCCAACTGATGAAACGTATCACGATAGTCATGCATGAATTCGCGCCCCAATTTAAGTTGCTCTTCCAGCTCGGGGTCATACGGTGTCAGGTTCAGTCCATTGGCCGATTCGGTTAAAAAGACGGTGTCACCTTTGACCAACTTGAGTCGTGCCAACGTTTCTTTGGGCAAAATCACCCCCACCGAGTTGCCGATTTGGGTTAATTTGAGTGCTGACATGGCGTGATCCTTGAATGTTATAACAGTTGTTATATTATCAGTTCTCCCTGTCGGATGCCATCGTTTACACATCGCGTTTCAAACCGGTCACACATGCTGCAAATCTCCAAACTCATTCCCCAAGGTGCAGGTCTCGCTGCTGTGTTGCTCAAACGCGCCAGCACGGTTGAACTCGACTGGGACGTGCGCCAGAAAAGCCGCTTTGAAGTCACTGATTCCACGGGCCGCCAACTGGGCATCTTTCTGCCGCGCGGCACCGTGGCGCGCGGGGGTGACGTGCTGGTGGCGCACGATGGCTCGCTGATCAAAGTGTGGGCTGCACCGCAAACCGTGCTGAAAATCACGCACTGTCCCAGTCACGGCACGCCGTTTGACTTGATCCGCGCCGCCTACCATCTGGGCAATCGCCATGTGCCGATTGAGCTCAAGCCGGATCACCTCAAGATCGAGCCCGACCACGTGCTGCAAGAGATGCTGCGCGCCATGCACCTGATCGTGACCGAGGTCAGTGAACCCTTTGAACCTGAGAACGGCGCCTACGCCACTGGCGGACATTTTGGCGGACACCACCACGGGCATGAGCACGACCACGATCACAAACATGAACACGGCCACACGCCAATACCCCCAGTTAACCCTGCCACACACACGCCCCACCGGCACGACCCGGACGGTGATCACACGCACTGACGCGGCGGGCAGATGCAAGCTTGCAGCCTGATCCAACTCATGTGGCTCGCCTCACCGGCCTTGCCGATTGGTGGATTTTCATACTCAGAATGCCTTGAAGCCGCTGTTGACAGTGCGCGGGTAGCTACAGAAAAAGAAGCATCTGACTGGCTGCTGGATCAGCTGGAGCTGAGCCTGGCGCGCAATGATCTGGCGGTGTTGGCGCAAGCCATACCGGCCTGGCAAGGCGCTGACGCGCAGCGCATAGAGGCCCTCAACACCTGGGTGCTGCAAACCCGCGAAAGCAGCGAACTGCGTGCGCAAGCCGAGCAAATGGGGCGCTCCTTGCTGGAATGGCTGCGCAACCACACCACCGCCACGCTTGCGCAGATCAAGCTGTTGGCTGATTTGCAGCCCACTTACCCGATGGCGTTTGCTCTGGCGGCTGCCAGCACCAAGGCGCCACTGCGCGACTGCCTGCTGGCCTACGCCTTTGGCTGGGCCGAGAACATGGTGCAAGCTGCCATCAAGTCGGTGCCGCTGGGCCAGAGCGCGGGGCAGCGCATCCTCTCCAAATTGGCTGCTGCCATCCCCGCTGCGGTTGAGCACGCACTGGCTTTGCCAGACGATGCGCGTCAGGCGTTTTCCCCCATGCTGGCGATATTGAGTGCCCGGCACGAAGTGCAGTATTCAAGGCTTTTTAGGTCGTAGCCCTTACTAAATATGCATTAGTAGCTCCATAATCAATAGCACCTATCAAGCCGACCTCACACCATTCATTTTTGTCGCGAGGGCGCGACTCTTTTAACTGTAGGCTCATGAACACACCTCTTCACCATATCCCAAACCGCACCAAAAACCTGCCGCCCTTGCGTGTGGGCATTGGCGGGCCGGTGGGCTCCGGCAAAACCACGCTGCTGGAAATGTTGTGCAAAGCCATGCGCGAGCGCTACGACCTGGTGGCCATCACCAATGACATTTACACCAAGGAAGACCAGCGCCTGCTCACAGTCAGTGGTGCTTTGCCGGCCGAGCGCATCATGGGCGTGGAGACTGGCGGCTGCCCGCACACCGCCATTCGTGAGGACTGCTCCATTAACCTTGAAGCCATCGACCGCATGCTGGTGGAGTTTCCCAACGCCGACATCGTCTTCATCGAGAGCGGTGGCGACAACCTGGCGGCCACCTTCAGCCCGGAGTTGTCAGACCTGACGATTTACGTGATTGACGTGGCAGCGGGTGAAAAAATCCCGCGCAAGGGCGGTCCAGGCATCACCAAGAGTGACTTGTTTGTGATCAACAAGACCGATCTGGCACCCCACGTGGGTGCCAATCTGGACGTGATGGCGGCGGACACCACCCGCATGCGCACCACGCCCAAGGGCCTCAAGCCGTTTGTCATGACCAACCTGAAGACCTTGAGTGGGGTAGAGCAGGTGGTGTCATTCATTGAGGCCCGGGGCATGCTGGTCTGAAGGTGGGTTGGGCGAATCGCGCCGGTGTTTAATCGGGACATGATTGACACCCCAATGCGAAGTGGCTCGCACGTTCCCCGGGAAAGCCTGACCGAGCTGATGCACAGCAGCCCGGCGCGTACGCCCATGACGCACACCATTTTGGTGGTCAATCTGATGGTGTTTGCAGCCATGCTGACCCAGGGCGCTGGTTTCTGGCACACGTCAACCACCGTGCCTCTGGCCTGGGGTGCAAATTTTGGCCCGGCCACGCAGGACGGCCAGTGGTGGCGCCTCTTCACCGCGCTTTTTATCCACTTTGGCCTGCTGCATCTGGCCATGAACATGTGGGCCCTGCGGGATGTCGGGCGGCTGGTGGAGCGGCTGGCCGGGCGCTGGCGTTTTGTCACCCTGTATGTGGGCAGCGGCATTCTGGGCAATCTACTGTCGCTGGTGGTGCAGGGCAACAAGGCCGTGTCAGGCGGTGCATCTGGCGCGATTTTTGGTTTGTATGGGGCTCTGCTGGTGCTTTTATGGACAGAACGTCGGCGGGTTGACCCGGCTGAGTTCAGGTGGTTGTTTGGCTTGGCCAGCGTATTCATTGTGTTGATGCTGGGCTTGGGCTGGGTGATTCCGGGCATTGATAACGCGGCGCACGGCGGTGGCTTGGTCGCAGGTGCGTTACTGGCCCATGCGCTGGCCAGACCGTGGACTGTTAGCCGTCCCCGTGGATGGCTTGGGCCAGGGCTGGCAGGATGTGTTGTGCTGTTTGGCGCGGGCTGGTTGACCGCGCATATTCCGCCACCGCGTTACCTGATGAGCGAAGAGATCAAAGCGCAGAATGCCATCAAAGACTTTGCGCAGGCAGACCTTCGCATCCGTCTGCAAAGGGGCGAGCTTCTGGGTACCGCGCCCAGACAAAGGCTGACCTTTGAACAACTGGCCGGGCGCATTGACAGCACCGTGACCGCAGGTTATGAGCGTAGTTTTGAGCAGTTGATGGCCGCCACCCCTGAAACCAACGTGCCCTCTGCGGCCGCGCTAGGGGCACTGCAGTTGTATGCGCAGCAACAGGCCCAGAACTCGCGGGAATTGGTGGCCGGCTTGCGAACCAATGACGCTGAAAAATTCCGTGAGGCTTTGCGCAAAACCCAGCGCAAACCGGCGCCGGCGTTGCCAGCAGCGTCTGCTGCCTCCGCACACCGCTAGGGTGCCTGTCGTTGGGCCATTGTTTTCGTATGTGACCCGGCGAACATACGAGAGGCTCTTATCATCGGTATAAGCAAATCACACTTACTCTGTCAAGGCTGATTCTTTCCGATCCAGCCGAACGCGGCAAGGATGACTATCCAAGAATGACCGTGATGACCGCTATTGAAACCCCCGCAATTTCAGACTCAGTCCAGTCGCTGCTCAACGACACCGCGGAATGGCAACGGCAGGAGTCGCTGCTCATCACCCGTGCCCTGCAAAAAGCCATACTCAGCAGCGCCAATTTTTCCAGCATTACCACCGATGCCAAGGGCGTGATCCAGATTTTCAATGTGGGCGCCGAGAAGATGCTGGGTTACGCGGCCGCCGATGTGTTGAACAAAATCACGCCGGCGGACATCTCTGACCCGCATGAACTGGTGGCCCGCGCCAAGGCTTTGAGTGTCGAGCTTGAAACGCCGATTGCCCCCGGTTTTGAGGCGCTGGTGTTCAAGGCGTCCCGTGGCATTGAAGACATTTACGAGCTCACCTACATTCGCAAAGACGGTAGCCGGTTTCCGGCGGTGGTCTCGGTGACAGCGCTGCGTGATGACCAGGATGTCATCATTGGCTACCTGTTAATTGGCACCGACAACA
This sequence comes from Burkholderiales bacterium, assembly GCA_038207945.1. Lineage (GTDB taxonomy): Bacteria > Pseudomonadota > Gammaproteobacteria > Burkholderiales > Burkholderiaceae_C > Rhodoferax. The sequence goes on from JBBQZG010000004.1 coordinate 42,853, forward strand.
CGGCGCGCAAACAGATTGAGGCCGAGCAAAAGGTGCTGGGACAACGTCTGCGTGACCATCAGTTTTACACGCGCTCGTTGTTTGAAGCCAACATTGATGCCCTGATGACCACTGACCCGGCGGGCATCATCATCGATGTCAACAAACAGATGGAGTTGCTGACAGGTTGCACACGTGACGAGTTGATCGGCGCACCCTTCAAGAACTCATTCACCGATCCGGCGCGTGCCGAGGACGCCATCATGCTGGCGCTGACCAAAAGAAAAGTCACCAATTACGAACTGACGGCGCGTGACAGGGACGGCAAGGAAACCGTGGTGTCTTACAACGCCACCACCTTTTATGACCGGGACCGCCGCTTGCAGGGCGTGTTTGCCGCCGCCCGCGACATCACCGAGCGCAAACTGGCCGAGAAACAGATTCTTGAACTGGCTTTGCATGACTCATTGACGGGCTTGCCAAACCGCCTGTTGCTGACCGAGCGACTGGGGCTGATCATGGCCGCGAGCAAACGCCACAAGCGTTACAGCGCGCTGATGTTCATGGATCTGGACAACTTCAAACCAATCAACGACTCGCACGGGCACTTTGTCGGCGATCTGCTGCTGGTCGAGGTGGCCCGGCGCATCACCAGTTGCATACGCGAGGTAGACATCGTGTCGCGTTTCGGTGGCGATGAATTTGTGGTGATCCTCAGCGAACTGGGTGTTGACAAGACTGAGTCCACCGCGCAGTCCAGAATCCTGGCTGAAAAACTCCGGTCCTTGTTGGACAAGCCTTATGTACTGACCTACAAGCAAGAGGGCAAAACGGAAGTCACCGTGGAACACCGCTGCACCACCAGCATCGGCGTGGTGTTGTTCAACGACCATGAAGGCAGTCAGGACGACATCCTGAAGTGGGCCGATTCAGCCATGTACGAGGCCAAAGAGGCGGGCGGCAATTTGATTCGTTACTACGACACCGCCACGGCTTTGGGTCACTGAAGCCGGTTTACCGGCCTGGATTTTCTGACACAGCCTCAGGCGTGGCCTAAGATTGGAGTGGCGTGCAAAACCCTTCGCGGGCGCAAGCCGCGTGCCATGAATCGCATGGTGTGACAACTGAACAGTCAAAAAAGTGAACACAATTTTCCCTATCCGTTATGTCAATCCGGTCTTCAGGCCACCCAGCGAAGCCGAATCACTGATTCTGCCAATCACCGATGGCTGCTCCTGGAACAAGTGCACTTACTGCGAGATGTACACCGCGCCGCAAAAGAAGTTTGCCGTGCGCGACGAGCAGGAAACCCTGGATGCCATCCGCGGCTGCGGAGAACAGTTGGCAGGCCAGGTGCAGCGGGTTTTTTTGGGCGACGGTGATGCCATGGTGTTGTCGACCCGGCGGCTGATGACCCTGCTGCTGGCCATCAAGACCCATTTGCCAAAAGTACGGCGCATTTCCAGCTATTGCCTGCCCCGCAACGTGCGCCAAAAAACGGTACAGGAACTGCAGGAGTTGCGCGAAGCTGGTTTGTCACTGCTGTATGTGGGCGCCGAATCGGGCGACGACGAGGTGCTGCAACGGGTCAATAAGGGTGAAACCTTTGAGAGCACCCGCGATGCTCTGGAGAAGTTGGGCGCTGCTGGCATCACACGGTCCGTGATGTTGCTCAACGGGCTTGGCGGCAGGTTGCTGTCAAAGCAGCACGCAGCAAACTCAGCCCGCCTGATCAATCTGACCCAGCCAGAATTTCTGGCCACCCTGGTGGTCAGTTTTCCTCAGGGTGAGGAGCGATTCCGCGAGGGGTTCCCGCAGTGGACGCCGCTTGATCAACAGGAACTGTTTGTTGAAATGGAACAATTCCTTCAAGCTCTGGCGCTCAAACGCACCGTGTTTCGAAGTGACCACGCGTCAAACTGGCTGGTCCTGAAAGGTGTCCTGGGCGCTGAAAAGGAGCGGCTTTTGTTGGAGGTGAGAAACGCCATTGGTCACCCGGAGTCCGCCAGACTCCGCGCAGCGGCGCAGCGAGGTCTTTAGGTTTTACCCTTCAGGTTTTGCGCCACACGCTGGCCAGCCAGGGCTGTTGCGCTATTGGCAAACCGGGTGGGCGGTAGTAATGCATCAGCTCGGTAAAACCTGCGGCGGTCATGTAGCGGCGCCAATGGGCCAGATCATGGTACGCACCATAACGCTCACCGTTGAACCCCTCGTCGTTGAGGCCGCGGGGGTTAGAGCTGAACAGCACGCCTTGCGGCTTCAACGTGGCATGTAACTGGGCCAGTACCTGAGGCAAGGCCTGACCAGGCACATGAAACAGAGAGGCATTGGCAAACACGCCGTCAAAGTGATCGGCGGGCAAGTCAAGTGCCAAAAAGTCCTGATGCCACACCTCGCAGCCGCTGTAGGCCCGCGCCATGTCTGCAAAACGTGCCGCACCTTCGAGCCCGACCGCCTTGTGCCCCAATGCACTGAACGCCTTCAAGTCGCGTCCTGGGCCACAGCCAAAGTCCAGAATGGTGAAGGGTGCCAATGCGGCAATGTGTTGCAGCAGTGCCTCCATATTCTGGCGCACATCGTGGTCGCGCGTGCCGCTAAAGAAATCTTCAGCGTTCTGGTTGTAATGAGCCAGAGTGCGCTGGGTCAGGTCAGTCAGGGCCTGGGAGCTCAGCCTGACTGGAGCGGCTTCTTCGTTCAGGTCATCCATGCTCCACCAGCTGACGTCATCAATTCCGCGCACGATCTGGTAGGCCTCAACCACCACTTCCAGCAACACACAGTCTGGCGATTGGGTGAAGGAGGAAAGCTCAGGGTGCCTTTCAAGGTGAGTGGCCAGCAAGTCGGCTCGGGCGTGGTCACCAATTTCTCGAACCCGGCCCACAGCCGTCAGAATAAAGCCCTCCTGGGCATCGGCGCCGGTGGGGCTGCGGCCATCGATCAAGATCGACACCCTGCTGTTTTGTAACAGGTTGGTGTACTTGCGGGTGTCGCGGTAGGTGGCAAAAATCAGCCGTTGCCAGGCGTTAAACGGCGTGATGGCGATCAGGCTGGTGTGCGGTTGCCCGGCGTGTTCAGTGGCGAGCACCGCAAGATTGGCGGTGTTGAGGATTTTCTGGATACTGAACCTGGTTGACATCGCGTTGTTCATGAAATACCAAGTTGGCTGGCTCACACATCCAGCCCGGTGTGTTGAAAGCTGCAAGTATCTCCTATGGTCGCGCAAGTCGTGTTGAGCTGGCGTCATGAGCGTGCAGCCACCCAGTCAAATCTGTCGAAAACGCAGCTTTCTTTGCTGCGGGCGAACATGCGTTGAGCCGCTCGTACGCCACTCGGCGTATTTCCCAATTTCCCGTGCTTGCCTAAAGTCTGTCCATCGCTGAGCCAAAGCCTGAATCGACACCTGGCCAACCCCCAGCGACATGGGTTTCATCAACTTTGGAGTAGCACACATGCAATCATCTAATTCACGTCGTTTCACGCTTAAGGCGCTCACGGCTGCCGTGGCGCTGTCCACGCTGTCGGCCCTGCCGGCGCTCGCTGCAGACACCATCAAGGTCGGCATTTTGCACAGCCTCTCGGGCACCATGGCCATTTCGGAAACCGTGTTGAAAGACACCGTGCTGATGGCGATTGACGAAATCAACGCCAAAGGTGGGGTGCTTGGCAAGAAGTTGGAGCCCGTGGTGGTCGACCCGGCTTCCAACTGGCCGCTGTTTGCTGAAAAAACCAAGCAGTTGCTGGGTCAGGATAAGGTGGCCGTGATTTTTGGCTGCTGGACCAGCGTGTCGCGCAAGTCGGTGTTGCCTGTTGTGGAAGAAATGAATGGCCTGCTGTTCTACCCTGTGCAGTACGAGGGTGAAGAACTCTCCAAAAAAGTGTTCTACACCGGCGCGGCGCCTAACCAGCAAGCGATTCCGGCGGTGGACTATTTGATGAGCAAAGACGGCGGCTCAGCCAAGCGCTGGGTCTTGCTGGGCACTGACTATGTCTACCCCCGCACCACCAACAAGATTTTGCGCGCCTACCTCAAATCCATGGGCGTGGCTGACAAAGACATCGACGAAAAATACACCCCGTTTGGCCACAGTGACTATCAGACCATCGTGGCTGACATCAAGAAGTTCAGCGCCGGTGGCAAGACCGCCGTGGTGTCCACCATCAACGGTGACTCCAACGTGCCGTTCTACAAGGAACTCGGCAACGCCGGCCTGAAGGCCAAGGACGTGCCGGTGGTGGCGTTCAGCGTGGGTGAAGAAGAATTGCGCGGTGTGGACACCAAGCCGCTGGTCGGCCACCTGGCCGCCTGGAACTACTTCCAGTCGATCAAGAACCCCACCAACACCGAATTCATCAAGAAGTGGTCTGACTACGCCAAGGCCAAGAAGCTTCCCGGCTCTGACAAGCCTTTGACCAATGACCCGATGGAAGCCACTTACATCGGCATCAACATGTGGAAACAAGCGGTTGAAAAAGCCAAGTCCACCGACGTCGACAAGGTCATTGCCGCCATGGCCGGTCAGACCTTCAAGGCACCGAGCGGCATTGTGAGCAAGATGGATGAGAAAAACCACCATCTGCACAAGAGCGTATTCATTGGCGAGATCAAGGCCGACGGTCAGTTCAACGTGGTCTGGAAGACGCCAGGCCCAGTGAAAGCCAAGCCATGGTCACCGTACATCGAAGGCAATGCTGGCAAGCCCGACGAGCCGGTGAAGAAGTAAGTAAAGGGTGGTGGGGTGCCACGTCGGGCTTGAGGTACTTCTGAACTCAGGACGGCGTGGTACTCAGCTCCGCGGCTGTCCCCCGGCCTTCGGCCTCCTCCTTGATGCCCCTGCAACATTGCCTCAAAGTTCTCTGACCGATAAAAACCAAGTTAACAAACCGTGCGACATTACTTAGCCATCGCCGCCCTGCTGCTTACCGCCCAGGTTCACGCCCTAACGGCTGACGAGGTCAAAGGCATCACCATTGGCGAAACCGACAGCCGGGTCGAAGCACTTTCCAAAGCCATGCTGACTGCCGACGATAAAACGGCGGCGTTTCTGCAAGCCTTGTCAGACAACGCGGTCAAGGTGGCGGGCGACAAGGTGCTGGTGCTGCGGGACGACAAGGCCTTTGACGCGGTAACCGATGCGGAAATGGCCCTGTCCGATGCCGAAGATGTCATCAACAACAACCGCATGCGTGGCGAGATTGATTCGGCGCTGGCGGCACTCAAACTTTTTTCCAAAGACGATGCGGTGCGTGGCGCAGCCGTGAAGCAACTGCAAAGTGACGCGGACGAGACCAAGCTTCCATTGATTGAAAGAGCCTTGGCTTCCGAACACAACGCAAGCATCAAAGACCAGTTGGGCATGGTGCGCGCCGCCGCGCTTCTCAGCAGCACTGACACACACAAACGCCTGGAAGCTGCCAAACTGCTGGCCACCAGCGGCCAGGCCAACACCAAAACCATGTTGCTGGCGCGGATTGAGCTTGAAACCGATTCAGCGGTGAAGGCGGCGCTGGGTACGGCGCTGCGTGAGGTGGAGTCACGCCTGGCCTGGGGCGACAAGCTGGGTGCAGTGTTCAGTGGCATCAGTTTGGGCAGCATCTTGCTGCTGGTGGCGCTGGGGCTGGCTATCACCTACGGACTGATGGGTGTGATCAACATGGCGCATGGCGAGCTGATGATGATTGGCGCATATGCCACCTACATGGTTCAAGGCGTGTTTCAAAAATATCTGCCGAGTGCCTTCGATTGGTATTTGCTGGCGGCGGTTCCGGTCTCTTTCCTTGCCTCGGCTTTGATGGGAGCGGCGCTTGAACGCTCAGTGATCCGCTTTCTGTATGGACGGCCGCTGGAAACCCTGCTGGCCACCTGGGGCATCAGCCTGATGCTGATGCAATTGATGCGCACGGTCTTTGGCGCACAAAACGTGGGGGTTGAGAACCCGTCGTGGATGAGTGGTGGTGTGCAGGTGCTGGGTAATTTGTCACTGCCCTACAACCGGCTGGTGATCATCGGTTTTGCCTTTTTTGTACTGGCATCGGTGGCCTGGATGATTGGCAGGACGCGTCTTGGTCTGTTTGTGCGCGGTGTCACGCAAAACCGACCGATTGCCTCTTGCATGGGGGTCAACACCGCGCGCATTGACACCTACGCCTTTGCCCTGGGTTCGGGCATTGCCGGCCTGGCCGGCTGCGCTCTGAGCCAGGTGGGCAATGTCGGGCCGGACTTGGGCCAGGGCTACATCGTGGATGCGTTCATGGTGGTGGTGCTGGGTGGCGTCGGTCAACTGGCGGGGACCGTTTACGCGGCCTTGGGCCTGGGGTTGCTGAACAAGTTTCTCGAAGGTTGGGCGGGTGCCGTGCTGGCCAAAATTGCGGTGCTGGTGTTCATCATCATCTTTATTCAGAAGCGCCCGCAAGGCATCTTTGCGATGAAAGGCCGCTCGGCGGAAGCTTGATCATGAGTGCACCTGTCAATATTGTGTCTTTGCCTACCCCTTCACCCTTGCTCAGCCGGGCCGGTTGGTTAGCCTTTCTGGTGGCGCTGGTGGTGGTGTGCGCGGTGGCGCCGCTGCTCAATTTGTGGGTGCCGGAAGGCAGCGTGTTTCACTTGAGTGACTACGGTGTAGGCCTGTTGGGCCGCATCATGTGTTACGCCATTTGTGCGCTGGCGATGGACCTGATCTGGGGATTTACAGGCATTTTGAGCCTGGGACACGGGCTGTTTTTTGCGCTGGGCGGTTACGTGATGGGCATGTATTTGATGCGTCAGATTGGCACAGATGGCAACTACAAAAGCAACCTGCCCGATTTCATGGTGTTTCTGGACTGGAAACAGCTGCCCTGGCACTGGACGTTTTCTGACAGCTTTGTCGCCACCCTGTTTCTGATTGTGGCCGTGCCTGGGCTGATGGCGTTTGTGTTTGGCTACTTTGCGTTCCGCTCACGCATCAAGGGCGTGTACTTTTCCATCATCACCCAAGCCATGACCTTTGCCGCGATGTTGCTGTTCTTCCGCAACGAGACTGGCTTTGGCGGCAACAATGGCTTTACCGACTTCAAGCGCATCCTGAACATTCCGATTGCCACGCAAGAAATGCGCATGACACTGTTTGTGCTGACAGGTGCGACCCTGCTGGGCTTTTTCTTGCTTGCACGCTGGCTCACCAACAGCAAATTTGGCCGGGTGCTGCAGGCCGTGCGCGATGCCGAGACGCGGGTCATGTTCAGCGGCTACAACCCGCTGGGCTACAAGCTCACCATCTGGACCATTTCGGCCATGATGTGCGGTGTGGCCGGGGCCCTGTACGTGCCGCAGGTGGGCATCATCAACCCGAGTGAAATGAGCCCGGCCAACTCGATCGAGATCGCCATCTGGGCCGCTGTGGGTGGCCGCGCCACGCTGATCGGGCCGATTCTGGGTGCCTTCATTGTGAGCGGCGCCAAAAGTTGGCTGACGGTGGCTTACCCGGAGTTTTGGCTGTACTTTTTGGGAGCTCTGTTCATCGGGGTGACCCTGTTTTTACCTCATGGTGTGGTGGGTTTGGTGAAAAAACTGAAGGGCGGTGCGAAATGACCCCCGAATTGATGGAGCAAAACGCCCGCCACGCCGATCATTACCGCGCGGCGCACCCAGGCAAGAGCGGCAACACCGCATCGGGAGGGCGTGATGCGAGCTTTTCGCGACTGGCCACGCCGGGCGAGGTGGACATCACGCACGGCCGCATTTTGTACCTGGAAGATGTGAGCGTGAGTTTTGATGGCTTCAAGGCCATCAACAAACTGAGCCTGGACATTGCACCGGGTGAGTTACGCTGCATCATTGGCCCCAACGGCGCTGGCAAGACCACCATGATGGACATCATCACCGGCAAGACCCGCCCCGACGAAGGCCAAGTGTTCTTCGGCAGCACCATTGACCTGTTGCGCTACAAAGAATCCGAGATTGCCCAGATGGGCATTGGCCGCAAGTTTCAAAAGCCCACCGTGTTTGAACAGCTCACGGTGTTCGAGAATCTGGAACTGGCCCTGAAAACCAACAAGCACGTCACCGCCGCGATGTTTTTTACACTGGACTCGGCGCAAAGCGACCGCCTGGCTGAGGTGCTTCACACGATTCATCTGAGTGAGAGTGTGTCACGTCAGGCAGGCTTTTTGAGTCATGGCCAAAAGCAGTGGCTTGAGATTGGCATGCTGCTGATGCAAGACCCGAAGTTGCTGCTGCTCGACGAGCCGGTAGCGGGCATGACAGATGAGGAGACCGAGCGCACGGCCGAGCTTTTTTTGAGCCTGAAAGGCAAACATTCGCTGATGGTGGTGGAGCACGACATGAGTTTCATCAATACCATCTCCGACATCGTGACGGTGCTGTGCGACGGCTCGGTGCTGGCGCAAGGTACGCTGGCGCAGGTGCAGGCCGATGAGCGTGTGATTGAAGTCTATTTGGGCCGCTAAGGCGACAAACACATGCTGAAAGTTACCAATATCAACCAATACTATGGCGGCTCGCACATCCTGCGTGATGTGAATCTGCAGGCCACCCTGGGCAAGGTCGCCGTCATTTTGGGCCGCAACGGTGTGGGCAAAACCACGTTGCTGAAAAGCTTGATGGGCCTGGTGCCCATCAAGAACGGCAGCATTGAATTTGACGGCAAGCCGATTCAAAACGCCACGCCGTATGAACGCGCACGCGCTGGAATAGGTTTCGTGCCGCAGGGTCGTGAGATCTTCGGACGCCTGACTGTGGAAGAAAATTTGCGCATGGGCCTGGCCTACAAGCCAGCCAGCGCACCGATACCACCAGAACTATTTGAGTTGTTTCCGGTCCTGCAAAAGATGTTGCAGCGCCGTGGCGGTGATTTGTCGGGTGGTCAACAGCAGCAGTTGGCGATTGCCCGGGCGCTGGCAGCTGGACCCAAATTGCTGATTTTGGACGAACCCACCGAGGGCATTCAGCCCAGCATCATCAAGGACATTGGCCGCGTCATCCGCATGTTGGCCGACCGGGGCAACATGGCCATTGTGCTGGTGGAGCAGTACTACGACTTTGCTCAAGACCTGGCAGATGACTATGTGGTGATGGAGCGTGGCGCCGTCAAGGCCCAGGGCTTGGGCGCCAACATGGAGGCAGACGGGGTGCGTCAGATGGTGGCGATTTGATGGTGCCTGGCTGCCATGCCAGACCCGCCCCACGCCTTGTTCGACAACCCCTTGATTTCGGGCAAATCCGGTTTCATATACCATGGGTTGTTGACTAACGGATGCGAAGAAGGTGTGCCTGCCTTTCGCGGTTAAAAATGGAAAATTCGGACAAACCTTGGCTTAGTCAATACCCAGCGGGTGTGCCCGCTGAAATAGACATTCAGCAATTCTCCTCGCTGAGTGAGATGTTGGCCGTCAGTTGTGCGCGCTTTGCCGATCTGCCGGCTTACCGCTCAATGGGCTCGTCGATGAGCTTTCGCGAGCTCGACGACGCCAGCCGTGCGTTCGCAGCCTGGCTGCAAAAATCCACCGACCTTCAGCGCGGCGACCGGGTCGCCCTGATGATGCCGAACCTGCTGCAGTACCCGGTGGCGCTGTTTGGCGTGCTGCGTGCAGGCATGGTGGTGGTCAACGTGAATCCACTCTATACGCCGCGTGAGCTTGAGCACCAGCTGAAAGATGCCGGTGCCCGGGCCATTGTGGTGCTGGAAAACTTCGCCCACACCCTGGCGCTGGTAGTTGGTGCCACTCAGGTGAGCACTGTGGTCACGACCCAGGTTGGCGACCTGCTGCCGCCGTGGCAACGCCTGCTGACCAATGGTGTGGTCAAGCATGTGAAGAAATTGGTGCCTGCGTGGCAGCTGCAGGGTGCTGTGAGCTTTCGACATGCCTTGTCGGCGGGGCGAACGCTGACGCTTGATGAGGTCGCACTTGGCCACGTCGACCTGGCCTTTCTCCAGTACACCGGCGGCACCACGGGCGTGACCAAAGGTGCGGTGCTCAGCCACGGCAACATGGTGGCCAACGTGCTCCAGGTGGGTGCCTGGATGTCGCCAAACCTGAACGACGGCGAGGAAACCCTGGTTCTGCCGCTGCCGATGTACCACGTGTTCGCCCTCACGGGGGCGCTGTCTTTCTTCAACAAGGGCGCTCAAACCGTGCTCATTGCCAACCCACGCGACATGCCGGCGTTTCTCAAGGTGCTTGTGGGTCTGCGGTTCACCGCCATCATCGGTGTCAACACGCTGTTCCGGTTGTTGCTGGACGCGCCGGGGTTTGCTGTGGTCGACCTGCGCTCGCTGAAGCTGGCGGTGGCCGGTGGGATGGCGGTGCAGCATGTGGTGGCGCAGCGCTGGAAGGCGCGTGCGGGTGTGCCACTGGTTGAAGGGTATGGCCTGACCGAAAGCGCGCCTGTGGCCATCGCCAACCCGGTCACCGTCGGGGAATGGAGCTGCAAGATCGGCGTGCCCCTGCCGAGCACAGAGGCGGTCATTCTGGGCGATGACGACAGCCCTGTCGCGCTGGGGCAGGTCGGCGAAATCTGTCTGCACGGCCCGCAAGTGATGAAAGGCTACTGGAACCAGCCCGAGGAGACTGCCAAGGTGTTAATGCCAGGCGGTTGGCTGCGCACCGGCGACATGGGCTTGATGGATGAGCAGGGGAGTTTCCGCATCACCGATCGCAAGAAGGACATGATCGTGGTCTCCGGGTTCAAGGTGTTTCCCAACGAGATTGAGGACGTTTTGACCATGCACCCGGATGTGCTGGAGGCCGCGGCGATTGGTGTGCACGATGACCGCTCGGGTGAAGTCGTGAAGGTGGTGATCGTGCCGAGAGCGCCAACCTTGACCGAGGCCGATGTGCTTGCGCACTGCAAGCGCCATTTAACCGGGTACAAGGTGCCGCGCATGGTCGAGTTTCGCCGTGAACCATTGCCAAAAAGCAACATTGGCAAGATTTTGCGCCGTGAATTGCGTGACGCCGGGGCGGCAAGTTCAGCGGGGTCTGTGAGCTCAGTCAGTCAGCCCTAACCCATGTGCATACCCACGCGTTCCAGGCCGTTTGCCATGGAAGATTGCAATATTTAAGTATAAATTGCCTGTAGCCTTATATAAATATTCGTAGCATGCTATAAATTTAGATGCTTTCAGGATTTAACCGGGCGAGCCACCCTCAGCAACAGTCCGCCAGCCGACGCAGCCAGTGCCGCCAAAATCAGCAGGTAGCCGGCCACATCGGCCAGCGGCGCGCCCATCTGGTTGAGCCTGAGCGAGGCCTGAATGCCTGCCGTGCTCGGAAACAGCCAGCGCAGGGTCTGCAGCATTTCCGGCAGTGCCTCTGCCGGCCATGAAAAACCGAACACAAAGTCCATCGGCAAAGCCGTGAACAGCATCACCTGCCAGGCCCGTTCGCGGTTGCCGAACCAGAGGCCCAGCAGTGCGCCCAGCGTGCAAATACTTGGCATGTAGAGGGCAGCAACACCAGTGCGTCGCCGGTGTTGGCGCCACGCGGAAAATCTTGCGCCCAGAAAATCCAGCCAAAATAAAGCAGGCCGCTGAGGTAGCCGACGCTCGAAAACCCGAGGATGCGGCCCAGCCAGGTTGCCGCATCGGCGCGGTGCTGGCCGGTTTCAGCCCACAGCCCGACCAGCATGGCCACGCCCATGAGCAGCGTCTGCTGGATGATCAACAGGGCGACGGCCGGCACCACGTAGCTGCCGTAGCCTTCGGTCGGGTTGAACAGGGCCACCATCTGGGTGCTGATGGGGTTGCGGCTGGCCTGGGCTTGCTGCGCACTTTGGCCGCTGGCCTGGAGTTTCCTGATTTCCACGCCGGCCGAGACGGTGCCGACGGCTTCGGCAAAGCCAGACAGCACCGCCTTGTTGAGCAATGCGTAACTGCCGTTGGCCTCTACCGTGACCACGGCCGGGCTGCCGCGCAGCACATCACGCTTGAGGTCTCTGGGCAACAGGGCGTAGCCCTCAATCTCGCCGCGCCACAAGGCTTGCCGGGCCTGGCGCTCGTCGCCTATGACCATGCGCACGTCGATGCGCGGGCTGGCCTGGGCAAATCGCGTGATCTGGCGCGACAGGTTGCTGTGGTCCAAGTCCACCACGGCCACCGGCACGCGCGTGACGGCTTGCTCCGCATACGGCCAAGGGTAGAAAAACCCGTAAATCAACGGTGCAATCGCGATGAGCAGCAACACGCCTTTGTCAGCAGCAATGGTTTTGAGCGTGTCCACCCAGGCCCGCCAGACGCTGCTTTGCGTCTGCATCAGCGGCCTCCCCAGGTGTCA
>JBBQZG010000005.1:0-50541 GCA_038207945.1 Burkholderiales bacterium
TGCCAATGGCCGCACGCTGCCCTATGTGATGCCCATCATGCAGGCCGCCAAAGCACTGGCCGCCACGCTGGCCGGACAGGCATCGTCGCTGCAGTTTCCACTGATGCCAGTGGCCATCAAGACCCCGGCGCTGCCTCTGACGGTGGCCGCACCGGCACCGGGCACGGCAGGGCTGTGGGCAATGACCGAGCCCGGCGCGTGGGTCTTCACCGACACAGCTCAGGTGGCACGTGGCTTTGCGCTCAGTGGTGCCCAAACCAGCCGCCGCGCAGAGTTTGCCAAGTTGGTGGTGGGCTGAGCGCTCGCGCTTTGGAACGCCTGCCAAACTCGGGGCGTCCAGTCCATGGCGCACACATCAGCAGCCGGGGATGTGTCAAGGTCTACAATTTCCATCCGATTCAAACGAAGAACTGGCCTTCAGGTCAGCTTCAGAAATGCAGGAGACTCCATGACCCAAGCTGCCCCGGCCACGGCCGAAGACAAACGTGCCGAATTGCGCCGCGCCGCCCTGGATTACCACCAGTTTCCTACCCCCGGCAAGATTGCGATCGCGGCCACCAAGCAGCTGGTCAACCAGCATGACCTGGCGCTGGCCTACTCGCCTGGCGTGGCAGCGCCCTGCGAAGAGATCGTCAAAGACCCTAACAACGCCTACAAATACACCAGCCGCGGCAACCTGGTGGCTGTCATCACCAACGGCACCGCCGTGCTCGGCCTGGGCGACATTGGCCCGCTTGCAGCCAAGCCAGTGATGGAAGGCAAGGGCGTGCTGTTCAAAAAGTTTGCCGGCATTGACGTGTTTGACATTGAGATCAATGAAAAACACGACCTCGACAAGCTGGTGGACATCATTGCCTCACTGGAGCCCACCTTCGGCGGTATCAACCTGGAAGACATCAAGGCCCCTGACTGCTTTTATGTCGAACGCAAATTGCGCGAGCGCATGAAGATCCCGGTGTTCCACGACGACCAGCACGGCACGGCGATCACCGTGGGAGCGGCGATTCTGAACGCCTTGAAAGTCGCCGGCAAGGAACCCAAAGACGTGAAGCTGGTCACCTCAGGCGCTGGTGCTGCCGCACTGGCCTGCATTGGCTTGCTGGTCAAGCTGGGGATTCCGCGCGAAAACGTCTGGGTGACTGACCTGGCCGGCGTGGTGTATGAGGGCAGGCTGGAGCTGATGGACCCTGACAAATCAGTCTATGCGCAAAAAACAGATGCCCGCAAGTTGGGCGAAGTGATTGACAACGCTGATGTGTTCCTGGGCTTGTCAGCCGGTGGCGTGCTCAAGGCCGACATGGTCAAGCGCATGGCCCCCAACCCGATCATTTTTGCGTTGGCCAACCCCACGCCCGAGATCACGCCCGAAGAAGTCAAAACCGTGCGCGATGACGCGATCATCGGCACCGGGCGCTCCGACTACCCGAATCAGATCAACAACATTCTGTGTTTCCCGTACATTTTTCGGGGCGCACTGGATGCCGGTGCCTCAACCATCACGGTCGAGATGGAAATGGCCGCGGTGCACGCCATTGCCGAGCTGGCCCAAGCCGAACAGAGCGAGGTGGTGGCTGCGGCGTATTCGGGCGAGCCGCTGGCGTTTGGCCGGGAGTACCTAATTCCGAAACCTTTTGACCCGCGCCTGATGATGAAGGTGGCGCCGGCGGTTGCCCAAGCCGCCTTTGACAGCGGCGTGGCGCTGCGCCCGATCAAGGACATGGACGCCTACCGCGAAAAACTGCAGAGCTTTGTCTACGCGTCGGGCACCGTGATGAAACCGATCTTCACGGCCGCCAAAAAAGCGCTCAAAAAACGCGTGGCCTTTGCCGAGGGTGAAGAAGAGCGCGTGCTGCGGGCGGCGCAAATTGTGGTCGATGAGGGCCTGGCCATGCCGACCTTGATTGGCCGCCCGAAAGTCATTGCCGAGCGCATCGAGAAGTTTGGCCTGCGCCTGAAACAGGGAGTCGACTACGACGTGGTGAATGTGGAACTGGATGACCGCTACCGCGACTTCTGGCAAACCTACCACCATATGACTGACCGCAAGGGCATGACCGTGCAGGTCGCCAAAATTGAAATGCGCCGCCGTTTAACCCTGATTGGCAGCATGATGTTGCACAAAGGCTACGTGGACGGCCTGATTTGCGGTACCTGGGGCACCACCTCATTGCACTTGCAATACATTGACCAAGTGGTGGGCCGGCGCCAAGGCGTCAACACCTATGCCTGCATGAACGGGCTGATGTTGCCCGGGCGCCAGGTGTTTTTGGTGGACACCCACATCAACTACGACCCCACCGCAGAACAGCTCGCCGAAATCACCATCATGGCGGCCGAGGAGATGATGCGTTTTGGTATTCCGCCCAAGGCGGCGTTGCTGTCGCATTCGAATTTTGGCAGCAGCAACCATCCCAGCGCCGTCAAGATGCGTGACACGCTGGCACTGTTGCAGGCAAATGCGCCCTGGCTGGAAGTCGACGGTGAAATGCATGGCGATGTGGCGCTGGATGGCGCTGCCCGCTCCAACCTGATGCCGCACAGCACGCTGCATGGTGACGCCAACCTGCTGGTGTTGCCCAACATTGATGCCGCGAACATTGCTTATAACCTGCTCAAAACTGCCGCAGGTGGCAATATTGCCGTGGGTCCGGTACTGCTGGGCGCCGCCAAACCGGTGCATATTCTGACCGCCAGCACCACTGTGCGCCGAATTGTGAACATGACAGCCCTCACTGTGGCAGATGCCAACGCCGTCCGATAAAGATGAAAGACTAAGTTAGCACACACTTAGTCTTCATTTCCCCTTTTTGTCATTGCCTATTTATTGGGCAATGACTTGCTTTTTTCTTGCAGATCGTCGACACTAGCGCCCTTAAATGTTCGGGTTAACCCGTAGTTTTACAGGGAAGAGTGTTGATGTCGAGATTTAAAACCCTTAAGTTGGTAGTGACCGGCTTATGTGTTGCCGCAGCAGTGATGTCAGGCGCGTTATTCGCCAAGGCACCTTCTTCGGTAAATCTGCAGATCACCATCAGCTTGGGCGAGTTGCCCAGACAAGGTGTCCAAACCTACACACTTATTCAGCAGGGCGGCCCGTTTGCGACTGAGAGAGATGGTGTGGTGTTTGGTAATCGGGAACGTCTGTTGCCTTTGAAGAAACGCGGTTATTACCTGGAGTACACCGTGCCAACGCCGGGCTTAAACCACCGGGGCGTCAAGCGAATTGTGTGTGGAGGTCAACGCACAACGCCTGATGTCTGTTATTACACCGCTGATCACTATGCGAGTTTTCGCCAGATCGTGCCTTGAATTTGAATGTTTGCGTTAAGCAATAAAGAAAGAAAATATATGTCCCTCGCCCAACCTACCCTTGCCGCACCTGCAAGCGCTGCTGATTTGCCACTGCGCGGCATTCGCACCAATATTGTGCAATCGATCCGGGCGTTTCGCGTGCCTGATCTGCAGGAAGCTGCCCAAGCGTTGGGGCACCATTTTCTGTATGCCAACCTGGCCAATGCCCAAAGCAAGCAGGACGTGCTTGACCTGATTGGTCAGCAGTTCATGTTGACGGTGTCGGTGGGCAAGAATTTTGACTCCTTGTACGACAGCTTGACCGATCCGGTGCACAAATCCGGCCCTCAGCCTGGCTTCATTGCCGTGTTGGAGCACATCCCGGCCAACGCCAAGTTTGACAAAGAAGCCCGTGAGCAGCTGCTCGACATTTTCCGCGACACCGTGGATTATTGGGGTGACCGCAAAGTGCCCTTCCGCTGCTTCTATTCTTTCTCGGTGGCGCGCACCGCCCACCCTGGCCAGAACGATGAAGCGCGCCTGGCTTCAGGCCTGGGCCCCAACAGCATTGAATTGTTGACAGAAAGCGGTGAAAAAATGCCTACAGACAAATTGCTGGACATTTCGCCACAGGCGCTGCGCATGAGCAGCCCCTTCAACGCCGGCTACTGGACCATGGCCTGATCACCCGTCAGACTTGATTCTTCAAGAGCCCAAGACAGATTGAACGCTGTCTTGGGTTTTTTTTGTTTTAACCCTTGGCCAGAGACAGCGCCAGCGCCAGGTACTCATCCACAGGCACTTCTTCAGCGCGGCGTTGCACATCGAATTCCCCGGCAAAGTTTTTCGCCTGTAGCCACGCGCCAAGCGTGTGGCGCATCAGCTTGCGACGCTGGCTGAATGCCACTTGCACCAGCTCACTTAAGCAGCGCACATCCAGCGCCACCGCATCATCGCGCGGCACCATGCGCACGACGGCGCTGTCGACGCGTGGCGGCGGGTTAAAGCTTTCAGGCGGCACAAACAACACGTTGTCCATGGCGTAACGCCACTGCAGCATGACGCTCAGACGACCGTAGGCGGCGGTAGATGGCCGCGCCACCATGCGGTCAATCACCTCTTTTTGCAGCATGAAGTGCTGGTCTTCAATCACATCCACGTATTGCAGCAGGTGAAACAAAATCGGTGTGGAGATGTTGTAAGGCAAGTTGCCGACAACGCGCAATTTAGCAGCGCCTTGTGCTTGAGCGATCTGGCCAAAGTCCACTTTCAGCACATCAGACTCGATCACCGTGAGTTGCCCATGACTGCGCAGGCGCTGCGCCAGATCGCGGTCAAGCTCGATCACCGTCAACGCACCCAAGCGCTCCACCAAGGGCTGCGTCAATGCCGCTAAGCCGGGGCCGATTTCAACCATCGCGTCACCCACCTTGGGTGCAATGGCATCCACAATCGCATCAATGATGGTGCGGTCCGCCAGAAAATGCTGCCCAAAACGCTTGCGCGGGATGTGTTTCATGAATTACAGCGGTGGCTCACGCAACTCAACATAGGCGCGCCCACGCAGGTCCTGCGCCCAGGTTCTGAAGGCTTCGTCAAGTTTTTTCTCGCGCAGCATGGCACGCACCGCCTCGCGCTGCTCAGTCGGGCTCAAGGTGGCTTTGCGACGCTCCAGCAGCTGGATCAAATGCACGCCAAAGCGCGACACCAGCGGGTCACTGACCTCGCCAGGTGCCAGCCGATTCATCGCGCCTTCAAACTCCGGCACGAACATGCCAGGGCTGGCCCAGCCCAGATCACCGCCTTGGGCCGCACTGCCGTCCTGCGAATTCTCACGCGCCAACACTGCAAAATCTGCTTTACCGGACACCACTTGTTTTTTGAAGTCGGCCAGTTTTTGCCGCGCATCAGACTCACTCAAGCGGGCACTCGGCACCAGCAAAATATGCCGGGCACGGTTTTGGGTGACGGCAGCGACAGGCAAACCCGCACTCGCTTTTTCCACCACTTTCAGCACATGAAAACCAGCTGGCGAACGCACCAGCGCTGCCACATCACCCACGCCTAACTGGCGAGTGGCATCCACAAACAGTGCCGGATACCGACTGACCTCCCGCAAGCCAAGCTGTCCGCCGTTGGTCGGGTCGGTCGCATCAGAAAACTCGCGCACCAAAGCGGCAAAATCTTCCCCAGCACGGGCTCGCGCCAGCGCGCGTTCAGCCCGCTTGCGCAGGGCCTCCACCTGCTCTGGTGTGGCTGCCTCAGGCACGGCCACCAGAACTTGCGCCAAGTTAAGTTGCATCGCACTGGGGTCCTGGCTGCCTTGTTGTTCGCGCAGGTATTGGTCAACCTCCTGGTCGGTGGCGCGCACACGGGACTCCACATCACGCTCACGCAGGCGCTGCAACGTGACCTGGTCACGCAGCTGAAATCGGAACTGGCTCACCGTCAAACCATCGCGTACCACCCGGCGGTGCAGCTCAGCCACATCCATCTGGTTTTGTTGGGCGATGGTTTGCTCGGCCTGGTCAATGGCAGACTCTTCAACCTTCACGCCGGTGTCCCGCGCCAATTGCAGTTGAGCCTTGATGTTGATCAGGCTCTCCAGTACCTCGGAGGCCAGCACCCGCAAGTCCGGCTGGGGACGGCGCTGCTGCGCCAACTGAGCCTGCACCCGCGCGACTTCACGACGCACTTCGTTGTTGGTGATGGGCTCTGAATTGACCACTGCCACTATGAAATCAGCCTGCCTTGATGCAGATCCAGCAACCGGCACAGACGTCAGCGGGCTCGGCGCCACGCGCAAACCTTGCGCCTGGGCGGGTAAATTTACCGTCAGTGCCAGGGCAGCAAGCGTCAAAAGTTTAAAACGGTACATCATGAAAAATCAATCGTAGTTACTGAAACGGCTTGGCATGGCGGCGGGCTCACGCAAGTACTGGTAATTGGGGATGTTATCTTTGAGCGACTTGAGCGGGTTCACACCCAGCCGGGAGAAACCCACAAACTCCAGCTGGAACATGATGCGCTGGGTGGCCGTGACGCTGCTGGTTTGCAGGCGTTCCAGCACAATGCGCCCAAGCCAGCAGCCGGCGTCATACTCAAGCCCCAGCACCGAGTCCACCAACTTGCGTTCGTTCAAGCTGTAATTGAGCCGCCCGACGCTGTACCAGCGGCCTTCGCCCTGGCCAAGGCCTGCAGCCAGGACTTGGCCGCGATCGCCCCAAAGGTCGTTCAAGGGCCACTGCCAGCCCACATCAAGCTGCTCACTTGAGTCGCGCTGGTAACGATAAGCCGCCGTGACGGTGCGAAAGCGCCCCGGGTTGTAGCGCGCACCCAGGGTCGAGCGCACCGACTGGCGGGTTTCGGGGTTGAACTGCACGACACCGTCAAAGCTCCAGCGTGGGTCCCAGTTGATGGAACCTCCCCATAACATGTCGCTGATGCGGTCTTGCGCCGGCAAGCCACCCGGCAAAGTCACGTTCTGGTCCTGAAAACGCAGGCGTTGAGCCACTCCAATGCGGGCGTTTTCCGCGCCAGTGGCAGGATTCAGGAAGCGCGAAGTCACACCAATGGTCAGCAAATTGCTGTCTGAGATGCGGTCATTGCCGACAAACGCGTTTTCTGAATAAATCGTCGACAAATTGAAGTCGTTGGCACCCGAGTCATAGTTGGGCAGCAGGCTTTGGTCGCGGTAGGGCGTGTTCACATAAAAGGCGCGTGGCTCCAGCGTCTGGCGCAGGGCACGACCAAACAACTGGGTGTCGCGCTCAAACACCAAGCCGGCGTCCACGCTCAAGGTGGGTACCACACGGCTGGCGCTTCTGGCACCGTTTGTCAGCGGTGTATCAAACTGGTAGTTGGTGGCGTGCAGCTGCACCTTGGGCGTGATGTAGCCTGCCGGTGACTGGAACACGCGGTTAAGTTGCAACAGCGAGAAGGTGCGCGCGCCGTTGGGCTGGCCGGTGAGCGTGCTGTCTGACTGAAAGCGGGTGTAATCCGCGTCAAACGCCACATCCATACTTGCCAGATTGCTTCGCGTGTAGCGCGTGGCCAATTGCGGCAAGCGGTCATACGGCGGAACGATGGGCGACGCCACATCTTGCAAGGTTTGCCACTTGAGTGTGCGCACGTTGCTGGCCCAGGCACCATTGGTCCACGACAGCGTGGCGTCATTGGCCAGCAGGCGCTGTGTGAGCGAGGCATTGGTGCGGGTGAAATCACGCCAATAGTTGTCGTCGCTGACCCGGTTCAGGCTCAGGTTCAATGCGGCACCGTTGTCCGTCCAGGCACTCTTGATGCGCGCCTGGTGGTTGATGTTGAGGCCCCAGCGGGTGCTGTCGCGCAATTGATCGACCGGCATCCAGTCCACATTGGCGGTGCCAGCATAATTTTCTTCCAGGTAGCGAAACTCGGTACCCAGATTGAGCCCGCGCTTGCTCATCAACGTGGGTGTAATGGTGGCGTCGCGGTTGGGCGCAATGTTCCAGTAATAGGGCACCGACACTTCTGAGCCATTGACGTTGTCCACACCCAGCGTGGGTGGCAACACCCCTGACTTGCGTTTTTCACTCATCGGAAAGGTGATGTAGGGCACCGGCAACAGCGGCACGCCCTTGAAACTCAGCAGCGCGCCCGAGGCCGTGCCCACATCTTCTTCAGTGTCCAGGCTGATCGTGCTGGCCTTCAGGATCCAGTCGGGCATCCAACTCGGGCCGGGCAGGCGCCGGCAGGTGGTGTAGGTAGCGTTGTGAATCACCGTCCGCTGGTCATCCAGAAAATCAATCCGGTCCGCCTTGCCGTGGGCGTCGTTGCGTAAAAAATGGTAGCTAGGTTCGTTAAAGAAACCTTCGAACGCATCGAGCTTGAGCTCCAGCAGCGGGCCTTCATACACATTGCCGGCACGGTTGACCAGCACATGACCGATGGCCTTGGCCAGATCAGTTGGCTGGTCGTATTCCAGGCGGTCGGCCTTGATGACGATGTCGCCCTTGCGCAGCATGGCGTCACCCTCGACCACCGTTTCCAGATCTGTGCGGCCCGTGATGCGCTGGCCCGACACAAAGGCGGGCAAACTGCTGCGCACCTGCGGACTCAACTGCTCTTGCAACATCGGACTGGACTGCAGCAGCAAGGGGTCAGCACCCAGCACCTGAGCGCTGGCCAGAGACGACTGCAAAAGCGCCATCGACAGGCACACAGGCGCGAGCGCGAAATGGCCAGGCATGGCCCGCAACGATGCATCACGCATCAAAAAACGCTTTTTAATCTCGCGCATCGGGCGGGGGCAGGTCAAGAGCGGTGGCGGACATGGAGGAAACGTGGGGCATCAGGGGTCGGGTTTGTAGAATGGATTATCCATGAGCCAAGCCCCTACCCCCCAAGCCGCATCAAGCGCCGACATCGTCTGGAACGACGCCACCCGCGCCGCCCACTTTCAAACCTGGTTAAGCCACATTGCGCCCAGCCAAGACCTGCAGATTGACAGCCTGCGCCTGGCCTCGACCGATGCCAGTTTTCGGCGTTACTTCAGAATCAATAGCTACCCACATAATCAGGACAAGGGCCCGAAGCCATTTTCTTATATTATTATGGACGCGCCACCCGATAAGGAAAACTGCCAGCCCTTTGTCAAGGTGGCAGCCCTGATGCAGGCTGCGGGCATTCACGCACCGCAAGTGATGGCCTGGGACGAGCCTCTGGGTTTCATGCTGCTGACCGATCTGGGCGCGCAGACCATGATGCAAGTGATCAACCGCCATGACCCGCAAGCCAATTTGCCGCTGTACTTGAAAGCGGTGGACGCACTGATTGCCTGGCAACTGAGCTCCAAGCCTGACGTGCTGCCACCCTATGACGACGCCCTGCTGCGCCGAGAGCTGGAGTTGTTCCCTGACTGGTACATCACCCGGCACAAAGGGGTGGTGATTGACGACGCCATGCGCTTCACGCTGGACAACACCTTCAAACAAATCATTGCCGCCAACCTGGCGCAGCCCAGCGTGTTTGTGCACCGCGACTTCATGCCCCGAAACCTGATGATCTCGGGCACCGAACAGGCGCCCGTGCTGGGCGTGCTGGACTTTCAGGACGCGGTGTACGGCCCCATCACCTACGACATTGCCAGCCTGATGCGCGACGCGTTTTTGAGCTGGGACGAAGACTTTTGCCTGGACGTGACTATTCGCTATTGGGAACAAGCCCGCAAGGCCGGTCTGCCGGTGGGCAACGATTTTGGCGAGTTTTACCGCGGTGTGGAGTGGATGGGCCTGCAGCGTCACCTGAAAGTGGCCGGCATCTTTGCCCGTCTGACGCTGCGCGACGGCAAGCCGCAGTACCTGGCCGACACGCCGCGTTTCATCACCTACATCCGCAGCACCTGCAACCGCTATCGCGAGCTCAAACCCCTGCTGCGCCTAGTGGACAAGCTTGAAGGCATTGTGGAACCCAACATTTTTGGCTTTGGAAGGCAATGAACAAAATAAGCCTCTAGCCCAAGTAAAGCATACAGGAACTGCTATCAAATTTGCTATTCATCCCAAAACAGCAAGCCAGGGGCCGCAATTGCGACAACCCCGACGACCTGTCCTGCATTGACAACAAAGCTGCTGATGTGATGGAGGCCCAGACCGGAGGCACCCCCATCTGCACCGGTCTGCCAGTTCGATGACATCCTCCATTCAACCACCCTACCGTTGGACACATCGCCAGACCTGACGCGGGACCCTTACCGGAATATCTACATGAAAACCAAAGCCGCCGTCGCCTGGAAAGCAGGCCAGCCCCTGACCATTGAAACCGTTGACTTGCAAGGCCCCAAATTTGGCGAAGTGCTGGTCGAAATCAAGGCCACCGGCATTTGCCACACCGACTACTACACCTTGAGTGGTGCCGACCCCGAAGGCATCTTCCCGGCCATCCTCGGCCACGAAGGCGCGGGCATTGTGGTGGACGTGGGGCCGGGCGTGACCAGCCTGCAAAAAGGCGACCATGTGATTCCGCTGTACACCCCAGAATGCCGCCAGTGCAAGTTTTGCCTGAGCCGCAAGACCAACCTGTGCCAGCTGATTCGCGGCACGCAGGGCAAGGGCCTGATGCCCGACGCCACCAGCCGCTTCAGCCTGGACGGCCAGCCGATCTTTCATTACATGGGCACCAGCACCTTCAGCAACTACACGGTGGCGCCGGAGATTTCGTTGGCCAAGATCCGCGAGGACGCACCGTTTGACAAGGTCTGCTACATCGGCTGCGGTGTCACCACCGGCATTGGCGCGGTGATCTTCACCGCCAAGGTGGAAGCGGGTGCGAATGTGGTGGTGTTTGGACTGGGCGGCATTGGCCTGAACGTGATTCAGGGCGCCAAAATGGTCGGGGCCGACAAGATCATCGGCGTCGACATCAACCCGGCCCGCCAAGCCATGGCGCGCAAGTTTGGCATGACACACTTCATCAACCCAAAGGAGGTTGAGAACGTGGTGGACAGCATTGTGCAGCTCACCGACGGCGGTGCCGACTACAGCTTTGAGTGCATTGGCAACACCCAGGTGATGCGCCAGGCGCTCGAATGCACCCACAAAGGCTGGGGCCGCAGCATCATCATTGGTGTGGCCGAAGCCGGGGCCGAAATCAGCACCCGCCCGTTCCAGCTGGTCACCGGGCGCAAGTGGGAAGGCTCGGCCTTTGGTGGCGCCCGTGGCCGCACCGACGTGCCCAAAATCGTGGACTGGTACATGGAGGGCAAGATCAATATTGACGACCTCATCACCCACACCATGCCGCTCGAAGACATCAACAAAGGTTTTGAGCTGATGAAAAGCGGCGAGTCGATTCGCGGCGTGGTGATTTATTGATGAACTTGGCCTCTAGCCCTTTATAAACAAGCGCAAGAAGCTATTAAAACCATAGTATTGATATGAACACCACGTCCCTGGAATTGTTGAGTGAACACGCCTGTTTTGGCGGCCTGCAGCGCTTTTACCAACACGCGTCTAGCGTCATCGGCTTGCCCATGCGCTTTTCGATCTACCTGCCACCGCAAGCCCAGATTGACGCAGCGGGTGGCAACATGCCTGCGCTGCTGTACTTGGCAGGTCTCACCTGCAACGAGGAAACCTTCATGATGAAGGCCGGTGCCCAGCGGGTCGCATCTGAACTGGGTTTGGCGCTGATCGCCCCGGACACCAGCCCGCGCGGTGCCAACTTGCCCGGCGACAGTGACAGCTGGGACTTTGGCGTGGGTGCCGGTTTTTACCTGGACGCCACGCAGGCGCCCTGGTCAGCGCACTACCGGATGGCAAGCTATCTCACCACCGAGTTGTTGGATTTGGTGGCGCAGGCGCTGCCGATTGACCCGCAGCGGGTGGGCATTTTTGGCCACTCCATGGGCGGGCACGGCGCCTTGTCGTTGGCGCTGAAGCACCCGGATGTGTTCAAGTCGGTGTCGGCCTATGCGCCAATCTGCGCGCCCAGCCTGTGTCCGTGGGGGCAAAAGGCGTTCAACGGGTATATGGGCAGCGATGCCAGCGCCTGGGCCGCGCATGACAGCAGCGCGTTGATGGCGGCACAGTCATCGGCACCGTTTCCTGGCGGCATCCTGATCGACCAGGGCCTGGCCGACAAATTTTTGCCCACCCAGTTGTTCCCGGAAGTCTTTGAATCGGCCTGCCGTGCCGTCAAGCAGCCCCTGACGCTGCGGCGTCACCCGGGCTACGACCACGGTTACTACTTTGTGGCCACCTTCATGGCCGACCACCTGGCGCACCATGCGCGGTGTCTGTCAGGGCAACGCCCTGGTCTTTAGCGGTAGAGGCTGAGGGCCTCCAGCCTGGCGTGCGTCACACCGGCCCGCAGCATGTCGAGTTGATGGGCGGCCGCCAGGCTCAGGTCAGCCACCCGGCCAACAATGAACGGGCCCCGGTCATTCACCCGCACCTGCACGCTTTTGCCGTTGCGCAGGTTGGTCACCAGCACCATCGTCCCAAAAGGCAGCGTCTTGTGCGCCATGGTCAGCGCATTGGGGTTAAACCGCTCACCACTGGCCGTTTTACGACCTGTGAACTTGCTTGCGAGATACGACACCTTGCCCTCCCAGGTGTCGGTGGGCGCTGCAGCGGCATCCTCGGTCACCGTGGCAAGCTCAAGCGCAGTGGGCGCTTCGGTCGTTGCCTCTGGCACGGATTGGGCGTGCGCCCATGGCCCGACAAGGGTCAGGAGCAAGAACAGACAGCAGGTGACGAATTTGGACGAAATAGGTGGCTCCAGTGGGCTCGGGTAAAAACCGCGAAGTATAGACAATTCTGGCGGTAGCGCACAAAACGCAGCTGCCAATTATATCGACTCCCAGCCCATATAAAATATGGGTCATAAGCTACTCTTTAGATAGCAAATCAGGCTTGCTTCAAGTTCCCAATATGCCACGCTTCTATTGCCCCACCCCACTCGCTCCTGGCACCTTGCTGGACCTGCCCGACGGCCCGGCGCGCCATGTGCAGGTGCTGCGCCTGCAACCCGGCAGTGCCATCACGCTGTTTGATGGCCAGTCTGATGCCAACGGCGAATTTGGCGAATTTGCCGCCACAGTGACGCAAATGGGGCGCAGCACGGTGCAGGTGCACGTGGGTGAGTGGACTGCGACGCAGCGCGAGGCCAGCCGCAGTATTCACTTGGCGGTGGGCATGCCCGCCAATGAACGCATGGACTGGCTGGTGGAGAAAGCTGCCGAACTGGGCGTGGTCAGCATTCAGCCCTTGATGACCGAGCGCAGCGTGCTGCGCCTGAGCGGCGAGCGTGCCACCAAGAAACAGCTTCACTGGCAAAGTGTGGCAGTGGCGGCGTGTGAGCAATGTGGCGGCAACCGCTTGCCGGTTGTGCACGAGGTGATGACCCTGGCGCAGTGGCTCAAGGCGCGAGCACTCCCTCACCCAACCGGAGCAGGGGGGGCAGCTGGCAGTGGTGCCAACACCAACACGCTGGATCTGCTGCTGTCCTTGCGCGACGGCTCGCTGGGCCTGCGCGAAGCGGTGGCGCAACACCTGCCAGCCACGCCCCACGCCGGGGGTCCTTTGTCGGCAAGTGCCACTCATCTCACGTTTTTGTCCGGACCCGAAGGCGGCCTGAGCGCGTCAGAAGAAGAGGCGGCACTGGCGGCGGGTTTCAAACCCACCACGCTGGGGCTGCGCGTGTTGCGGGCCGAGACGGCGGCATTGGCGGCGCTGGCGGCCTTGCTGGTTTAGGGTCAGGGCGGAGAACTCAGCGCAGCGCCAAGTGGTAGCCGCGCAAAACCAATGACGTCAGGCGCAGGGGCGCATGGCGCACCGCGGCAGGCAACCACTTGGGCGAATTCAAGGAAAACCGGGTCGACCAGCGCGTCACGGGGCGCAGCCACTGTGTGGCTTTCATAAACTTTTGCTTCTTATCCATGGTGATCAACCCCTTTGCGTACGTCAATATGCACTGTATTGTTGATAAATGTTGAAAACCTTGCTTGAATGGTGTCAAAGCAAGGGCCCGCAAAAACAATCAGGCGGCAAAGGCTACCCGGTTTGTGTGGTAATCACAAACCAACTCAACTGATCTTTGGCACCCATGGTCCTCAAAACAACACCCGCTCCCAGCAGCTCAGCCGTGCCCAGCAGCCGACTGGGTCGCTTGGCGCGCTTAGGGCAAATGGCCACGGGAGTGGCAGGCAACATGCTGATGGCCGGTGCACGCCAGCTCGCCCAGGGCAAACGCCCCAACCTCAGTGACCTGCTGCTGACCCCCGCCAACGCCCTCAAGATCACGCAGCAACTGGCCCAGATGCGCGGCGCGGCCATGAAATTAGGGCAACTGCTTTCGATGGACGCGGGCGACCTGCTGCCGCCCGAGATGGCAACTATCCTGGCGCGCTTGCGCTCTGATGCCCACGCCATGCCGCAGCGTCAGGTGCAAGCCGTGCTCAGCGCCAACTGGGGCGCCAAGTGGCAGCAGCGCTTTGAGCAGTTTTCTTTCACGCCCATCGCGGCCGCCTCCATTGGCCAGGTGCACCGTGCCAAAACGCTGGATGGGCGCGACCTGGCCATCAAAATCCAGTACCCCGGCGTGCGCAAAAGCATCAGCAGCGACGTGAACAACGTGGCCTCGCTGTTGCGCATCTCAGGCCTGCTGCCCAAAACACTTGACATCGCGCCGCTGCTCGCCGAGGCCAAACGCCAGCTGCGCGAAGAAGCCGATTACCAGGCCGAAGGCGCGCACCTGCAGCGTTTTGCCGAGCTGCTGGCTGACGCACCCGAGTTTGTGGTGCCGGCGTTGCACGCTGACCTGACCACCAAAAATGTGCTGGCCATGTCGTTTGTGGGCGGGGTGCCAGTGGAGTCGATGGTGAACGCGCCGCAGGGCGAGCGCGACCGCATGGTCAGCCTGCTGGTAGGCTTGCTGTTTCGGGAGCTGTTTGAGTTTGGGCTGATGCAAACTGACCCCAACTTTGCCAACTACCGCTACGACCCGCAGAGCAAACAACTGATCCTGCTTGACTTTGGCGCCACGCGCACTTTTGCACCGGTCTTTGGCCAGGCTTACAAGCAGTTGATAGCTGCCGCCATGGCCGGTGACCGTGACGCCATGAGGCAAGCCGCAATAGCCATTGGTTATTTTGACGCCCGCACCCACGCCAAACACCAAACCGCCGTGCTGGACATGATGGACATGGCCCTGGAGCCGCTGCGTCACCACGGCGACTTTGACTTTGGCGCCACCGACATGGTGAAGCGCCTGCGCGAGGTCGGCATGGCGCTGGGCCTGGACCGTGATTTCTGGCACATTCCGCCCATCGACACGCTGTTTTTGCACCGCAAGCTCGGTGGCCTGTATTTGCTGGCGGCACGGCTCAAGGCGCGGGTGAACGTGCGCCAACTGGTACAACCTGTTTTTTGATTCAATCCCTTGAGAGGAACCCCCCATGAAAGCCACCTGGAACAACACCGTGATTGCCGAGAGCGAGGACACCGTCCTGGTCGAGGGCAACCATTACTTTCCCGAGAGTTCGCTCAACAAGGCGTTCATCACCTTCAGCAACCACAAGACATCGTGCCCCTGGAAAGGCCAGGCCAGCTACTACACACTGATCGTCGATGGCGACACCAACCCTGACGCCGTCTGGTACTACGCCGACCCCAAGCCTGAAGCCGAGATGGTGCGTGGCCGCGTAGCGTTCTGGAAAGGCGTGAAAGTGGCCTGACTAGCGTCGACCGGCCAAATAACTTAGGCCTACCGACCTTCCTCCCGCTGGGCTCTGACCAAGAAAGCACGCATATCCCCAAAGATGAGATCAGCGACATAGGTTCGCCTGGCCGCATCAAATAAAAAGTCGTCCCCCACACTTCGCAATATTTGTATTTGAAGTCTTTTTTGCTTTGCTGGCAGCCACCGCTCTTCGAACACGCCCATAGGCATAACTTTGATGCCATTGTCTTCAAGATACTTCAAGGAAGTCTCGTAGATCGATTTGTAATTGGATGCGTGCCTTTCAGGCAAAAAAACCAGAATTACCAGGTCATAGACGTTTAGCTTGCAGTAAAAATGAATTGCAAAACCTGTCCCACTGACGAATTCATACACGACAGAGTTACGAGTCTGCACGACCAAGTTCAATTTCAGCCCCTCATTGAGAGGATCGATGGCGACGTTGTCGATCTTCAGTGCCGATGTATCGAAAGCTCTCCGAATGTCCTTTTCAAGGAAATTTTTAGTCTCGTTGCTGATCCGTTCGAAAGAGTTGGCAGAAGCATACAAAAGAATCAGTCCCCAAGCTCCCCAAGCAGTAACTGCCAGCTTGATGAGGTCAATGCTGAGCAACTTGATCTCCTGATCTTGAAACCACAACTTGGTTGCGATCAAGAGCCCAATGGACACAAGTAATACGCAGCCAAGCAATAAAGTCACAGCATTACGTTGCCGCTTGCTCAGGAAAATAAATTTTTTCGTTTCTATCATTGACATCGATCCATGTTGCATTCAACGAGTCACTCCACACAGAACGTCTGAATGGGCGTTTTTCGTCCCTGGTGATCGGCGTCACTCCCAAATTTTACGGAAACGCACAGCAGGTTGCCCAGTGTCACGCGTACCAGGCGACGCGCCGCGCCAAACGCTCAAACGCCATGTCAGTCACCACGGCCAGCAGGCCCACCAATAACGCGCCCTGCAAAATGTAGGCGGTGTTGAAGCCGCTCAGGCCCACGATGATTGGCGAGCCCAGCGTTTTGGCGCCCACCGTGGAGGCAATGGCGGCGGTGCCGATGTTGATGATCACCGACGACCTCACACCGGCCAGCCAGACCGGCAAGGCCAGTGGCACCTCCAGCTGCCACAGCGCCTGCCAAGGTGACATGCCCAGGCCACGCGCAGCTTGCTGCATGGGCTCCGGCACCGCCTGCAAGCCCGCCACCGTGCCTTGCAACACCGGCAACACGCCATACAAGGCCAGTGCGATCAACGCTGGCAGCTCACCAAAACCAACCAGTGGCACCGCCACCGCCAGTACAGCCACCGGTGGAAAAGTTTGCCCCATGGCGGCCAGCGCGTCCACCATCGGCTTGAAGGCTTGGCCGGCCGGGCGCGTCACCCAGAGCCCGGCCAGGCTGCCCACCAAAACCGCAACCAAGCTTGATGCACCCACCAACGCGCAGTGCTGCCACAGCAATTGGGCAAACGGGTCCTGGCGGTAGACCGGGCGCTCCAACGCGGGGAACAGCCAGGCGAAGAGTGGCTCGGACGCGGGCAGCGCCAGCACCAAAACGACCAGCGTCAGTGCCGCCCAGGTCAGCCGGTCCCGGGCAAACACTTTTGCAGCACGACCAAGTGACATTTATGCGCACCCGCCTGGCGGCGCAAACACATCGGCGGCATACAGCACGCCAGCGTGTTGGCCAGCCGCATCGACCAGGTTCACTCGGGCGACTTGGTGCAAGGCCATGGTCGACACCGCCTCGCGCAACGAGGCTTGCGCCGACAGCGTGAGGCCGGGCAAGGCCGGCTGCGTGCGCGCCAACTCAAGCGCGGGTCGCAGTGACAGCCACTTGATGCCCATGTCACTGCGCCCGACAAAATCTGCCACCAAGGCATTGGCGGGCTGGGTCAGCAGCTCAAGCGGTGTGGCCACCTGCACCACTTTGCCCTGGTCAATCAGCACCACGCGCGTGGCCAGCAGCAGCGCCTCATCAATGTCGTGGGTGACCAGCACAATGGTTTTGCCCGAGAGCTGGTGGATGCGTTTGAGCTCTTGCTGCAACGCCGCACGCGTCACCGGGTCAAGGGCGCCAAAGGGCTCGTCCATCAACAGCACATCGGGGTCAGCGGCCAGCGCGCGTGCTACGCCCACACGCTGCTGCTGGCCACCTGAGAGCTCATGCGGAAAACGCTGGCGGTACTGCGCGGGGGGCAGGTCAAACAGCGTCAGCAGCTCATCCACGCGCGCAGTGGTCTTTGACGCCGACCAGCCCAGCAACTGCGGCACGGTAGTAATGTTGCGCGCCACCGTCCAGTGCGGAAACAGGCCGACCGACTGGATGGCGTACCCCATGCGCAGGCGCAAGTCGCGCGGCTTGAAGGCACAAATTTCCTGGCCGTCAAACAGGATGCGGCCCGCATCGTGGGGTTCGAGCCGGTTGATCATTTTCAGAATGGTCGATTTGCCAGAACCCGACGCGCCAATCAGCACCAGCAATTCGCCACGGGCAATGTGCAGGTTCAGGTCGTCCACCACACGCACACTGGCGTAGGACTTGCCGATGTGTTCGAACCTGATCACGCGGGTGCTCCTGTAGGCGGTCGCGCCCATTGGGCGAGCACTTCAAAGCCCAGATCCAGCAGCAAGGCCAGCCCGACGATGGGCAACACCCCCAGCAATACCAGGTCTTGTGCACTGCCAAACAGCCCGTCAAACATGATGGCACCCAGGCCGCCAGCGCCGATCAGTGCCGCCACAGCGGCCAAGCCCACCGTTTGAATCGTGGCAGTGCGCACGCCAGCCAAAATCACCGGGGCGGCCAGGGGCAGTTGGGCTGACCAAAAGATTTGCCCTGCGCTCATGCCCATGCCGCGCGCTGCGTCAAGCACGGCCGAAGGCACCTGTGCCAGACCGGCTTGCGTGCCGCGCACCACCGGCAGCAAGCTGTACAGGGTGAGCGCCACCACGGCCGGTGCCAGCCCAATGCCACTCACCCCCCAAGTCGCCAACCACGGCCAAGCCCCGGCCAGCCACGCCAACGGCACCATGAGCAAGCCAAACAATGCAATTGAGGGCACCGTTTGAATAATGTTGAGCGGCGGCAACAGCCACTGCTGCCACCTGGCTGAGTGGTTGATGACCCAACCCAGCGGCAACCCGATGCACAGGGTGGGCAGCAGGGTGGCCGCCACGATTTGCAGGTGGCGAAGGATCGACCCGGCAAAGGTATCGGCGTGGTTGGCGTACTCTTTCATCAAAGACAGCTGGTCACAGCGGTTTGATGCCAGCAGCCACAGCACACACAGGCCGATGCCCATCCAGACCGTTGCACGAAGCGACAGGCCCGCCTGCATGCGATGCAGCGCGTCCATCACAGCCAGCCACAGCACCAAAGTGAGCACCCAAAACGCGCTACCCAGAGAGGTGCGGGCCAAGCTTGATTGGATTTCTGCCACAAGACCCGCGTAAAGCCCGCAAAGCACCAGCAAGCCCGGCAACAGCACCCCGGCGAAAAGCAGCGCTGCACTGCCCGCCCAGCGTGGCGGTTTGAAGAGCAAAGCGGCCAGAAATGCCATCAGCAACAGCACTGCCGTGAACAGTTGCACCAGCGATGAGCCACCTAGCACCTCCATCGGCGCCGCCAGCGTTTGCATCACCTGCCACAGTGACACACCCTGGCCCGAGACCAAGCGGTTGGGCGCCACGGTGACCAGCGGCAACCAGAGCACCGCGCCCAGCCCAAGCGCAGCCAACACTGAAAAGGCCGGGTTGCCCCGCACGCCGCAGGCCCAGGCTTACTTGATCAATTTCTTGGCGCGCAAAAACTCGCCCGCCACCTTTTTGGCGTCTTGGCCTTCGAGCTGAATCTTGGCGTTCAGGCCCTGCAGGGTGGGGCCATCCAGGTGCTTGAAGACATTCGCCAGCACGTCTTTGATTTTTGGGTGCTTGGCCAGCACCTCGGCACGGATGATGGGTGCCGGCGCGTAAATGGGTTGCACCCCTTTGGGGTCGTCCATGATGACCAGGCCGAGTGCGGCCAACGGGCCATCGGTGCCATAGGCCATGGCAGCGTTGACACCCGAGGTTTTCTCGGCCGCCGCGCGAATCGTCACAGCGGTGTCGCCGCCGGCCAGGGTCAACAATTGATCAGGTTTCAGCTTGAAACCATAGGCGGCCTGAAACGCTGGCAAGGCATCGGAGCGTTCGGCAAATTCGGCCGAGGCCGCCAGCTTGAACTGCCCCCCCGCGCTGATCCACTTGCCCATGTCGTCCAGTGTCTTGAGCTTGTGGGCGGTGGCCACATCCTTGCGAATGGCAATCGCCCAGGTGTTGTTGGCGGGGGCGGCAGCCAGCCAGACGATTTTGTTTTTTTCCAGGTCCAGCGCGCTCACACGCTCAAACCCGGCCTTGGCATTTTTCCAGGCCGGGTTGGCCTCGTCCGAGAAAAAGAAGGCACCGTTGCCGGTGTACTCGGGGTAAATATCAATCTCACCGGCGGTGATGGCGCCACGCATGATCTTGGTGTTGCCTAGGCTGGACTTGTTCTCGACCTTGATGCCGTTGCCCTCAAGCGCCAGCGCGATCATGTTGCCCAGCAGCTTGCCTTCGGTGTCGATTTTTGAGCCGACGCGCACGGCGGTGCTGGTTTGGGCCACGACGCTCCCTGCCAGCAGCGCGCCAGACAGGGTGAGCAAAAGGCGGCGTTTGAAGTTCATCATGGTGGTGTTCCTTAAAGTGGGAAAAACTGGTGCGTTTGCACAAATCTTACGGCAGCCCTTGCCTTGGCGTGCCCGCGAGGTCATTCACGCAAGGCAAGTCAACCACCGCACACACGGAGCGTTGACGCCAGCAGACGTGCCTCGCGTAAATTCAGGCCCATTCAACTGGCGCTGTCGTCAGACCCCGCCGCAATCTTGCGCAGCGCCTGCTCAAACACGGCGGCGGGTTGCCCGCCCGAGATCAGATGTCGGTCGTTGATGATGATCGCCGGCACCGACTGAATGCCCTGGCTGGTGTAAAACGCCTCAGCCGCGCGCACCTCAGCCGCGAATTCGTCATGGGCCAAAATGGCCTGCGCCCGTTGCACCTCCAGCCCGACTTGCGCCACGGCAGCCAGCAACACCTCATGTGACGCCATGGCTTGGCTGTGGGTGTGACACGCCGCCAGCATGGCTTTTTTCAGGGCCAGTTGCTTGGCTGCAGATTCCAGACCGGCCCAATGCAGCAAGCGGTGCGCATCAAAGGTGTTGTAGATGCGGCCGCGCCCACCTGGATTGAACGCAAACCCGACATCCGCCCCGCGCTGGCGAATGGTGTCGCGGATCTGCGCCTGCTGCGCCAGCGTGGAGCCATACTTTTGCGTCAAATGCTCGCCAATGTCCTGACCACCTGCTGGCATCTGCGGGTTCAGCTCGAAGGGTTGAATGTGCACTTGAACGTCCACCTCGCCCTGTAGATTCGCCAGCGCCTGTTCCAACGCAGA
This sequence comes from Burkholderiales bacterium, assembly GCA_038207945.1. Lineage (GTDB taxonomy): Bacteria > Pseudomonadota > Gammaproteobacteria > Burkholderiales > Burkholderiaceae_C > Rhodoferax. The sequence goes on from JBBQZG010000005.1 coordinate 20,979, forward strand.
CAAGCCAATCGCGCACCAAGGGCAGGAAATATCCGAGACAAAATCAATTTTGAGCATGGGCGTCATGGTGCGGGAACCTTGGTGGAAAGAGTTGAGCGTTTGCTGGCGGCAACTTTAACTGGCCGAGCAAGCTTCGTAGACTTTGCGGTCTTTGTTGCCCGTGCCACCAGCGCCAGTTCCCGCACCCGTTCAATGTCTTCGTCACTGAACGGGCCGTTAACACCTGAGATGGCAGCCAGCGTCATGCCATGCTTGAGGCCGAGTTGGTAAATCTCTCGCACTTTTTCCCACTCGATGGCCCGGCCGATCGTGAAGTTCTCAAAGCGGCCTTCCAGCGCCAGCACAATGGTTTCTGCCAGGCAGGCATAGGCTACGCCCTTGGGCAAACCGATGTTCTTCATGTGAATGTGCTCACCGGGCAGCTGGATTTCACCCGACTCAATCACCAGCACATCGGGCCGCTTGGCCACCTCGCTGGCCGGGAGGTCCAGCGGCCGCGCCACATCGGTGATGACGCAGCCCGGTTTCACCTTCATGATGTCCAGCACTTTCTTGCCTGCGCCCGAGGTGGCAGTAACGATCATGTCCATGTCGGCAATGTCCTTGTCGGCATGCGCTGACAAAAACAGCCTGGCATCCGGTGTTTCCTGCAGGATGGATTCTTTCAGCGACAGCAGCTTGGCGGTTTCTGGCGATACCAGATAAACCTCTTCGGCCACCTTGGCGATCAGACGCGCACACACCGCGCCTATCGCACCGGTGGCGCCCACCACCATGGCCTTGAACTTGATGCGTTGTTTGCCCTTGGGCTTGGGCAACAACTGCATGCGCAACAGCGCATCATGCGCGGCCCAAAGTGCGCCCGAGGCGCTGTAACTGTTGCCAGTGGTGATCGGCAGCGGTGAGCGTTTGGCCACCGTGACGCCGGCATCACCCACCACTTTGGTGAACGCCCCCAGGCCCATGATCTGCGCGCCCAGCCGTTTCGCCATGGCGGCGGCGTCCAACAAACGGCGGTAAGTGAACTCGGGACTGTGGCGCATGATTTCTTTGGGCGTGCCCCCCACGGAGATCAGCCAGCCCTCGGCCTCAACACCGGTGGGCGACTGGATGCCCGACACATGCGAATACACAAACGGTGGCGCATAAGCCATGATTTTTTCCAGCGAATTCATCAGCACTGGCGGTGAGACTTGCGACAGCAGGTCGATCGGCTTGACCTGCTTGAAATATTCCTGCGACAACGGATGGATTACAAACGCAAAGCGGTTCACACGCTTGAAGCCATTGGGGTAGCTGATGCGCGGTGCCAATGCCAGGCTGATGATGATCTCAAGGTAATCATCGTCCAGCAGTTCGTCGGGGTGCTTGCCGGTGACAGCGCAAATCATGGCATCAAAAAGATCCGGTCCGATGGTGTGACCATGCATGACGGGCGCGCCGTCAATCACCATGTGCACTCCCTTGGTCGCCAGATCTGCCATGCGCGCCGCGCTCACGGTGGAAGTAATGACAGTCTTGCCTGCCAGCTCTTCCAGCCCGAATTCATCGAGTTCATACACAGGTGCCACCACCACGCTGGCTTTTTGCATGGCCTTGCGCAACAAGAAGCGTGTCCACTCTTTGACCGGGCCAGAGGACAGGGCGCTGGGCAAGCGCCAGTCCTTGATGTAGTGCGCACCACTTGCATAGAGCTGCAAGGCTTGCAATGAGGTCAGCAGCTTAGGCACGCCGAGTTGCATCAGCGGATCGGCAAACTTCAGGTTGTCGGTGTATTCGGCCATCGACATCGCCAGTTTGTAACTTTTCAAACCAGAAAAAAACAGTGTGCGTGCATTGTTGAAATAGCTGCCGAGCTCGATCTGGGCGTGACGCACCGCCCATTCCTGCAAGGTGTCGCCCAGGCGTCCCCCTGTGGTAACGGGTGCCTTGAGCGCCAAAACCTTCAACTTGGCACTGTCTTTGTCAATGAACCGGTGTGCGCCCGCCTTGTAGCCGTCCTTGAGCACCCCGAGGCCAATGGCAGTGGCGCGCTTGTCCCAGTATTTGACCAGCTTGGCGGCTTTGGCCATACTGCCGTCGGTACCCAACCGGCGCACATGCAATCGCGCGCCGAGAAATGAGGTGTTGAATTCAAAGTCTTGTGCACTGCTGCCCAAACTGATCCCGACCACGGTTTTCACACTGTTCATAGTGACCCTGTATTGGAGCGAAATGACTAAAAGAATTTTTTCACACGGCGCATCATCAGAAGCTCGATTTGCTCAAACATGAGCCCGTTTTTTTGGAGGAGGATTCAATTATGTTTGCAAACCTGTTGATCGGCGCGGCGCGCTCCGTGGGGCTTTCCACGGTGATGCGTGCAGCAGGCGTGCTGACGCGCCTGCTGCCCATCTCGCAACCCACCATGATGGTCGGGCCCGGTGCCAGCGCCCGCCTTGGCCAGGCGATCAATGACTTCGGCCACCACAAGGTGCTGATCGTGACCGATGCGGTCATTACCCGGCTGGGGTTGACTGCGCCATTGACCCAGGCGCTACGCGCAGGTGGCACCCGCTTTGTGGTGTTTGATGCCATCACCGCCGACGCACCGGTTGAGCAAATTGAACAAGGCATGGCGTTCTTCAATGCCGAGGGCTGTGACGCCATTGTGGCGTTTGGTGGCGGCTCTGCCATGGACGCGGCCAAGACCATGGCACTGGCCGTGGCCAACCACAAACACCCGCGTGAGTTGGTCGGCTACTTCAAGGGCTGGCGCGCGCCGATGCCGCTTTACGCGGTGCCTACCACCGCTGGCACAGGCTCCGAAGTGACTGTGGCAGCAGTGGTGTCCGACCCTGAAACCAACCGCAAACTGGTGATTGCCGACACCCGCTTGGTGCCGCGCATGGCGGCCCTTGACCCAATTTTGATGGTCGGCCTGCCGCCCGACGTCACCGCTGCCACCGGCATGGATGCACTCACCCATGCGATTGAAGCCTACATTGGCCACTGGGGCACCGCTTTTACCGACCGCATGGCGTTGTCTGCCGTGCGCATGATTTTTGAAAACCTGCCAGTGGCCCATGCCAACGGGCAAGACCTGGCAGCGCGCGAAAAAATGGCGCTGGCCGCCAACTACGCAGGCCAGGCCTTTACCCGCGCCAACGTGGGCTATGTGCATGCCATTGCGCACCAGCTGGGTGGCCTGTACCACACGCCACACGGGCTGGCCAATGCCATCATGCTGCCACACGTGCTGCGTTACTTGAGTCAGGCCATCACGGCCAAACTGGCGGTGTTGGCGCTGCGCGCCAAGGTGGGTCAAAAGAACGATTCTGAAGCCGTGCTGGCGCAAAAATTCCTGGAGTCGATTGAGACCATGAACGCCCGCCTTGGCATTCCGGCCACGCTGGAGACGCTGCGGGAAAAAGACATTGCAGCGCTGGCACGCGCCGCTTGCCATGAGGCTGAAGTGAACTACCCGGTGCCGCTGTACATGTCGCAAGCCGACTGCGAGGCAGTAATTCGCCAGGTGTTGCCCACCAGTCCGAAATCAAAACCCAAATCGCACAAGCAGATCGTCAGCAGAAGACGCAAAGCGACCGCTGGATAAACAACCGGGTGGCGCCAGGCTGCAGGATTTGCAGCACGCCTGAGAATACGCGTTGCCTTGGTGACCCAGCGCACAGACTGGAACGCCCGCCATTTGTACATTGGCTTCCAATCCACCCGCCTGCCGTAGGTTGAACAGGAAACCAAGCTATGAACAAAACTTTTCAGACTACCAATTTGTCGACCCCCGTGCTTGGCGCGTTGGCGGTCGTGACCATTGTCGGCTTGTTGATGACCTTTCACTCGGTGGTGCAGGGCGCTGTACAAAATGGTGAGTTTCGTCGGCAAGCCAAGATCACGCAGGCTGATGCCATCTGGCGCTGCAAGTTGTTGCGCGACCTGTCCGTGCGCAACAACTGCCTGCAGCAGACCGCCGTAGTGGCACTGGTGACACCCTGATGTCGCCAAATTTTATTTGGCTGGCGTAACCATCACGCCCTGTCGCAGCATGCCGCCTTCAGCGGCGCTGCCTTCGACACTACCCTGACCACTCATGCGCACCTCGCAAGCGCGCCGATCTTCGTCCTTGTGCGCGCTGCAGCGCTGCAAAGCGTTCTGTTGGTACTGACCCGGCGCATCGCTCAGGGCACCGCGTTTGGCGGCGGCCAAGGCATTTTTTGCTTCAAGGCGACACGTCGCGCGGTCTTGATTGGACTGGCCACTGTTGCACACTGCCATGTCCTGACGGTAACGTGCCTGTGCCTCTGCAGACGCACTCGGCGAGGCTGCCAGCGCACCAGATGCGCACACCAAGGTGGCTGCTGCAGCAAGGGCGAAACGACGAAATGAAATAGAAGAAGTGGTCATGATGGTGCTTTCTAAAGTGTTGCGAAGACGTTCAAGTCACAGACTGTGCAGCGGCCTGCACAGCCTGTGAATCACCGGAAGAATCGTTGGTTCACAGTAAATGCGGTGGTTGAACCAATGGCTGGCACAAGCGCAAGCAATTCCCCATTGCGCAGCAACAGTCCGCCTTCTGTGGTTCCACCGTTCACTGCATCACGCACCACGCCTGTATCGCCCTCGGCGTAAGCGAGGGTCGTCAGGGTCTTGCCACCTTCGATGTAAAGAGTTTGTCTGACACCGCTACCGGAAAACACAAAGGAAGCAATGGACAGGGTAGAGGTAGCCGGATCTACAGCAGCCTGAATCGTGGTCCCGTCGAGCAATTTGACCGAAGCACCTTGCAGGGTCGCCCGATACTTGACGGTTTCCTGTGGCTTGCCGAAGCCGCCAGTCGCCACCAGAGTGCCGGTACAGTCAGCATTGGCATAATGATTTTCTTGCGGCGTGACGGTGAAAGTATCGGCACTGATCGCCACCAAAGTCGTCGTCCTGCTCATGTGATTCACACACACCTGTTGCCACACACCTTCGTACTTTGCCAATTCAAGCGAGGCCACAGAAACTGCTGGAATGATGAGCCCGGATGCTGGCGCAGCCGTCGATCCACCGCCACCTCCACCGCAGGCGACCAGTGTCAATGAACTCAAGACAAGGGCCAGGGATTTGGTGAGACTGATCATTTCAAAGCTCCTCAGGGTGTAACTGAATATGGGAGCCCGATGATGTCAATCAGAGAACGAGCGGTCTGTGCCCTAACGCACCAAACTCGCACACAGACCACCTCACCAGAATACCGAAGCCTTGGCTCCTGACCTTTTAGCTGGGGCGCAGAAAACTTGACCCAAGCAAAAGTGATGAAGCGCACTGCAAGGCCTCGGGTGAATGAAGCGGTGACTTTCGGGGCGGTCAGCGGAACGATTGACAAGCTGATGTTTGACCGGGATTCAGTCACACATGGCACTGCGTTGCCACACCACCCCTGACGTCAGATAGCCCCGGGCGTCAACCGGCCACGGCCAAAACCGGTTTTTCGGCACTGCCAGACCGTGGACTGTGCGTGGCGCCAAACTGGATATCACCGGTGAGCTGCCCACCCTCCTCAATCACCAGCTTGCCGTAACGGATCTTGCCAGTAACCCGGCCAGTGGCGTAGATCACCAGCTTTTGGCGCACCGTCAAGTTGCCGTCAAACTGGCCCCGGATCTCGGCCAGGTCGATCTCGGCCGAGCCCTTGAAAGCCCCCTGCTCAGCGATTTCCATCAGGCGCGAATCCATGGTGGCTTCCACCAAGCCCTCGACAAACAGCGTGTCGCAGTCGGTGATCTCGACGCCTTTGAGCTTGATGTTGGGACCCACAATGAGTTTGCTCCCGCCAACCGACGCCGGAGCGTCGGCATTGGCAGTTGTGGCGCTGACACTGGCATTTGCAGGGCTCGACACGGTTTGAGCCGGCGAGGTCGTCGATGCGGCATAACTGGTGGCCTGTGGCGGCATGGGCACGGCGTGGCGTGACGCAGGAGTTTCTGTTTCGCGTTTGTTGAAGAAGCTCGGTGAGATGGCCATGTGATTTCCTTGAAAACCTCATGCTACGGGCGATCTCCATCCATGTCGCCACGGGAAATGCAAGTTCTGTAACAGAATGAATCACCCGCCAGTCAAACGGCATTCGCCGTGTTTCTGTGTTAGCCGACTGAACTTACGGACGCATGTAGACGAAGCCTTCACGCGCCTGGAGCCTGGCCACTTCAGCCACACCAGAGGGCACGATCTTGGCTTCCATGGCCACTTTGTTTGGGTCAATCTTGCGCGACGTCAAGGTGTTGTTGCAGACCCGGAACTCCACGCCCTGGTTGGCCAGGTCAGCAATCGCCCCGGCAAAAGGCTGTTCCATCTGGTTGGTCGCACCCTGCAGCAAAAAATCAATGCCCAGGCCATGCGCCACCACCACGATCTTTGCCTTGGGGTCAGCGGCCAGGTGGTTGCGAATGTTGGCCATGGCACGGGAAGCCTGTGGAATACCTTCACTCATGTGGTAGACCGTCTTGATGACATCGTCGGCGGCCTGCGCCTGGAAAGACGTTGCCAGCAGCAACGCCAGCATGGCAGATTTGAAAGCGAGTAAAAACTTGAACATGACTGTCTCCTGTGAAATATTGATATGAGTTAAGCAACCGCTTAATTGTCGGGACAGAACTGCAAAACGCTACAGGGATTACCCGCAGTGCCACGGATGAGATCGCGCGACCCCCAACGGCAAGGCAGCCTGCAAACCTTCCCGCTGGGGTTTTGTGTCGGTCCGCGTCAAGGGACTGGGTAATCGCCTCAATTGCTATGTTTTAAATAGCATACTATTCTTTTTATTAAAGGGCTACAGATCCATTTAGCTTATATACCTAACGTTTGCCAGAGCTGATCGACTTTGGCGGTCACCTCGGGGCTCATGGTCAGCGGCTTGCCCCACTCGCGGGTGGTCTCCCCTAGCCATTTGTTCGTAGCGTCGATGCCCATCTTGCTGCCCAGGCCGCTCACCGGTGAGGCAAAGTCGAGGTAGTCAATCGGCGTGTTGTCAGCCAGCAAGGTGTCGCGTGTCGGGTCCACCCTTGTGGTGATGGCCCAGATCACGTCTTTCCAGTCGCGCGGGTTGATGTCGTCGTCCACCACCACGATGAACTTGGTGTACATGAACTGGCGCAAAAAACTCCAGATGCCAAACATCACGCGGCGGGCGTGGCCCGGATAAGCCTTCTTGATGCTGACCACTGCCATGCGGTAACTGCAGCCCTCGGCAGGCAAATAGAAGTCAGTGATCTCGGGGTACTGGCGCTGCAACAGCGGCACAAACAGCTCGTTCAAGGCCAGCGCCAGCATGGCAGGCTCATCCGGCGGTTTGCCGGTGTAAGTAGAGTGGTAAATGGGCTCGCGGCGCTGGGTAATTCGGTCAACGGTGAACACTGGAAACTCTGCGGTCTCGTTGTAGTAGCCCGTGTGGTCACCAAACGGGCCTTCAAGGGCGTGCTCAAAGCCGCTTTTGTGCTGCGCATCCGGATAAATGTGGCCTTCCAGCACGACCTCGGCAAAGGCGGGCACGCGTAATTCACTGCCCAGCGCTTTGATGAGTTCGGTGCGGCTGCCGCGCAAGAGCCCGGCAAACTGGTATTCGCTCAAACTGTCTGGGACCGGCGTGACCGCGCCCAAAATTGTGGCGGGGTCAGCACCCAAAGCCACACATACGGGGTAGGGCTGACCGGGATTGACCAGGCAATGGTCCCGAAAATCGAGCGCACCACCGCGGTGCGGCAGCCAGCGCATGATGACTTTGTTGCGAGCCAGCACCTGCTGGCGGTAAATGCCCAGGTTTTGCCGCGCCTTGTGCGGGCCTTGGGTGATGACCAGGCCCCAAGTGATGAGCGGTGCCACGTCGCCCGGCCAGCAGTGCTGGATGGGCAGGCGCGCCAGGTCCACGTCGGCACCTTCCCAGGCCATCTCCTGACATGGCGCGCTGCGCAGTTCTTTGGGGGCCATGGCCCAGAGGGTTTTGACCATGCTGCCCAGGCCCAACAACTCCTTGAAACCTTTCGGGGCTTCTGGCTCCTTGAGGGCGGCCAATACATGGCCAAACTGGCGCAGCTCGCTCACGTCATTAACCCCCATGCCCAGGGCAACACGGCGCGTGCTGCCAAACAGGTTGCCAAGCACCGGCATGTTGTGGCCGGTGGGGTGCTCAAACAGCAGGGCCGGGCCGCCTGAGCGCAACACTTTGTCGCACAGCGCTGTCATTTCCAGATGGGGCGACACCTCGGCCTGCACACGCTTGAGTTCGCCCAGTTGCTCTAGCTGAGCGATGAATTCACGAAGGTCGCGGTAAGCCATGAGTTGGGTGCTATTTGGTCAAGCCAGTCCAGCGTGGCGCATCAACCTGAGGCAAACCCAGCGCATCAATGACACGGCTGACCGTGTGACCCACCATGTCCGCGATGGATTGGGGGCGCTGATAGAAACCTGGCACGGGCGGGAAGATGATGCCGCCCATCTCGGTCACGCTGGTCATGTTGCGCAGGTGGGCCAAGTTTAGCGGGGTCTCTCGCACCATCAAAATCAGTTTGCGGCGCTCTTTGAGCATCACGTCTGCGGCGCGTGTGATCAGGTTGTCTGACAGGCCGTGCGCCACTGCGGCCAGCGTGCGCATGGAACACGGCGCGATCACCATGCCGTCGCACTGGAACGAACCGCTGGCAATGCTGGCACCTATTTCATGAACCGGGTGAACCACATCGGCCAGGTCTTCCAGCGATTTAAGCGTGATGTCCAGTTCTTGTTGCAAGTTCAGCCAGCCCGCTGCAGAAACGATCAAATGGGTGCGCACGTGGTCCATGGCGCGCAGCATTTCCAGCAAGCGCACGCCATACACCGCGCCGCTGGCCCCGGAAATGGCGACGATGATGCGTTTGTGGCGATGTTCAGGGTCTGGCATAAGGCGTAGGGGTTGACATAGTTTGGGCTTTTTCAGAGTCGCAAGCCACCCAGCAGAGACTTGAAACGCTGCCGGGCCTGCGCCATGACATGGTGCGGCTTGAATTGTTCCAGGTTGAAGACCGGCAACTCAATCGCGTCAATGGTGTTTTTCACCAGCAGACCGAGTTCAGTGTCACCTTCCATCGCCAGACGGCGGTTGAAAAACAGGGTGTCAGGGTCTTCCTGGCGGCGCGCCAACTGCACAAAGTCATGCGCGCTGGCGCTGATGGTGAGGTCTGCGGCCCCGGCATTCTGGCAAGCCACAAAGCGGCTGTTTCTCCATTCAAAATCAAAGGCCCAGTTTGCATCCGTGACACGCAGACGCAGCTTTTTACCCGTGAGCATGTGCGTCACGTCCGGTGCCAGTTGTTTGGCCAGAGCCACATTCAGGCCAGTCACAAACAACAGGGAGCCAGGGTAGCCAGGCAAACGGCCCAGCATGGCCCCGAGTGGGGCGGGGATCACCAAGGGTTTTGCAGTCATATTGAATTTCCTTCACCGTCGTTCATGGCGAGCCCCGCGCGGCCATCCATCGTGTCATCGCTACGCATGCTCAGGGCTTGCCGCAATTTGTTCAAGACCCGGCTTGCCGTACCAGTAACCATTGCAAGGCTTCTCGGGCATAAGGGACAGCAACTCGGCGTTGGCCATATCGACATCCAGGCGACCCTGCATCACACCCTGAAACAGTTCGACGATGCGCACGGTGTGCCGCGACTGTGGGCTGATGCGTACCACGTCGACCCGCATGTCTTGCATGTCCGCCAATTCAGGCAGCAGGTTGTGGACGCGGGCCGATTGGGTCTGGATGCCGTTGAGCACCAGAAATTCCTCGTTTTCACGGGTGCGCATCATCAGCCCATCAGGGTGCGCCAAACATTTGAACTGGCAGTCGTCCTTGGGTAGGTTGGCGTGGCGCGCGGTAAAGCAACGCGCGGAAAAAGCCAGCGGCATGCGGCCATAGGCGAACACCTCGGTTTGCACTCCGGCGGGGCATCCGGCCAGCAGCAACGCGAGGTCGTCACGGCCCATTTCCAGCGGCATCACCCAGCGTTTCACACCCAACGCGGCCATCCATTGCAGCGTGGGCACGTTGTAAATGTTCAGGTGTGGCCCGGCGACAAACGGCACCTTGCCCTCCAGGCAATGCACCGCGCCCATGTCATTGGCTTCGACCATGAATTGGCCGTTCGCAGTGATCTTGTGCAGCACCGTCACATCGGCACCGGATTCAACCAGCACTTGAGTGGACAAGATGACTTCTTTGCCCGCATCACGCAAAACAGTGGCAATGTCCAGCCAGTCATTCAGCCGCAGCTCGTGCCGGCGCGAACACACCGCCTCACCCAGGTAAACGATGTCGACCGGGGACTGTGCCACGGCTTCGTAAAACGCCAGCACCTCGTCGCGTGGCCAGTAGTAAAGAAGGGGGCCAAGAGCCAATTTCATCATGCTTATTTCCATGGCCTATGGTAGGCACCTAGCGTGTGCTGCTGGCCTTCGGCCACTTTGTCCAGGTCGCTGATCCAGGCGGGTTTGGCGGTGTAGCGGTGCGGGTTGGCGCGGCAGCTGTCGATGGCGGCACGCCAGACCTTGGTGACTTGCGCCACATAGGCCGGGCTGCGTTGGCGGCCCTCGATCTTGATGGCGCGCACACCGATTTTCATAAGCTCAGGCAACAGCGACAAGGTGTTCAGGCTGGTGGGCTCTTCGATGGCGTAATAGTTTTGCTCATCACCCACGTCAAAACGACCCTTGCACAACGTGGGGTAACCCGCGTTTTCGCCGACGGCGTAGCGGTCGATCAGTACGCCATTCAGGCGCGATTCTCGGCCCTGGGGGGTTTCCACCCAGCGCACCGCCTTGGGCGGTGAGCACACGCCGTTGGTGTTGGGTGCTTCACCTGTGACATAACTTGACAGCGCACAGCGGCCTTCGACCATCACGCACAGGCTGCCAAAACCAAACACCTCGATTTCAACCGGGGTTTTGTCGATGACCTGGGCGACCTGCGTCATGGAAAGCACACGCGGCAGCACCGCGCGCGCAATGCCAAAGTGCTGATGATAAAAATCAAGCGCCTCGTAATTGGTGGCAGAGCCTTGCACCGACAAATGCAAGCGCAATTGCGGCTGGTGTTTGACCGCATAGGCCATCATGCCGGGGTCAGCCAATATGACGGCGTCCACCCCGCTGTGGGCGGCACGGTCCAAAGCGCGTTGCCACAGCGCCGCTTTGGCGGCTTGCGGGTAAGTGTTGAGCGCCACAAACACTTTGCGGCCGCGGTCATGGGCGTAGCGAATGCCGGCCTCAATGGCCGCTTCGTCAAAATTCAGGCCGGCAAAATTGCGTGCGTTGGTGGCATCGCGAAAACCCAGGTAGACGCAATCTGCGCCAAAGTCTACGGCAGCTTTGAGCGCGGGCAGACTGCCAGCCGGGCAGACCAGCTCCATAGCGGCCATCGTACCGGCGCCTTCTGGGGCTTTAAGGGAAGAGTCAACTGCAGAATTCATGGGGCTAAAAAGAGGCGCCTGGAAAAGCGCTTGCAAAGTCAAGCCGCCGAGAGTAACCAAGCCCCTCTTTCAAGTAAATGATGTAAATCAACCAACTCACAATCAGTCAAAAATCACGACAATTGCCAACTGCTTGTCTTTCTGCCCACTTCATGAACCGACACCTCTGGCTTCTGGCCATCTGCCAGGGCCTTTTCCTGACCAACAACGTCACCTTCATTGCCATCAACGGCTTGGTGGGCTTCAGTCTGGCTCCCTTGGGCTGGATGGCCACGCTGCCGGTGATGGGCTATGTGGTGGGTGGTGCGTTTTCAACCGGACTGGTCGCCAAAACCCAGCACCGCTTTGGCCGCAAGGCCTCGTTTCAAATGGGTTTGGTGATCGCTTTTGGCAGCGCACTGCTCTGTGCCTACGCCGCCTGGACCAGCAACTTCTGGCTGCTGTGCGCTGCCACTGTGATTGCCGGTTACTACAACGCCAATGCCAACCTGTACCGCTTTGCCGCCGCCGAGTTGGCCAGTGCGGGTTACAAGGAAAAAGCCGTGTCGATGGTGATGGCCGGTGGGCTGATTGGTGCCGTGGCGGGCCCAAACCTGGCGGCACAGACACGCACGCTCACCGCCGTGCCCTTCATGGGCGCCTACCTGGCACTGGCTGGTGTGGCGCTGCTGTCCATGGCGGTGCTTGCGTTCATCACGTTTCCGCCCACACCTGCCAAAAAACTCAATGACGACGGCCGACCCCTGCGTGAGATCATGCGTCAGCCGGTGTTCATTGTGGCTGCGGTCAGTGGTGCGCTTGGCTTTGGCGTGATGAACCTGCTGATGGCGGCCACACCACTGGCCATGCAACAGTGCAGCCTGCCGTTTTCTGACGTGGCACTGGTGCTGGAATGGCATGTGATCGGCATGTTTGCACCGGGCTTTTTCACCGGCCACCTGATCAAGCGTTTTGGCGTGCTGCCCATCATGGGGATTGGTGTGGTGCTTAACGTGGTGTGCATCGTCATTGCGCTCTCGGGCGTGGACTTGCACCAGTTTTTGATCGCGTTGTTTTTGCTGGGCGTGGGCTGGAATTTTTTGTTCACGGGCAGCACCACCTTATCTTTGCAAACGTACACGCCACAAGAGAAAGACCGGGCACAAGGGGCACTGAATTTCTTTGTGTTTGCCACCACCGCCGTCAGCTCGTTCGCCTCTGGCGTGCTGGTCACCACCCAGGGCTGGCAACTGCTCAATATGGGCTCTTTGATCCCGGTGCTGCTCACTGGCGCGGCACTCGTGTGGCTTAAAACACGACCAAAAACTCCGCCGCTTCCGGCGGTATGATTTGCGGCTGACAGGGCACGATCAGATGCCCTGCTTTTCCATTTCTACTGGAGACACACCTCATGCAAAGACGACACCTGATTGCGGGCGGCATCGCCGCTGCCACCTGGCCCCACTGGGCCCTGGCGCAAGCCCTTGAAAAGCCAAAAGTCACGCTGGCCGTTGGCGGTAAAAATCTGCTGTATTACCTGCCTTTGACGGTTGCTGAAGAGTTGGGCTACTTCAAGGCTGAAGGCCTGGACGTGACCATCGTTGACTTTGCCGGTGGCGCCAAGGCGCTGCAAGCGGTGGTGGGCGGCAGTGCCGATGTGGTCTCTGGCGCGTTTGAGCACACGGTCAACATGCAGTTCAAGGGCCAGAGAATGCGGGCCTTTGTGTTGCAGGGCGCGGCTCCGCAAATCGTGCTGGGCATCAACCCCAAGACCATGCCCAACTTCAAAACCGTGGCCGACCTCAAGGGCAAAAAAGTCGGCGTGTCCGCTCCGGGCAGTTCGACCAACGTCATGGTCAACTTCATTCTGGCCAAAGCCGGCCTGAAGCCCAGCGATGTCAGCATCATCGGCGTCGGCACGGGCAACGGCGCGGTGGCCGCCATGCGCTCTGGCCAAATTGACGCCATGAGCAACCTCGACCCCGTCATCACGCTGCTGCAGCGTTCTGGCGACCTCAAAATTGTGTCGGACACACGCAACGTGGCCGAGTCTGACCGGGTCTTTGGTGGCCCCATGCCCGCCGGTTGCCTGTACGCGCCGCAAGCCTTCATCGACAAAAACCCGGCCACCACCCAAGCCCTCACCAATGCCATGGTGCGCGCCAACAAGTGGATCCAGAAGGCAGGTGCAGCAGAGATCATCAAGGCCGTGCCCGAAGGCTTTTTGCTGGGCGACCGTGCGGTCTACATTGACGCCTTTCTGGCCGCTAAAGGCGCCCTGTCGCCAGATGGCATGATCCCGGAAAAAGGTGCCCAGACTGCGTTCAAGGCATTGGCCAGCGTGGACGACAAAATCGCTGCGGCCAAACTGGATCTGATGGCCGTCTACACCAACGACTTTGTCAAGAAGGCCAACGCCAAGTACCCCAAAGGTTGACATGACGGCAGCACTCAAGCTGCAGGACGTGGCCTGCACCTTTGTCAGCAAAGACCAGCCTGGTCAACGCTACACCGCGGTACAGCAAGTCAACCTGACAGTGGCTGCAGGCGAATTCGTCAGCGTGGTCGGGCCCACGGGCTGCGGCAAAAGCACGCTGCTCAACGTGGGCGCGGGCTTGCTGGAGCCCAGTACCGGCTCGGTCAGCGTATTTGGCCAGCCACTCGTGGGCATTAACTCCCGCGCGGGCTACATGTTTCAGGCCGAAAGCCTGATGCCCTGGCGCACGGCACTGAACAACGTGTCAGCAGGGCTACAGTTTCGCGGTATCCCAGACGCCCAGGCGCAAGTCCAGGCCAACGAGTGGCTGCGTCGCGTTGGCCTGGGCGGGTTTGGCGACCGCTACCCGCACCAGATGAGCGGCGGCATGCGCAAACGCGTCAGCCTGGCGCAAACCCTGGTGCTGGACCCCGACATCATTCTGATGGACGAGCCGTTTTCTGCGCTGGACATCCAGACCCGCCAACTGATGGAAAACGAGTTGCTCGACATCTGGCAAGCCAGAAAGAAGGCCGTGCTGTTCATCACCCACGACCTCGATGAAGCCATTGCCATGAGCGACCGCGTGGTGGTGATGAGCGCCGGGCCGGGCAGCCACCTGATCGGTGACTTTGCCATTGACATTGAACGCCCGCGCGATGTGGCCGAGATCAAGACCACGCCGCGCTTTCTGGCGTTGCACAAAGCCATTTGGGACGTTCTGCGCGAAGAAGTGCTCAAGGGTTACCAACAACAGTTGAAAGTGGCTTGAAGCGATGTGGAAATTGATGAAGCCGAAAAGTAGCACCCTGTGGCTCTGGCAACTGAGTCTGTTGGTGGCGCTGTTTGTGTTCTGGCATGTGATGACGGTGCCGGGCTTGATCCCGCCCATGATGTTTGACAACGACAGCCAGGCGGCATTTTTCTTTGGCGAACCACTCAAGATGTTCGAACGCATCTGGGCCTGGTTTGTGACAGATGCTGACATCTACAGACACCTTGGGGTAACACTGGCAGAAACCCTGATGGCCTTTGCCATAGGTGCGGGACTGGGCTTGGGCGGTGGGCTCTGGCTGGCGCTGGCCCCCATGGCTTCCGCGATTCTGGAGCCCTACATCAAGGCAATGAACGCCATGCCACGGATCATTTTGGCGCCGATCTTTTCGGTCTGGTTTGGCTTGGGCATGGGCTCCAAGGTGGCTTTGGGCGTGACACTGGTGTTTTTCATCGTGTTTTTCAACGTCTACCAGGGCGTGAAGGAAGTCAGCCCGGTGGTGCTGGCCAACGCCCGCATGCTGGGGGCCGATGCGCGCCAGCTGCTTCGCCATGTGTACCTGCCCAGTGCCACCAGTTGGGTCTTCAGCTCCTTGCACACCTCGGTCGGTCTGGCGTTTGTCGGCGCGGTGGTGGGCGAGTATCTGGGCTCCAGCCAGGGTGTGGGCTATTTGATTTTGCAGGCCGAGGGCAGCTTTGACATCAACACCGTGATGGCTGGTATTGTCGTGCTGACAGTGTTTGCCCTAGCACTCGACAGCCTGGTGGGGCTGGTTGAGAAACGCCTGATGAAATGGCAACCCCGTTCCGGCGAAACTGAAAAACTCTAGCGGCGCAGCGTCATCAGTCCGTTGTCAGCAACCCAGGGCCGATGTCCTGGAATGGTCCCAACGGATTGGTTCTGACTTCAACTTCGTTGATGGCGGGCTGCCCTCCCCACGAGCGGTACACCATCAGGTCATCCACAAGCAAAATCAACGCATCAAAACGCCAGCCGGTGGTCTCAGTGCGGCGTTTGAAGTTGGTGAAATCGGTCCAGAAATTGCCGGTTCGCAGGCGCGAGATTTTTGACTCGGTAACCTCCATGCCGTGGCAGGCATCACGTGCCTCCAGACATTTTAAAATGCCAGGGTCCAAATCCTTCCGCTTGAGCAGGCTAGTGGGCACAAACAGCCGCACGATATCGGCGTGTGTCAGCAACACCAGCGCGATTGAGCCAAATAGTTTGTTCATGACATGAACTGTTTTCACGCGAGCTTGAGCGCTGGCGCGGTCACTGTCGTTGATAGATGTCAAGAAGAGGCCAACTTGTCCAAAACAGGTGGGCCTGCGCGTCAGGCCATGGCCGCTGCCGCGATCACTTGCGCCACCGCCGCTGTGAGTTTTTTCGCATAGGACACATGCAAAAACTCGTTGGGCCCATGCGCGTTGCTTTTGGGACCGAGCACGCCGCACACCATCATTTGTGCTTTGGGGAAACCTTGGCTCAACATGTTCATCAGCGGAATCGTGCCGCCCTGGCCGATGTAGCCGCAGGGTGCGCCAAAATAGTCTTTTGAGGCGGCGTTCAAAGCCTGCTCAAACCATGGCGCGGTGCTGGGCGCGTTCCAGCCGGTGGCCCCAGCGCCGCCTTCAAACGTCACCTTGGCCTGGTATGGCGCGTTGTCTTCCAGCAAGGTTTTCAGCTCGGCCACCGCGCTGGCCGCGTCAATCAGCGGCGGCAGGCGCAGGCTGAGCTTGAAGGCGGTATAGGGCCGCAGCACGTTGCCGGCGTTTTTGAGTTCGGGCAAGCCTTCCGCGCCGGTCACGCTCAAGGTGGGCGTCCAAGTGCGCGCCAGCAAGGCTTGCAGCGGGTCACTGGTGGTGGGCAGCATGGTCTGGCTGCTGCCGCCGCAATCGGCATGCGCCCAAGGAAAGCGCTTGTACAGCGCCTCCCCCAAAATGGCAGCGGTGGCTTTGGCTTGGGCCAGGCGGTCGGCAGGCACCTCGCAATGGAAACTGGCCGGTAGCAGGCGGCCGCTGCCACTGTCTTCGAGCCGGTCCAGCAGGTGGCGCAGAATCCGAAAACTCGACGGCACCAGGCCGCTGGCATCGCCTGAGTGCACCCCCTCGGTGAGCACCTCCACCCTGAGCGTACCGCTGGCCATGCCGCGCAAGCTGCTGGTGAGCCAAAGCTGGTCGTAGTTGCCCGCGCCCGAATCCAAGCAAATCACCAAGCCCACGTCGCCCAGGCGCTTTCGCAACAGGTCAATGTAGGGCATCAGGTCGTAGGAGCCGCTTTCTTCGCAGGTTTCCACCAACCCGACGATGCGCGGGTGTGCGACGTGCTGGGTTTTGAGCACCTGGATGGCGGTGATGGCCGCATAAATGGCATAACCATCGTCGGCACCGCCACGGCCATAGAGCTTGCCGTCTTCATACTTGGGTGTCCAAGGCCCGAGGTCAGAGCGCCAGCCCGTGAACTCGGGCTGCTTGTCGAGGTGGCCGTACATCAGAACGGTCTGGTCAGACACCGCCTGGTTGCTGCTGCCGGTGGAGGCTGCCAGCTCAAAAAACAGCACCGGTGTGCGCCCGGGCAGGCGAATGATTTCAAGCGTCAGGCCATCCACCTTTTGCGCTTGCACCCACTCGAAGGCGTTTTGCACCACGGTGTCGATCAGGCCATGCTGCGCCCAGTCTGCGTCAAACATCGGTGACTTCGCGGGGATGGCGATGTAGTTTGTCAACTGCGCCACCAAGTCGTTGTCCCAAGCCTGGTTGACTTGGGTCAGGGCCTGGATGGCGTTCAAAAGCGAAGCGGGAAGGCGTGCGTTCATCATTACTCCTGACATGGTTCATGGGCTGTTCGCATCATCATGCCACGTCTGAAATCTACCGCACACCCCAGGCAAACACCGCTAACATACCCATGATGAACAGCCACACGCCAGAAGCCTTGTTTCGCATGAGCCAAACTGAGCTCGATTCCGTTGCGGAGGGCGTGCTGATCACCGATGCTGAGGGAATTATTCTCGCCCTCAATGACGCCTTCATCGCGATTTCAGGGTTCAGCAAGGCCGAAACACTGGGACGAACCTGTCGCTTTTTTCAAGGTCCAGACACCAACCATGACGTGCTCGATCAGATACGTCTGGCACAAAAAAACGGCACGACATATTTCGGTGAAATTCTGAATTACCGAAAAGACAACACCGCGTTCTGGAACGAACTGACCATTTTTCCCTGGCGCAACCATCAGAACCAACTGACGCACTTTGTAGGCGTGATCAAGGACATCACCCAGCGAAAATTGGGTCAGCAGTGACCATCTGGTCGCGATCGCACGCAGCAGTTATGGGTGGGCAGCAAAACGGGGCATGGGTCTGGCGCGGACAGGGGTTCAGGGCGTAAAGCGACGCGCAGCCAATGGCAAATCGGGTGATGTATTTTTATATAAAAAATCACCTTCTAGCCGATTGTTTAAATAGGCTTATAGCTATTAATTATGTAGTATTTTCAATGGAGACAACATGACCCAAACCCTCAATGCCCTCAACAGCCGCTTTGCCTTGGCAGGCACCCTGAAATTTGCCGACAGCGGCGCGGACTTGCCCGTGGCCGAAATCCACACCCCTCACGCCAGCGCACGCGTGGCGCTCCAAGGCGCACAAGTACTGGCATGGCAACCGGCCGGGCAACAGCCTGTGATCTGGGTCTCCAAAGTAGCTGTGTACGAACCAGGCAAGGGCGTGCGCGGTGGCGTGCCGGTGTGCTGGCCATGGTTTGGCGCCCGCGACGGCCTGCCTGCACACGGCGTTGTGCGCACGCGTGTGTGGGACGTGCGTGAAACCACCCAGGATGCCGCCGGGCAAGTGGTGCTGCGTTTAGGAACGAGAGACGATGCGAGCACCCGCGTGCTGTGGGACTATGCGTTTGACCTGGAACTGGTCGTGACCGTGGGCCAAACCCTGAGCATGGCGCTGGTCACCCGCAACACGGGCACGGCACCTTTCACGATCACGGACGCTCTGCACACCTACTTTTGCGTGGGCGACATCGCGCAAACCACGGTGCAGGGGCTCGATGGTTGCGCCTACCTGGACAAGGTGCAAAACTTTGCCCAGCTCAGGCAAACCGGTGGCGTTGAATTCACTGGCGAAACCGATCGCATCTACACCGACACCACAGCCGATTGCCTGATTCAAGACAAGGCATGGGGCCGCAACATCCGCGTGACCAAGCAGGGCAGCACATCCACGGTGGTGTGGAACCCATGGAGCGAACGCGCCAAAGCCTTTGCCGACATGGCCGCAGGTGAATTCAAGGACATGCTGTGCGTGGAGACCTGCAACGCAGGGCCGGACCAGGTTGAAGTGGCACCAGGCAACACACACACACTGACCGCGATGATTGCATTGGGTTGACCTCACCAGTGAAACCCGGCGGCGGACATCGTCACACCTTTGTCACAGTCTTGTTACATGCTCTGCGCGAGTTCAACAACCCGAGAGCCGCTGTGAAACAGTCACACCCCACCCCTTCCGACGTTTTCAACCACGAAGACTCCAATACCTGCTGCAACCCGCATATTGACGCTGTGATCACTTCGCGCCTGAGCCGCCGCAGTGTTCTGCTCAGTGGTGCGGGTGCCGCCGCCACAACTTTGCTGGGCAGTGCTGCAATGACCGGTTGCGCCACCACCGTCGGCCAGGGCATGGGCTCGGCTGGTCTGGCCACACCATTGAACAGCCTGGGTTTCACCGCCGTTGGCAAAAGCCTGGCCGACCAAGTGGTGGTGGCCCCGGGCTACAAGGTGCAGGTGCTTTACGCCTTGGGCGATCCGCTCACTGGCAACACCCCAGCCTTCAAAAACGATGGTACCGATGCCCAGTTTGAGCAACGTGCTGGCGACCACCATGACGGCATGGAGTGGTTTGGTCTGGACGCTGCCGGAAAGCCCTCCGCTGCCAGCACCACACGCGCCCTGTTGGCCATCAACCACGAAGCCACCACGGACGAAAAACTCAGTTCGTTTTTTATCCACGCCAGTGGCGGTGCGTCCACCCTGCCGCGCCCTGCGGGTGAAGTGGACAAAGAGCTCGCCATTCATGGGCTGTCAGTGGTCGAGATCGAAGCCAAAGGTGGTCAGTGGCAGTACCATGCCGCATCAGGCTTTAACCGCCGCGTCACGGCAATGACCGATGTGCTGGTGACCGGCACAGCCAGAGGCAGTGCGCATTTGGTGACCAAGTTCAGCCCTGACGCCACCCGCGCGCGCGGCACGCTGAACAATTGCGGCACCGGCAAAACCCCTTGGGGCACGTTTGTGTCAGGCGAAGAAAACTGGTATGGCTACTTTTTCCGTGATGCCAAAGACGATGAACGCCGTGGCAAAAAAGACCTTCAAGTCACCGCCCTGAACCGTTATGGCCGCAAGGCCGGTGCTGCCAGCCGCCACGGCTGGGAAAGCGCAGGCGCGGCAGATCAGTACGCACGCTGGAACAACGGCGCACTGGCCGCCGATGCCCAAAGCGATTACCGCAACGAGATGAACACCTTTGGTTATGTGGTCGAAATGGACGCCTACGACTCGCGCATGGCGGTACGCAAGCGCACCAGTCTGGGCCGGTTCGCCCACGAAAGCGTGAGTTTTGCCAAACCGGTGGTGGGCCAACCCATCGTGGCCTACATGGGTGACGATGCGCGCGGCGAATACATGTACAAGTTTGTCTCGGCTGCGGTGTGGGACGGCGCAGATGCCAGCCCAGCCAACCGCCTCAGTGCAGGCGACAAATACCTAGACCAAGGCACCCTGTTTGCCGCCAAATTCAAGGACGACGGCAGCGGTGAATGGCTGGAACTTTCGATGAACAACCCCTATGTGGCGGCCTACCCCGACTTTGAATTCAAGTCCAATACCGACGTCGCCATCTTCACCCGGCTGGCAGCCGATGCAGCCAACGCAACCCGGATGGACCGCCCGGAATGGTGTGGCATCAACCCACGCACGGGCGAGCTTTACATGACGCTCACCAACAACAGCAACCGCACGGTCGATGGTGAGTTGGGGCTGGATGCCGCCAACCCCCGCTACTACAGCGACATGAAGGGTGCCAAGGAAAACAAAGGCAATGTGCACGGCCACATCATTCGCCTGGGTGAAGGCAAGCCCACCGACCGTGCCTTCACGTGGGACATTTACCTGTTTTCTTCTGAGGCCGATGCCGACAAGAGTCGCATCAACCTGTCCAACCTGAGCGATGACAACGACCTGTCGGCCCCCGATGGCTTGGTGTTCAGCCAGGCCACCGGCCTGTGCTGGATTCAGACCGATGACGGTGCCTACACCGACAAGACAAACTGCATGTTGCTGGCCGCAGTGCCAGGCAAAGTGGGCGACGGTCAAACCAAAATCCTGAATTACAAGCGCGCAGACGGCAGTGAAAAGCGCGTCACGACCTTTGTCGGCAAGAGCCAGTCACCCGATGTCTTGAAGCGCTTTCTGGTTGGCCCCACCGACTGCGAAATCACCGGCTTGTGCGAAACACCTGACGGTAAAGCCATGTTCATCAACATCCAGCATCCGGGCGAAGGCACCAAAATGACCGACATTGGCAACCCGGCCAAATACACCAGCCAGTGGCCAGCCAACGCGGGCTACGGTGCGGGTAAGCGCCCACGTTCCGCCACCATTGTGATCACCAAATTGGACGGTGGCGTGATCGGCAGCTGAACTGCCTGAGCCTGTCGCCCCTTGTTCTTTACCCGTCAGCCTCTGAGCGTCGGGTAGTCGGTGTACCCCTTGGCACCGCCGCCGTAGTAAGTGGCGCGGTCGCCTTCAGCCAGGGGTTTGCCTTTGCGCAGACGCTCCACCAGGTCCGGGTTGGCAATGAACGGGCGGCCAAAGGCCACCAGGTCAGCGCCGCCAGTCAGGGCTTCCTGCGCCAGGGCTTTGTCCAGACCATTGTTCATCATCCAGGCGCCCTTGCCAGCCGCCGCGCGGTAGGCGCGGCGCAGGCCGGTGTAATCAAAAGGCCGGTCAGGCAACTCGCGCGGGCCGCCGGTGGCACCTTCGATGATGTGCACATACGCCAGGTCGTAGGTGGCCAGTTCGCGCACCACATAGTCAAACAGCGGTTGCGGGTCGGGATCAAAGGCGTCGTTGGCCGGGGTCACTGGCGACAGGCGAATGCCGACCTTGCCCGAGCCCACGGCATCGGTGACAGCGCGCACCACTTCAAGCAGGAAACGGGTGCGGTTTTCAATGCTGCCACCAAAGTCGTCACGGCGCTGGTTCGAGCCTGCCTTGAGAAACTGGTCGAGCAAGTAGCCGTTGGCAGCGTGGATTTCGACGCCGTCAAAGCCGGCCGTCTGCACCGCATTGCGTGCGGCTGCCGCATAGGCGTGCACGATGTCAGGCAGTTCGTAGGCCTGCAAAGCGCGCGGCTCGGAGGTGTCGACAAACGTCGGCACGCCGTCCTTGATCAGCACGGTTTTGGTTTTGGCGGTGATGGCTGATGGGGCCACCGGCTGTGCGCCATGCGGCTGCAGGCTGGTGTGCGAGACGCGGCCCACATGCCAGAGTTGGCAAACGATTCTGCCGCCGGCAGCGTGCACGCCGCGGGTCACGTCCTTCCAGGCCTCGACCTGCGCCTCTGCATACAGGCCAGGTACATCCGAATACCCCTGGCCTTGCTGGCTGATGGCGGTGGCCTCTGAAATGATCAGCCCGGCGCTGGCGCGCTGGGTGTAGTACTCAACCATGAGCGGTGTGGGGACGGCATCGGGGGCGCGGTTGCGCGTCAGCGGAGCCATCACGATCCGGTTGGCAAGCGAGATGTCGCCGACTTGCAGGGGGTCAAAGAGGGTGGCGGTACGGTATGGCATATCAATCGATCGTAGTTATTATTCAGTTTGGCAGTTGGGGGCGAATCGGTCAAGTCAAAGCCCTGGCATGTTCAGCGCAAAAACTATCTTGAGAGCTTGTACACCGAGGTGCCCGCCAGCAAATTGGGCAGCAGGCGCACCACTTCGCCACTCTGGAGGCCAAAGCTGTCCTGCACCTTGAGGCCGCTACGCTGCGCCAGCACGCCCAGGTCGGCGTGCGTGCCGACTCGGATGTTGGGGGTGTCAAACCACTGGTAAGGCAGGCGCTTGGTCACCGGCATGCGGCCCTTGAGCACGCTCAGCCGGTTCGGCCAGTGCGCAAAGTTGGGAAAAGCCACAATACCGATGCGCCCGACACGCACCGTCTCGCGCAGCATCACCTCGGCGTTGCGTAAGTGTTGCAGGGTGTCAATTTGCAGTACCACGTCAAACGAGGCGTCTTCAAACATGCTCAGGCCTTCGTCCAGGTTGAGCTGGATGACGTTGACACCACGCTTGACGCAGGCCAGCACATTGGCGTCGTCAATTTCAATGCCATAACCACTGCAAGCGCGGGTTTGTTTCAGGTGCGCCAGCATGGCACCATCGCCACAGCCCAGGTCCAGCACGCGGGAACCTTCTGGCACCAGCCGGGCCAGCGCGTGCATGATGGTAAGGTCGCTCATGGCGGCACCCCAATGCTCTCAAAATAAGAGCGAACAACGCTTATATAACGTGGGTCATCAAGCAAAAAGGCATCGTGCCCGTGAGGGGCGTTGATCTCTGCGTAGCTGACATCGCGCTTGTTGTCCAGCAGCGCCTTGACGATCTCGCGGCTGCGCCTAGGGGCAAAACGCCAGTCGGTGGTGAAGCTCACCAACAAGAACTTGGCGCTCGCCCGTGCCAGCGCCAGGTTCAAGTTGCCGCCATATCCGCGAGCTGGGTCAAAATAATCAAGTGCACGGGTGATCAGCAGGTAGGTATTGGCATCAAAGTACTCGGCAAACTTGTCGCCCTGGTAACGCAGGTAGCTTTCAATCTGGAATTCGGCTTCAAGCGTACTGTAAAAGTAAGCACGCTCTGCTGCAGCCTGGTTGGTGCCAATCAGTTTGCGGCCAAACTTCTCGTTCATCACGTCATCACTCAGGTAGGTGATATGACCAATCATGCGGGCAATGCGCAGGCCGCGTTTGGGCACCGTGCCGTGCTGGTAAAAATGGCCCGCGTGAAAATCGGGGTCGGTCTGGATGGCGCGACGTGCCACTTCGTTGAAGGCAATATTTTCTGCTGTCAAATTGGGCGCACTGGCAATCACCACCGCATGGCGCACGCGGTCCACATATTGAAGCGTCCAGCTCAGGGCCTGCATGCCGCCCAAAGAGCCACCCATGACCGCAGCAAGCGTTTCTATGCCCAGGACGTCCAGCAGGCGGGCTTGTGCGTTGACCCAGTCTTCGACCGTGACCACGGGGAAGTCCGCACCGTAAACGCGGCCGCTGTCGGGATTGATGTGCATCGGACCGGTCGAGCCAAAACACGATCCCAGGTTGTTGACACCGATGACAAAAAATTTGTTGGTGTCGAGTGGCTTGCCTGGGCCAATCATGTTGTCCCACCAGCCCTCGGACTTGTCCTTGCCTGCATAAACACCCGCCACATGGTGTGAGGCATTCAAGGCGTGACAAATCAGTACGGCATTTGACCGTGTGGCGTTGAGCGTGCCATAAGTCTCAAAACTCAAGTTGTAGTCGCGCAGCAATGCGCCGCTTTGCAGGGGCAAGGCGGCATCAAAATGCATGGACTGGGGGGTAGCGATCATGTCAGTATTTACTGTCGCTAAAGGCAAAACCGGTTGGGATGGCATCTTTAGCGGCACTTGTTAAGCGCCCGCAATTCTGGCAAATCGGCGCCAAATGAGTATATCAACCCGCTGACCCCGCAACCAGCAGGTTGGCCGCACGCCGTGTGCGGCCAACCGTGCATTCAAAATCAGGGCAGGAACACGCAGGGTGTTCCTTCAAGTCGCAGTGACACCTCGGTACGGGTAGGCGGCACACAGCCGCGGCGCATCACGCACAGGCTGGCGCTGGCAATCGCATTGCCCAACACACGCCGTGCCACGTCATCGGAGATGACCTCACTGCCCCAATCCGCAGGCAGTTTGTGCCCCAGCATGGCCGCGACCAGGCCGGCCAGGAAGCAGTCGCCGGCACCCACGGTGTCAACCACCGCCACGGGCTCAGCGTCGTGCGCCTGAAACACCTGGCCCTGGCGCGTCAGCAGCACCGCACCGTTGGCACCCAAGGTGAGTGCCATCACGCTGGCACGGCTACTTTGCAACACATGCTGCGCCTGCGCCAAGGCGTCCGCACCAGGCAAATTCAGGCATGCCAGATCTTCATCACTGGCCTTGATCACGTCAGCGTATTGCAGCGCAGTGAGCACATGGCGGCGGTACAGCGCCAGATTGGGCATGACGGAAGGGCGCAAGTTGGCATCAATCACCACGGTGCGGCCCGCCTGGCGCTGCGCGGCCAACCATGGCAAGTAAATTTCAGCATCATCAGGTGACAGCGCCAACGCACCGGTGCAGACCAGCGACAAGTCCTCCAGGTCATGGCAGGCATGGGTCAAGTCCTCGGCTGTGGTGGCCCGATCTGCCACGCCTTCGCGGTAAAACGCATAGTCAGGATGGCCTTGCGCATTGACATTCACGACCGCCAAGGAAGTGACCTGCAGCACTGGCTCAGGCACGGCCAGATGCACGCCGTCTTGCGCCAAACCGGCGGCCAATTGCCTGCCAAAACGGTCCCGCGACAAAGGGTTGAGGTACATCGTGCCGACACCCTGGCGGGCCAGCGCACGCGTCAGGTTGTAGACCGCACCACCCAGGCAAGGCTCAAACCGGCCATCACTATGGGCAATGAAATCGATCAACGCCTCGCCCGCCGTGGCCACTTGAACAGAAGAATTTATTTGCATCATATTAGGGTTGTCTATAACTAAAACAAATTGATTTAGTAACTATTCTGCCACTGTGGTCCAGCCACGCTAAACGAACAAGCGTAATTTTCCGCAGGTCAGCACAGTGGCCCTGCAAAAGCGCGAAGGCACCCACCCGCAAAGGCCAGACTCACGAGGAATACCAAACGAAATTGTCTACCACCCTGCTGCTGAGCACCCTGACTTCGGCCACCCCTGCCGTGTTTGCGGCTAACCAACCCGTCATTGGCCTGAGCACCAAAGCCGAAGCCAAAAAAGCCGGTGCCAAGCTGCTCAGCGACGCGGACAAAAAAGACGGCGACAACTACAAGGTCGGCATGCTGATTGGCCCATGGATCGCCTTGGCAGTCACCTCCCTCTTTTTACCACTCAGTCTGACCGCTTTTTGAGCGGCGAAAATCTGCGCCCATGACACCACCTCGCCACCCGGTCGCCGTAGAAACGCCCAAATTGCTGCGCCCGCGCGGCTCCAACCACGTCGGCATGCGCCAGTTCAACGAACGGGTGGTGTTGCAGGCCATTCGCCTCAACGGCAGCCTGCCCAAGGCAGATCTGGCCCGGCTCACCGGCTTGACCGCACAAACCATCGGCCTGATCACGACCCGACTGGAAGAAGACGGCCTGATCCTCAAACAAGACCGTGTGCGCGGCCGCATCGGCCAGCCCTCGGTGCCGCTGTCACTTAATCCCGACGGTGCGTTTGCCATTGGCATCAAGATTGGCCGACGCGGTGCCGACTGGCTGCTGGTGGATTTTGCCGGCCAGGTGCGTCAGCGCGAGAGTCTCGATTACGTCTTTCCCGATGTCGCTATCTTGTTACCCGCCATTGCCGAGCGCCTGAACGCCATGCGCGAGCATCTGGGTGATTTGAAAGACCGGCTGGTTGGCGTGGGTGTGGCAGCGCCTTTTCAGATGGGCGGCTGGCACAAGACGCTGGGCCTGTCCGAGGCGCAATCCGAAGACTGGAACCAGATCGACCTGCGCGCGCAAGTTCAGGCCATGACGGATGTGCCGGTCAGTTTTGCCAAAGACACGTCTGCAGCCTGTGTGGCTGAACTCGTGCAAGGGCGCGGGCGCGACCTGAAGAGCTTTTTGTACCTGTTTGTGGACACCTTTGTCGGCGGCGGGCTGGTCATCAACTCGCACCTGCATAGTGGCCTGCACGGCAACGCAGGCGCTGTGGCCTCGCTGCCGTCCAGCTTGGCGCAAGGCGACACCCCACCCACGCAACTGTTGCACCACGCATCTCTTTGGGAACTGGAACAACGCCTGATGGCCAAGGGCCTTGACCCACATGGCGCCTATGACGAACGCGCACTCAGCGTTGTGTATGCACCTGACACCCAGGCCTGGTTGAAGCAGGCAGCCAATGCCTTGGCGCATGCGGTGGTCAGCGGCACCGCGTTTCTGGACATTGACGCGGTGGTCATTGACGGCTCGTTTTGCCGCCCACTGCTCGCGCAACTGATTTCGGACACCGGACAAGCGCTGCAGCGCTACAACTGGGAAGGCCTGTGGCCGGCCAACGTGATTGCCGGCAACGTCGGCCCGGATGCCCGGGCGCTGGGCGGCGCGCTGATGCCGCTGCATGCCAATTTTGCAACTGACCAGGATTTGTTCTTGAAGGTTGGGGCCTAGGGGCGCACTCGGGAGTGACAGCCGTCGTTTAAAAAACAGATATGTTTTTTAAACCTCTAGCCCACGTATCTATTGCACAAGCAGCTATTTAATATATAGCAAAATCAGAAGTCTGCCAGCAGCGCCCACAACCCCAGGCCCATGAAAATCAGCGCCGACACGATGTGCACTACGCGCAGCGGCACCAGGCGCGTCATGCGCTCACCGAGCCAGACCACCGGCGCATTGGCCAGCATCATGCCCACCGTGGTGCCGGCAATGACCCAGTAAAAAGCCTGGTACTTGGCCGCTAGCATGACGGTGGCGATTTGTGTCTTGTCGCCCATCTCGGCCAGAAAAAACGCCACCACGGTGGTGCCGAAAATGCCAAACCGCGGCGCTGCAGCCTCGCCGTCGTCATCCAGCTTGTCGGGTATCAACATCCACACCGCCATGGCAATGAAGGACACCCCGAGCACCCAGCGCAACACATCCGGACCCAGCACCGTGTTGACCCAGGCACCTACAGCACCGGCCATGGCGTGATTGGCCAGGGTAGCGACAAAAATGCCCCAAACAATGGGCCAGGGTTTACGAAAACGTGCTGCCAGAATGAGGGCGAGAAGCTGGGTTTTGTCGCCCATTTCTGCCAGAGCGACGATGCCGGTTGAGATTAGAAAAGCTTCCATGAGGGTCTCCGGCCGGAAATTAAACCAATGACTGCACAGCAACCCCGGCCAAAACGGAGGCGTACAGCCAAAGGTCTCGCCAGAATTCACTTGTGTGAACCCTGCTTGCGCCATGTCTGCCACAGGTGGCAAAACAAGTCTGTTGACGCAAGCCCCTCTCAATGAAGAAGGGCGGCTACTCCCCAATGACAGCGAAGATTCTAGCGGGAGAGGCCGTGACACCAATGTGGCGCGTTTCTTGCTTTAAATTGGTGCGTTTTCAGCTAATTCAGTTAAAACGCACCAATAACTCGCAATTCATTCAAAGAGGTTCTCATGGAAGCACTCAAACAGGGCGCAGACGCCTTGTTCATTCTTCTCGGCGGCATCATGGTGCTGGCCATGCACGCCGGGTTTGCGTTTCTGGAGCTGGGCACAGTGCGGCGCAAGAACCAAGTCAACGCACTGGTGAAGATTCTGGTGGACTTTTCAGTCTCCACCGTCGTCTACTTTCTGGTCGGTTACGGCGTGGCTTATGGCACGCACTTCTTTGTAGGTGCCGAGCAGCTGGCCGTCAAAAACGGCTACGACCTGGTGAAGTTCTTCTTCTTGCTGACCTTTGCGGCGGCTATTCCCGCCATCATCTCGGGTGGCATTGCCGAGCGGGCCCGCTTTTGGCCGCAGCTGATTGCCACGGCAGTCATCGTCGGCTTCGTCTACCCGTTTTTTGAAGGCATCGCCTGGAACCAGCACTTTGGGGTGCAGGCGTGGTTGAAAAACCTGACCGGTGCAGAGTTTCATGACTTTGCCGGCAGCGTGGTGGTGCATGCGGTAGGCGGCTGGATCGCCTTGCCAGCGGTGATCCTGCTCGGCGCGCGTGCCAACCGCTACCGCAAAGACGGCGGCATCTCGGCGCACCCCCCAAGCAGCATTCCGTTTCTGGCACTGGGCGCCTGGATTTTGACGGTGGGCTGGTTTGGCTTCAATGTGATGAGCGCCCAGACACTGGACAAAATTTCGGGCCTGGTGGCGGTCAACTCGCTGATGGCGATGGTCGGCGGCACGCTGGCAGCGCTGGTGGCTGGCAAAAACGACCCTGGTTTTGTGCACAACGGCCCGCTGGCGGGCCTGGTGGCGGTGTGCGCCGGCTCGGATCTGATGCATCCGTTGGGTGCGCTGGTGACCGGCACGGTGGCCGGGGCGCTGTTTGTGGTCATGTTCACGCTGACACAAAACAAGTGGAAGATTGACGACGTGCTGGGGGTTTGGCCGCTGCACGGCTTATGTGGCACCTGGGGGGGCATCGCCGCCGGCATTTTTGGCAGCCATGCCCTCGGCGGCTTGGGGGGCGTGAGCTTCAGCGCGCAACTGATTGGCACCGCCATGGGCGTGGCCTGGGCGGTGCTGGGCGGGGTGCTGGTGTATGGCGCCATCAAGCTGACGATTGGCCTGCGCTTGAGCCAGGAAGAAGAATTTGACGGCGCAGACCAGTCCATTCACCGCATCAGCGCAACCCCTGAGCGAGAGGTCAACTGGTAAGCAGCGGTTATTCCGCGCAATTTAAGTCGTAAACAGGTTATTAAAGTCGTAAACACAGGCCTAGCATTCAGGTGGGTTTGTGGCCTGTTGGATTGAAACCACGCATTTCTAAAGTCGAAAACACGTTGCAATCGGATCGACCCAGCGATGGTTCAACCCAGCTGCAACTTACAGGCACATTACGGGAGCGGCTGGCA